>NZ_JBFRCV010000011.1:0-152544 GCF_052113245.1 Arthrobacter sp. YAF34
GTGGCAGCGTCAGGCGCCGCCCCGGTAGGCTCAGTCAAGGCTCGTGGTCCTGTTCCTGGTTGAATGCTAGACACACTCATCCCAGCAGGTGGCAGCGTCAGGCGCCGCCCCGGTAGGCTCAGTCAAGGCTCGTGGTCCTGTTCCTGGTTGAATGCTAGACACACTCATCCCAGCAGGGCCACGGGCCCCTTCTTTAGCTACGACACGGAATCAATTCCCCACAAACCACGAAGAGCCGGCATAGCCCACGTGATGAAGAAGCTCGGAACCACGCTTCGTCGAGATGTTGTGATTAGAGACGAAGGCTCGAGCGGCGCGCCAGTCATTCGCTATACCACTGCAACGGACCAGTTTTCACTGAGTTGAATGTGGGGCGACTCTCTTGTGAAGCCAGGCCAGAGCAGACCCCGGGCCCGCCCGATAGAGGGTGGTCTAACCGGCGCTCCTGCGTTCGATAGGGGATCGGCTAATGGAACGCACTACCCGTGTGCCGTAGGCTCGGGAACTTCCGCGGGCGTTGCTCCTCAGGGAGCGCCCCCACATTCGAGGAATGAGGGTAGCCGCAGCATCAGTCGAGTGGGAGGCCGGCCTTTCTCCGCTTCGCATCGGCCCGCGTAAGTCGAATTAGACCGACCAGACGGCAGAGAACGTAGACGACAAAGCAGGCTGCGGCTGCGATAATCCAACCAACAATTTTGAATGGCATTCCACCACCAGTGTCGGGGTGAATGAACGTCAGAAGGATGAATGGGAACATGAGACCCATCGCAGCCAGTCCCACCAGAAATTGATAATTCCGAAAATACTGCAGTGTCTTCTTGCTGTATTTCCCGGACCTCTCGAATGCGTCCATACTCATGGAGCCTGTCGACCCTTCCTGTTGCTGTGGTCCCGAGGTGGCAAACGATTTACCCTCCCCGGGCCTTTCTCTTCCCAGCAGACTACGACTCTTGCCGTCGGTTCCTCGGGACCTCTAATTTGGACGGGGATCGCGCGTGCTATGGGGCAGGCGATGGGGCACTTCGCGTCGCAGCCGCTAAGGCAGCGCAGGTCCGCCTTGGGGGTTTTTCCCGAAGGGGCTTGCCCCGGGCCACGGGGGTGTGACGTCGAAAACAGGCAGGGATTCACTGCCACAGGAAGCCTTCTCGGTCGTCCGTGTGCCGGTGATCAGCGGCCGCGGGTCACCGTCGTAGGCATAGATGGTGCCCCAGTCATTGAGTACAACCGGCCTGTCGCCGCGGGAGGACCCGTCAATGCTGAAGCTGCCGTCGGAGTTCTGTGGCAGGGACCTGGTGGCAGCCGTGTAGCCCGCCGGCCAGCGCAGGTAGACCGTCTCCTTACTAGTCTGGAAGGTGAAGCACGCCTCGCCGGCGCCCAGGCGCCCGTGGATGGTCCCCTCAGATGTACCGTCAGTGTTTTTCTTGTCTTCGCGGATGACATCGTTGCCGGCTGCTACCGGAGGAGCTGCTGGATAGGTGGCGATTCGGGTATCGCCGGTAGGTGCGGCGTTGATGCGCGAGAGCAGTTCGGCGCCTACGTCGACAGGCTTGTGGGTGACCGGGTCGGCAAGGGTCGGTCTCCGGAGGTTCTGGATTTCCAGTAGTGCCTTCGGCTGGCCCATGAGGTGCATTTTGCCGTCGTTGCCCCGGGCCGCGAAGGCGAGGAAAGTCAGGGGGGTCACGGTGTTGGTGTCCTTCCACGAGTCCGGGGCCGAGGCCACATCCAGCGTGGATTTCCCTACGGTGCGGGAACCCTTCAGGACCTGAAGGACATTAATTGGCTCGGTTCCGAGTCCCGGCATTTTTTTACCCAGGTTGTCCGGTGAGGCCATAAATTCTTCGTAGGCCTTGTTCCACGCCCGGTTGTTCGGCAGTGCTTGGAGGACCAGCACCTCATCGGCCGCCGCGAACAGATCGCGCATAGGACCGGAGGACAAGGCCTGGACGTTGGCTGTCGGCGAAGCCGCGGTGGCCGCTGTCTCAGCCGGCGGTGTTTGCAGGGCTGAGGCCGTCAGAACACTTGTGACGACGACGGCGGCGACAGCAGCCGCAGCAATACCTACCCCGGACAAGCGCCCCCAATGGCGTTTGGCTGGAGGACGGTGAAACTCACTGATGGACCCGCCCACAGCGATATGGGTGACCTCCGAGTCCATAAACAGGAGGCTCTTGGCCCGGCTTCTGGCGAACTCGGCCTCGGTTATTTCCAGTGCCGGATCGGCAGAGTTGATGCGTTCGGAGAGTACGTCTTTACTCATCGTTGTGCTTCCTCTGACTGTCGCTCTGTCTCAAGTAAATGGCTGAGTTCCTTGCGCGCTCGATGAAGGCGCATTCT
Organism: Arthrobacter sp. YAF34; assembly: GCF_052113245.1. NCBI lineage: Bacteria > Bacillati > Actinomycetota > Actinomycetes > Micrococcales > Micrococcaceae > Arthrobacter > Arthrobacter sp. YAF34. Next base: position 2,335 of record NZ_JBFRCV010000011.1, read on the forward strand.
TATCGCCGTAGCACTGGTATTAAGGAGATCCGAAACTTCCTTGGACGTGAATCCATCCCAGTAAGTCAGTAGAAGCACTTCGCGCTCGTCGGGTTTCAACCCAGCCAAGGCCTCACGCACCGATGATTCGGAGTCATCGGAGCGTTCGGCCCGTTGCTTGTGCAAGGAGGACAGGAGATTTGCGGACCTGATAGCGGATCGCGCATGGTTTCGCAGGACGTTCCTTGCAACACCAAAAAGAACGAGCACCGAAAGGTCGCCTTCGTCCCCAGACTTCTCCCATGCAATCCGGAAGACTTCCGCGCAAAGATCTTCGGCGGTAGCCGGATCGTTCGTTCGACGGCGGAAATAACGATAAATGCGATCATGGCAGGCCGCATGCGCTGCCAAAAAGAACTTCTTCCGCTCCAAGTCCAAGCGTTCCCCCAAGTCTGGCTGCAAGCTCATACCCGGTTAATGTCCGGCAGTGCACAAAGTGTAACGAGGATTTGAAACCAATTTCCGAACTCTAGTGCCAAGAAGTGTCCTTCATGGGGCGCCCGTAAGCCGGTCGATCACTGTACCGCGGAAGCCCGCCTCCACGTTCCGCGCAGTTGCTGGCCTGGGTCATGTACGTAAGACCCGCACGATCAAATGCACGGTGACGGGGGGATTACTGCAACCATGCTCCCTATGACTGGAATGAAGATCGGTTATGCCCGGGTCTCGACGAACGACCAGGACCTTACCGCCCAACGCAAGGCCCTCTTTGCCCTGGGGGTAGAGGAGGCCCAGATCTTCGTCGATCACGGACTTACGGGAGCGAATCGGGTGCGCCCTGGGCTCCGTGAGGGGATGGCGGCGTGCCGGGCCGGCGATACGCTCGTGGTGACCAAGCTCGACCGACTGGCGCGCTCCCTTTCTGATGCCAGGGACATTGCCGATGAGCTGACAGCCAAAGGGGTTGTTCTTAGTCTCGGCGGCAACAGTCACGACCCGATCGACCCGGTAGGCCGGCTGCTGTTCAACGTCCTGGGAATGGTGGCCGAGTTCGAGGCGGATCTGATCCGGATGCGCACCCGCGAGGGTATGGCGGTCGCAAAAGCGAAGGGGCGGCTGAAAGGCAAGCAGCCCAAATTGTCCAAGACGCAGCGGACACACCTTCTGACCCTGCACGATGCCGGCGAACATACGCAGGCCGAACTGGCTGAGCTGTTCCGGGTGTCCCGGACGACGGTGTACCGCGAGCTCCAAAGGCGCACCCTCTGAAGACCGACGCGGCGCCGACTGCTAGGAGCGCCACTTAGCGCTGCAAAAAGAACGCCATTTAGCGTTGCGATTCACATACATGGACTGAGCCAGCACCTGCACGGAACGTAGCGGCGCGTTTCCTGGGCACGGTGATCGACCGGCTAACGGGCATGACAGCGAGGTGTGGCTGATGCTTTAAATGGCCTCGTTTCCCCGTTAGCAGCCAAGCTGAGACCTCTTGGCGGGGGCGAGACACTTACCAGGGAAGGCCCATTTATTTGGGGCGCTTGCCCTTATAGGTTTCAATTTCCTGACCTGAGGGCCATGTCGTATATCCGAGGCGGCGTTCTGCACGGTAGGGGCGCAGGGACAAGGCACTTATGGTCATGAGATAGACGCAGGAAAGCACAAAAATGGAGAGTGGAATCCAGACCATCCACCATGGTGTCGGGTGGATCCCGCGGGCCACAAGGGCGAAAGCAACCACGCCAGCCAGCATCACGAGAACCACCTTGATGATTCGGTTGCATCGAAGCCAGTAGGACCCGGCGGTCGGTTGAATGGGCTGTTGTGACCACTGCTCGCGGGGCACGACTCTCATCGATGTCATTGTTCACAGCCTAATCCAGCGGGGAGTCCCGTCTTCCCGGCGTCGAGCTCGTCTTTCCTGACAACGATCCGTCACCGGACGCGCCTATGGGCGGGTCCAGCGTGACCGCGATGGCCGGCCCCAACGAAATGCTCACTTCCGGACACATCGTGTCGATTCGACGTCCACATGTTCCGTTGGAGACGATGTCACAATCTGTGGATGCCCCTCATTCAGGTTCTCAATGCTTCCCCTGCCTCCACTGAAAAGAAGCGTCAGCTGTTGGCTGCGCTAACGGCTACTTACGCCGAGGTCATGGAAATCCGTCCCGACACGATCCGGGTGATCCTGCACGAGCTCCCCCGCGAGAACTGGTCTGTCGCCGGGATCACCCTGGCGGAATCTGGTCAGAACGAGTCCGTTTGAAACGGGACGGCGTAATCCGGAGCCCGCAGGAGATCCGACGTTCTGAATCCCTTGTGAATCACTCTGATGTCCCGGTAAAGAACCCAAGGTTCGCCTTACGGGTCGATAATTCGTCGTATTCACCTGCGACGCCAGGCGGTTCGTTCAACGATGGTGAACCCCAGCTTTGCGAGGTTTCGGATACTTGGCGATCCGGGTGCCGCTGTGGCCGCAGATAGCTGAATATTCAGGCTTTCTGCGAGGCGAAGTCGGTGTGACAGTAACGCGCTCTGTGCTCCCGCGCCTCGCGCTGTTGAGAGTGTGCATGCTCCACCTAGCACAGCGCCGGTGGCGTGTATGGACATTGCCGCTGCGGCGAGGGGCTGATTGTCGCGCCGGGCGATGAAACGACGGATTGACGGAAGTGCATGCTCGGCCCGAATGAGAGCCGCGACAGCGCTCGTTGCCGCATATCCTGCCTCAAGAATTTCCATGAAGAGTGTGGCCTCGTCTTTGGTCGAGACTTCATGCACCTGCCACCCGGCAACGTCCAGTTTCCCGGCTCGAAAGTCATCATTCTGGCTCAGGTACGCGATGGGCCGCGGTGCCGTCGGCTCGTATCCCTGGTTTCGCAGCTGGTGCACGAGTTCTTGCGACGGGTGGGTCGCGATGATTGTTGTCCGTTGCGGGTTAGCGAATCTCATCTGCAAGTCGGGCACGAACGCTACGGACTGATCGGTGACGCCTTCAATGGTGTTGAGGAAATCGAACTGATCTGCGGTTGCGATGGTGGCCTTCAATCCACCGAGTCGGTGGGATTCGAATTTCCCCGGCAACCCCTCGGCCGCCGCTGCGGCAAGCGATTGCGACTTGCGCGCAAAGACTGCCAGTTCCGCAGCTTCCACAGGGTCTTCAATCGCATGCATACGCGAAGCCTAACTCGTGATGCCGATTGCCCATCGGCTTATGGACACACTGGCGCGCCGGTTACGCTGGCTCCCATGTCTCAAGTTCTGATCACCGGCATGTCAGGGGCGGGAAAGACAACTGTGCTGCGCGAGTTGTCCAAGCGGGGCTACCGAACGATCGACACCGACTACGACGACTGGGTGCTTCCTGACGGAACATGGGATGAACCGCGCATGTCGGCACTTCTCGCATCTGATTCGTCCCTGGTCGTCTCGGGGACTGTCGAGAATCAAGGTCGCTTCTATGACCGTTTCGCCGCGGTTGTTCTCCTAAGCGCACCGGTAGAAGTCCTCATCGAGCGAGTCTCGGTTCGTGCGAACAATCCCTACGGCAACTCAGAGGCTGACAAGTCCGTGATCCGCCGATACGTTCTCGACGTCGAACCGCTTCTTCGAAACGGAGCGACACTCGAACTCGATGGTCGTCGACCGGTCTCAGAACTGGCGGATGTGGTTGAACGTCTAATCGCGGCGGCCGATCAAATCTGACGCCCGGTAAAGGATCCCCATACGGACGTTACTGGACGGAGCTGATGGCCGAGGTCGCCCGCTGACCCTTTGAGATCCGGGATCTAGTGGCCGAGAGCGGTGTGCGCGGCGCCGAAAATGATGGCGACGATGAGAGCGGCAGACGCCAGCGGGATGATCCATCGAGGCTTTGGTTCTCGCTTGATCCGGAACCGCAGCACCCCGACGGAGAGGGCCACAGCCAAGAAAAGGAGGACAACGTAGAGCGCCCACAGGAGAGGGCTTCCCGCCGAGACGGTCATGATGCCGTAGACGACAGCCCCCACCATGAAGATGGAGGCTTGAACAATACCCGGGATCACATTGGGTGAGTCTGTGTGGTTGTGAGAAACGGTCATGGTGTCAGTTCCTTGATTTGGAAGCGCTGAGGTGGTCGGCGCATTTTCGAGCACCGACGACCGGCGCTGCGGGCCTCGTTAGCCAGTACAGCAGTTTTGTTGCCAGTAAGTACATTGTTCTCCGATGCAACAGGTACACCGGACCGTGGCTGCCCTGGCGTGCTAGACCAGTCCCGCAAAGTGTCCGTTGAGGGATCCGCTTGCGGGCGCTCAAGAACCAGTCGAGCCTACGGCGCCCGCCACAGTCCAGATCTCATTCGCGTCCGGTGGCGGCCCAGCGCTTCATCGCTTCGAGGAGATGATTTGGCGTGAGCATAAAGCGAGGTTCTAGTTCCTCCCAGCCCGGTTCTTTGACGCTCCGGCTGTACGCCGCATGGCCAGCGTCAATGGGGATGGACTCGTCGAGGCCACCCGATTCCTCGCCCATGAGAGCTAAATGATAGATCCAGGTCGAACCGTCGGCTTCGACACTACGGAACGATGCCTCAAAGACCGCACGCTCCGCCGAGAGGCCTTTCTGCAGTTCGTCGGGTCGCGAATTGAGCATGTTCATCCACTCCTCGAACGCGTGCTCCTTACCGCTGACGATGCGCGAGCGACTCAGTTCAAGTCGCATTCCGGGCGGGACTGATGGCGGCATTTTGTGCCCAGGAAAGTCGCGCGGCACCGGGGTGAAAGGCATCTCGAAGTCATCGTCGTGAGAGGTCATGAAGGTATTCTCGCGGCGTTAGACCGCGCGGAGGCACTTCCAGTGCGGACGTGTCTCGCTCAAGGATGGGTTACCGTTCCTCTGTCCTCGCGAAGGAGTCGAGTTCGCAGGCTAGGCTGCCTTCATGGGCCAAGCTTCGCTACAGACCAATCGCATCCGGCTCGTCCCTCTGTTGGACGACCATCTTGAGTATGAGGTGGAGCTCGACTCAGATCCTGAGGTCATGAGATACTTGGGCGCGGGCCGCGCGCGAACGCGTGACGAGGTCAAGGGACTACACCTGAACCGGCTAGCGGTTGCGGAGCTTGTGCCCGGCCTCGGCTTCTGGGCTGGGTTCGTCGACGGCGAGTTCGTGGGGTGGTGGATCCTTGAGCCCCCTGAGCGAGCCGACCAGGGCCCCGTGGAGGGACAGGCTGAGCTCGGCTACCGATTGCTGCGCCGGCATTGGCGGAAGGGTTTAGCCAGCGAGGGAGCCCGGGAGCTCCTCCGGCACGGCTTCGAAGACCTCGGGCTGAACCGGGTATTCGCCGAGACGATGGTCGTCAATACGGCGTCGCGGGCGACGATGGCCGCCGTGGGCCTGCGCCACATCCGCACGTTCGGCGCGGAGTTCGATCAGTCCCTTCCCGGCAGCGAGCTGGGCGAGGTCGAGTACGCCATCACACGCGAGCAGTGGCTGGCTCGCTGAACTACAAGTCGAGGCGTGTCCAGCAACCCGTGCCAGGCATTGTGATTTCTCGGCTCGTTGCTCATGCGTCCTACGGTAAGCCGGGCTTAACGCCGCCTACTTCCCGCGGGCATCTCAAATACGATCGGCTACCGGACGCCACCGGCGATTGTCCGTTCAAGGATCCCCTATCGAACGCTGGAGCGCCCGTTGGGCCACCGACTAACAGGCGGTTCTCCGAAGCGTCTCCCATGAGGCCTGCTCATTGGATAAGTGTCGTTCGTTTGTGCGAGTGCCGTCGGGAATCAAGGTCGGCGACGTTGCGCTCGTCGGGCAACGGAAACACAGGTGCCGCTGCGCTTACCGTGTACCGCCCTGGGCTGCAGGGCGGCTGAGATGATGGAGCAAGTATCCGTAAGTCAGCTGGCACCGATCCGGATCGGCGTTCAGCCAGGTCTGTGCGGTGCCATCCGGGAACTCCATAGAAACGACAGCACGAAGGTCTTGTGGTGTGTCGAACTCCCAAGTGCTCATTACTGCGGTGGTGTGTGCTCCTTGGGCTGACCACCACTCCCGTACATAGTCTTCATGGCCCTGGTTCTCGGCAGCGGAACTAACAGCGAGGAGGTCGGCGAAGTCACCGTTGATTTGATCGTTGTCAACGACAACCAGCGTGCCGCCCGGACGCAGGACCCTCATGACCTCTGCGAGCCCGGCCGAGCAGTCATTTCCGGGTGTTGGAAAGAAATATGCAAATCGAGCGTGGACGACGTCAACTGACGCGTCGCCGAGTGGGATGTGTTCTGCAGAACCGTGAAGGACCCGGGCTTCCGGCGTCCGTGAGCGTGCCCAGGGCAAGAGATCGACGTCGGGTTCGACCCCAAATACTTCGCGGGCGTGGGTCGCATATCGCGGAAGCCAGAATCCTGTTCCACAACCAAGGTCCAGAAGGGTCTTCCCGGCCCATGGTGCGGCGGCGCTGAGCGCGTCCCAAACGATGCCTTTGCGGTCCATGGCCGCGTTTTCCAGCTCGTACAAGTCAGGGTTCTTGCCCTGATTCAAGGCCTTCACGAAATCTGCCAACATGGCCCCCATCCTTGCACGTCGGGCATCGAACCTGCCCGGTGAAGGATCCTCAACCGGACGGCCGTGGCCGGTATTTGTTCCGATGCAGGGTCGGGGCATCGGCCAGCCGCTCGGCTGGCTCACCGCGAGGCTCAACGCCCTCGAACCGGCACACGGCATAGGATCAGTCGGAAGCGCCGCAGTGCGGCCCGGCTTGGGGGAGTTGAACCACGATGAGTGAGACCCACGGTGGTGGTCTGCGCATGTTCGTAAGCAGGCGCACAAAGTACAGGGGGACCGTGGAAACGCAGCAAGGAGCAGGCCCGAAAGAGGTCTGGAAATTCGCAATAACCGCCGTCCTGCTCTCGTTAGGATTGGCGGGATGCTCCTACGATCCGTCTCCGCAACCGGTCGCCTCTGGGGTCGGCACTCCAACAGGATCAGCGACGGCCGCCGCGGCCGACGTCGGACTGCAGTCGGCGCTGGGGCCGGTGGTGTCCGATTCGTTCGGCAATGCGGACTTCTACACGACCCTCCCCGGGGACACGACTGAGATGGTGGCCCACTCCTTCCGGCTCTCCGAGGCAAAGCTCGCTGAATTCAACGCCCTCCACCAACAGGGAACCCTGGCAACGGGGACAAAACTTCGCCTCATCCCCGCCCCTGGTCCGATCCTCGGCGCGAAGGGAACGGCCGTCGTCGATGCCAAGGGCATCCCCACCAGCTATGTGGTTGCACCCAACGACACCGTGGGCGGGATCACGTACCGGTTCGGACTGACCGACGAGCAGCTGGCAGAAGCGAACAAAGTCGCCATTACGTACGAGAAGGGCGGCGTGTATTTTCTCCTCGCCGGGAAGCACCTGCGGCTGCAGAAAAACCCGGTCGACAGCAGGTCCGGCACGGGTACCGCCGTCAAAAATTCATTCGGGCAGGCGATTTTCTACACCACTGTGGACGGCGACTCTCTCGACAGCCTGGGCTACAAGTTCCGCTGCAGCACGGCCCAGCTGCTGCAGTACAACCCGTCGCTGGCCGCGGACCGGCCCGTGCCGGCGGGCACCAGGGTGCGGCTGATACCCGGTGGACTCAAGATCGACGGCGCCCGGGGCTCTTTCACCGCCGACGCGGCCGGGATCCCGCTGACCTACACCACCGCACCCGGTGACAACGAACGTCAGGTGGAGTTCCGTTTCGGTGTCACTGATCTGAGATCAGCGAACCGCCCGCTCACCGGCGGCGCGGGAGCCTGGTACGACCTCGCCCCGTCGCGGGATGAGTTCGCCCCGTGCCAGACCATCAGCCTCGACTTGGACAAGCCGATCAACAAATAGGTCCTCCCGGCACAGGCAACTCTTCAACAGACAGGGATAAGGATGGCGGAAAACAGCACCCGGCCGGGGTGGTGGCGCACCGGAAACGTATCGGTCAGACTGCTCTGCCTCGGTGCCGTCCTGGGCGCGGCCGGAGCCGCAGTTCACATTCTGAGTCACGCATGGGGCCACGAAATCAATGCTTATGCTCTCGTCTGGGGTCTGTTCTTCCTGGTCCTCGAAGGGTTCGTTATAGCAATCCTGGGACTGCTCGTTGCTGGCGCTGTTTTGTTGGCCAGATTCCTCGTAACCACGGCGACCCGTAAAACCCGTGCCCTCGTCACCGGGGTCGTGGCGTTCATCAGCTCGGGCGCGCTGGGCTATGTGCTCTTCAGCATTCTTCCGATGTCAGCCGTGCCAGCGGTTGTCGGGGCGGTCACGGGAGTCCTGGTGGGCAGTGCGTTCGCCGCGGTGTCATACCGGCACATGTCCGAGGCTTATTGAGAACTCGCGCCACGATGGATGAGCCCCAAGCGCAGAGTCCGGTGACGCACGTTGAGGGATCCTTCAACGGGCATCCGTGGGGGCATTAAGTTCTTAGCGCGGGGCAAAGGCCGCGAGCTAGACTGGCACCTTAGGGGAAACCATGGAATGGATTATTTTAGGTATCGGCGCTCTGGTCATAGTCGTTGCGTCTATCTGGCGCGACATCTCACGGAAGTCGCTCCGGCCCCCTGCGGGATCGGACCCGGATACGGAGCGGGAGCTTCGTGACTTTCACCGCGATCAGACCTTGGGCCAATCGCATTTCGTAGGACTTGATAACACAGGCCATCGCCGATAACTCGAGGCACGCTGCTCCGCTCCAGAGCATCGCGAAACCTTGGGTTAAAAGACACGCGCGGATTCACTGTCCCGTAAGAGGATCCCCTTTCGGACGCGGATGGGGCAGCGTGCAGTGCTGAAAACGGTACGGTCGACGAAGTACATACAGGGGGAACTGGATGAGACCGGATCTAAGTCGCTTGTTGATCGAAGGACTCCTGTTGCAATGACCGCCTGAATCCGCCGATCCCTCATCGGGATAGCCTCAGTGGGCTGTCTACGCATTTAGAAGCAACGGTGCCAGCACCATGGGCCGCACTGAAGTGAAGGGTTCGGCTATTGCCTAGGACGGTTGGGAACGTCGGCGTCCCATGTCAGGTCTGCTCCCTCGTCCAGAGGCAGTGCCTCGATGGCGGGGTCCCGCACTAGTGCCGATACGAGTTCATGGCTGCCCGCAACCACCGTGGAGTCGAAGTCTATTTCCGTAACCAGGACCCAGCTTTTGTCCGCCGGCCAAAGGACGCTCGGTGACTGCGGGAATTGTGGGGAATGGTGCCAGGGCACGTGATTCACCCAACCCGGGTCACGGTAAAACTGTGGCGCGGCATTGAAGAGGTAATAGGCGCGGCCCGGCAGGTTCAGTGTTCCGCCGTTGATCACCTCTGTCGGTAGCAGGCCGGAACCAGACCCACCGTCGAGTGCGGCAAAATCGGGAGTATTTTCCACGGAAGTCGAGTCGTCTGAAAAAGTGAGCCGGGCGTAGCCGATGGAGCTTGTAAGGCCTCCCCATCCCTCCCATATCGCAGACACGCCCTTGTCCGGCGTTGAGGTGTGTTCGCAGAGGCGGGCAGCCACTGCTGCCAGTACGTTCGGTGCGAGATTGCCGGTTAGGGGTTCAGAATAACGCCAGCCCTCGCTGTCGAAGATTTCCTGCCGGTTCGGTACTTGCCCAAGGAGTCGGTGGAATTGGGCCAACGGGTGCATCTTGGTCCCGAAAGCACCCGCCACGACAGACCAGCGGACCGGTTCCTCGTCGAGGGGGAGGACGTCCGTTCGGGGATGCCCGTGCCACGTTCCGGTGTCCTGAGGGCGGGCCCGAACAACCGGATGGAAGATCCTGGCGTAGGCGGGAAAGCCCCGTGGCACGACAGCGTGCATGTCGTGCCACACGATATCCAACAGAGGCTTGAGCCATTCACCGGGCGCAGCATTGGGCAACGATTCCATGGCGCCAGCCTAGTAGCTGGCACGGGGCAGCGACGGGCAAGAGTAGCAAACCACATACGGGTTGAAGCTGGTGCGACGCCGTGATGGCGAGCTGATGAATGCAGTGTCCGTTGAAGGAGCCCCCTAGCGAACGCGAGCGTCCGTTGGGCCACCGGCTTACTGACGCTTGTCGGGCTGGCTGGGCACCCGACGTCCCCAGATTGGGCCATGACCTCGACCGGCCGGTCCTGACTCAAGCTGACTTATCCACACGGTGGTGGGGCTGACCTCAGCGCCGTTCTGGTTGCGCCGCGGGAAACTCACACAGCCGCCGCGCTAGCTTTCTGACGCCGAGCTGCTTTGGTTTTGGCGACGTTGCTTGAGTCCTGAGCGCAGGGTAGTGAAAATCGCGATTCCCATGGCCACTGCGGTGAACCACAGGCCCGCAGATCCCTGCAGGGCAAGAGTTACCGAGACGAGCAGGAGCACTACGGCAAACACGAGAAATGCCCATCGTCCGGCGCCCATCATTTCGCCCGTTCGGTGGATTGGTCGAGCGTGCGGGCTGCGCGGGACTTTGGATCGTGCCGGCGAAACATCAGAGCGACCACCAACGTGGCTATGACGCCGACCAGCACGGACGGCACGAAGCCGATGGAACGCCAAAAGAGAGCGAACGGCAGGAACCCGGCCGTGTAGACGGCCAAGCTACGGAGCGCTCGGGTCCTAGTGGTCATCGGCTGAGGCCATGGAGTGCTCGCGTTTCGCGGGTCGGCGGCCGATGAAGTGCTTGAGGATCAGTGCCAGGCCGATCGGCACGAAGATGATGCCAGTGACCATGCGGAGAGTGTCCACGGGCGCCCACGTGAGAAAGATTGCCGCCCAGAGCAGGAAAAATACTCCGGCAATTAGCACCGGCAATGCGGAACTGCTCATTGATTTCTCCTTCGGCGCGGAGCCCGGACCGGGCTTGCTGAGTCAGACCGACCTTGTGACATGCCGCGAGCCTACCCACCGGGTCAGCGAACGCAACTCACAGCTAGGGCTCCATGCCAGACGACAAGATCGGTCCGAGTTCCTGGGCTTAAGCGGCAATATGCCGACGCCGTCCGAACCATCGAAGGCACCATCTCGTCGCGCAGGCGTCCCGCAGAGGGCTAACGGGCACCGTGAGCAGGAGAATCAGTGCTTAGACAACTGCCCCGTCATCGAACTGCCGTAGCCGGGAATATCTGCGCGGCAGTCCCCAGGCCCAATAGGCCATCATCAGGCCTGCGGTCGCCGCTCCGCCTGCGTAGGTCAGGGGCGAGGACCATGAGCCGTCAGGTGCGGGGATCACTAGGGCTAGCACGACAGCAGCTATGGCCACAAGAACCTCCGCGGCCGCCTGCAGTAGCCTTGCCCGGTACTCGGAGTAGGCCAACCGGGTGAGCGGAATGATTGGCAGCAGGAACAGGCCGAGGCTAAAGACCGGGTAGATGACGTTGAACGTGAAGATTACCAAGCCCAGCACCATCAGCCCTAGGAACTTCAGCAGCTGGACAGGCTTGAGCTGGTCCTCTGGTGTCCATCGGCTGAGCAGGAGTCCCCAGGCGGGCAGGCCGAGCAGCCAGCCGCCGCCCCAGAAACCCAGGTTCAGAAGTGCCAGGGGAACCAGCACGGCGCCGGGCAGCAGGAACGCCACGGCTTGCCGCAGCGACGGCAACTTCCGGGAGGGACCGAATATGCACACTCCGATCAGCAGGTACGCCGCAACATAGCCAGGCAGCAGCTCGATCACCGACCCCCAAAGCAGGCCAAACATTAGGAGCGTCAGCGCGGCGACCATCACGCACACCGCCGCGAAGGTCCATGGTTGTCGGCTCTCTGTAGGATTCACAGCTCGACCCTACTGCCGGCGCGTGTCCGATGACCGGAACTGCAAACCGAACGGGTAGTTCCATCGGCATGTGAGCATTTAGGACCTGATTTACCGGCTGGAGTGTTCGGTAAAGGATGGGCCTGCGGGAAGAGTCAGCTGCGATCACGATCGATTCGTCTGCGGCGCGGGAGCAGCAGGGGCTCCATTTGTCCTGCCAAAGGGGGTGTGGACAGTGTCAACACTCTCGCCTGCTTTATGGGAGCCCCGTGGGAATTTCGGATCACGAGCGGCATGTGGCGCGCTGACTCTCGGCGGGGAACGGCCCAGCACCATGAAGATCAGAGCGACAAAAGCGAAGCAGGCTTGGCTGCAGGTCGCACAAAATTGTGGGGGAGCGGGCCACCACGACGCCCAGGAACGGGCTCGGCCTCCGACACACCGACTGCTTGGACAAGTCGAGTTTGATGTCGTAGTCACAGGGGCCAACCCGAACCGTCACTCCTCGCAAGACGACATACTGCGCTGTACGTACAGCGATCGTCTTGCGGACGGCTTCGAGGTGAAAATTCGTGACCGGCGGTGAGTTGTGCCGAGCCAGATTCTCTACTGACCCGCTCTACCCCTGTTGAATAGGCATATGACGACGATTGAGATCCGCCCTGCCAAAGATCAGGACATACAGGACCTCGCGCTGGTACACGTCCACGCGTGGAAGTGGGCCTACCGCGGACTAATCTCCGATGTCGTTCTGGAAAGACTCAATGCTGATCAGCGAGCGGCAAGCTGGAACCAAATGCTGCACGAGGAGATGCTTCCTCGTCCTTTGGTCGCCGTGGCTGGCGGGGACATCGTTGGCTTCGTCCACGCAGACAGCAGCCGGGATAATGACGCCGACGCGCTAACCGGAGAGGTGACTGCCCTGTACCTCGTTCGGGAGCACGTTGGTGCCGGAGTCGGACGTCAGTTATGGGACGCGGCACTCAATCAGCTACGCAACAGCGGCCACACCGCACTCACCGTTTGGGTTCTCGAGACGAATAAGCGTGGGAGGCACTTCTACGAACGGATGGGCATGACAATGGACGGCACCATCAAAGAACTGACGATGGGTGGTTCCGTACTAAACGAAGTGCGGTACCAATCCTCGTTGAGTGCTTTCTGAGCGGTGTGCCAGGGAGGATCCTCTACCGTGAGTGCGCAACTTGATTGGAGCCCCGCAAGGACGGTCCGATCGGTACCCACTCTGGGCAGGATTCGGCTGAACTCTTCGATGCTTGCGGGAGTATTCGATGGGTCCATAGCGGAAGATGTGGACTCAATCGCTAATGCGCCGCGGAATGCAAACGGTAGGGGCAGGACTTCTTTGACGGAACAATGTGGGCGGTGCCACCGCCCGGACGGGGCCTGGAGACCGGATGATCCGGACCACAGCGAAGGAAGGCTGCCAGAGCAGATGAGCATGGACGCATTCGAGAGATCCGGGAAGTACAGCAAGAAGACGCTGGAGTATTTTCGAAAGTATCAATTCCTCGTGGGTCTGGGTGGACTCAGTCTCATGGTGCCTTTCATGTTTCTGTCGTTTATTCACGCCAATACTGGTGACGGAACGCTGTTCAAGGTCCTTGGCTGGTTAATCGCTGCAGCGTGCTGCTTCGTGGTCTATGTTGTCTCCCGCCTCGGCGGCCTGATAAAACTTACGCGGGCCGACGCGAAGCGGCGAAAGGCCGGCCTCCCAGTCGACTGACGCTGGCGGCGACGCGGACGGCCCGGCAAGTTCACGTGTTCCGCAATGTTCGAGCCGGGTGCGACGACGCGCCAACCGAACTCCAGCAGAGTGAGGGTCTGCGGTCGGCGGGGCATCTACTATTTGATCCCAAAATGGGGCGTTGTGTGGTGTGCCGGAGTTCGTCCGCTGGGGGTCGGGATGACGATGGGACTGTGCCCGTTCGATTTGTCCACCGCCACGCCGGAGGCTTGGCGGCAGCAGGTGGATTCAGGGGTGCATGACGTACCGGCTGATGAGGTAGAACGCGAAGTCGGCGACCCCGAGGATCATGCCGGCGATGGCGAGGCCGCGCCCGCGGAGCCCGCGTTCCCTGGTGTGCCGCAGGCCGACGCGTGATATGACCGTCGCGAGCGGGCCGACGAAGGCGAAGACGACGAGCCCGGCGCAGCCGAGCACGAACCCTGCGATCGCGGCCTTACTGAACGGCGGCCCCGCCTGCACCCTGGGGGACGGACCGGGCGCCTGCGGTTGGCCAGAGGGCCAGTAGTTCTCTGGGGGCGGGGGAACACTTGTCACGTGGTCTGCTCTTTCTCGGGAAGATTGGATGCGGTGAGCCTACGGCACACTTCGCGCCGCGTCAGTGCACCGGGCCGCCCGGCGTTTCAGCTGCCGTTTCTTCTCTACTGCCATTGCAACTCCTGAAATGCTCAGGTGTTGCGACGATGGTTAGAATCCACCTCTGGAAATGCCGATCCATGACCCGTCCGACGGGCACCGGTACCTGCTGACCTTTTGCCGGTCCAGGAACCAGACCCCGCACGGGCTGCGGATGGCCGCCGAGCACGAGCTCACCGAGGTGCGCGGCCGGGTTCATCGTGAATACGCTGCCGCCGTGTGGGGTTTGCGGAGCCAACCTCGCAGCAGCGAAATCGAGGACAGCTACGACGCCGGGGTAAAAGCGGCCCTGGACGTGGTGCGACGGCTCGGTTTCCCTTACGCTGACACCGGAACCGACGACGATGGGGGTGCAGGCGCCGATGAATGAACCGGGGGAGCCAGGGGAAGAGCAGCGGATTCCGCTGTGGACGCATGGTCAGGCCGGAGCCCCGGTCGCGCCCGAGAACTGGAACGACCCCGCATATGTTCCGCCGCCGGGCTGGGACGCATATCAGGCCTACACCCACCCCTTCTATCGGGATACCCGTTCGCGCATCGGCCCGGGGCCGGCCCGGCCCTACCGGGGCAGCGTCAAGGTCACCGCGGCCGTCACCGCCGGCGCACTACTGTTCGGCCTCAACCTCTTTATGCATGGTTACCTGAAGCCGCCGGCGTACCCTGTCGCCTCCGCCTCCGCCTCCGCCTCCGCCTCCGCCCCCGCTCCCGTCCCCGCGAAAGCTCCGCCCACCAGCGACAGCGGCGACGATGGCCCACTGATCTACAAGACCGGCCCGCACCCTGCCGATTCTCCTGCCCCGGATGACATCAACGGGTCCGTACCCCTCATTGCCAGCCCGACTCCGGGCCACGAAGAGGCCCGTGCCCAGTTGGGCCGGCCCGCACCGGTGGCCGCCACGTCCTCCGCCTACGCTTTCACGAACAAGGACAAGAGCGGTCAGCCGGTCACGTACGACCCGTGCCGGCCGATCCATTACGTCGTTCGTACCGCGAACGAGCCGGCGGACGGACCCGAACTCATCGAACAAGCCATCGCCGCGGTATCCCAGGCGACCGGGCTGGTGTTCCTCCACGACGGGGCCACCTCCGAGGCCCCGTCCGCGCAGCGCGAGGCCTACCAGCCGGACCGGTACGGGGACCGCTGGGCGCCGGTGCTCATCGCCTGGGAAACCACCGCCGAGGAGCCCCGCTTCACCGCCGCCAGGGATCCCCACACCGTCCTGGGCCTGGGCGGCAGTGAGGCGGTCCGCAACGGAACCACCGGCTTCACCTATGTCAGCGGTCAGCTGAGACTGAACGCGCCCGGCCTGCAGGCCATGATCCAGCAGGAAGGTCTGGCCCAGGCCCGCGGCACCATCGAACATGAACTCGGCCACCTCGTGGGACTGGCTCACGTCCAGGACCCGACGCAGCTGATGTATCCGTCCGCCACCCTCGGAGTGACCACCTACCAAGCCGGAGACCTTAACGGTCTGTTCCTTCTCGGCATGGGGGAGTGCCGGCCCGGAGTCTGAGCGGGGGAGCGGGGACGGGCCAGCCGCGCGCATGCCGGCCCAGTCCAGGACCTGTCCGTCTTCCCTCTGTTCAGAAGTCTGCGTGTCGCCGTGGCGACCTGTTGAGTCTCATGACTTAATGGCCATTTCTGTCTCAGGACATCGTGGACAGTGTGTCTCAGGACATCGTGGACACTCGGAGCGGTTTTGCTCGGGTCATGAGCAAAATGCACCCCGATATCAAGATCCGGCATTTGGTGGCGACATGGCCTGACGACGCGGAGAGGGGTGCGGTTACCCGGTTCTGCCAACGTCATAAGGTGTCCCGGGCCTGGTTTTACAAGATTAGGGCCGCTGCTGCCGCCGTGGGGACGGTCAAGGCCATGGAAACGGCCTCGACCAGGCCGGCGACCAGCCCGGCCAAGGTCGAGACGTCGTTGGCGGAACTGGCTCTCGCGACCCGGGAGTCCCTCAAGGGCCTCGGCTATGACTACGGACCGCTGAGCGTCGCCGCCAAACTGCGACGCCAAGGAGTCCGACCGCCATCACGTACCTCAAGACCCTGGGCGTCGTGCCGATCACCGGCAAACCCTACAAACCCACCACCCAGGGCAAGAATGAGCGCTTCCACCGGACCCTGCACACCTACCTGAACCGCCATCCCCGGGCCGGGGCCATCGCCGAACTGCAGGCCCATGTCGATGTCTTCGACACGTAGTACAACACCGAGCGTGAACCCCAGGCGCTGCCGCCGGGCACGACGCCGGCCGAGGCCTGGAACGCCACCGCGAAAGTCTTGCCGCCCGAACCCCCGACCCCCGAAACCCGCAAGCCCACACCGCGCCAGAGCGTGCAACGAAAGGTGGGGCGTCAGGGCGAAGTCACCGTCATCGGCATGCACTTCTACATCGGCACGAACCACGCAGGAGAACAGATCCACGTCCTTTACGACGACGGAACCATCATGTTCTTCGACGCACGGGGAACCGAAATCATCAGCCACCCGCGCCCGCCCAAAGGAACCGTCTACATCGGGCCTCAACGGCACGGCCAAGCAACTGTCCACGAAGTCCTGAGACATGAACTGTCCACGATCAGTTGAGACATGAAGTGTCCACGAGGTCATGAGACATGACATACACCGCGGAATGGTGAAGACCTCCTAGGTTGAATGTTCCCACCCACCCTTAATAGCGTGTGAGGAATACCGGGAGGCTCGTCGATCTTGGCGACTGCAGGCGGGTCCGGCTCCGACCGTGGCCGACGCCGTACTGATCTGCCCGGGCAGACGCATCCAAGTCTCCACTCTGAAACAGCTGTGCCGGGTCCGGGTTATTCGGCCGTAGCGCTGGCCGGTGCCTTTTTGACCGTCGCCAGCAGGAGGACTCCGGCGACGGCTGTTGCGCCGGCGAGTAGGAATGCGATGAATGCTTCTGCCGGGGCTGTGTCGGCCTCACCGAGGACGGTGATGCCAAGGGTGACGGCGACGAGCGGATCGATTACTGTCAGGCCTGCGACGACGAGTTCGGATGTCCCTCGGGTGTGGGCGTTTTGGACCAGGAATGTCCCGAACAGGGCGGCGATGATTAGCCCTGCCAGGCATGTCAGGGATAGCCATTCGAAGTCGCCCTGGAAGAGTCGGGCAATGACGGTTTTGGCCAGGACCGCGACGAACCCGAAGAGGATCCCGGCTCCGGCGGTGAACACGACGGCGCCCCAGCGGTGGCGCCAGAGACCGAAACCTGTGCCGAGCGCGGCGAGGACGGCGCCGAGCAGTATCAGAATAGTGATGAGGTGCCGGTCATTGATTTCAACGTCCCGCGCGGAAACTGCAGCGACTGCAACGAACACCCCGACACCGGCAATGCACAGGGCCACGGATGTGAGCGCGCGGCGGCCCGGGGACCTCCTGGTCATTCTGGCGGTGGCCAGGGTCGTGACCACAAGGGCGACCGCGCCGATGGGCTGCACAACGATCAGGGGTGAGAATCTCAGACTGGTGAGTTGCAGGAGTATTGCTGCTCCCAGCATGGCTGTGCCGGCGAGCCAGGCCGGTTTGCCCAGGAGGGTCTGCAACCGGCCCCCGCCCATGCTCCCGGCGGCGCGCCCCGACGCGGGTCCCTGCTCGTCCACGGCTTTGTGTTGGAAGAGGGTGCCGAGGGCCAGCAGGATCGCTCCGGCGACGGCGATCGGGATGCCAAGCCAGTGATAGGACGACAAGGTCGGCACGGCGACGGTCTGGATCATGATCCGACCCTACAGGTGGCTTGCAGCGCTGACTGCACCGCCTCAGCGCCCTCCTGCGAACGCGCCCGAAGATCCTGAAGCCTTTCCGAGGTTTCTCGAGCTGGCCCGGTGTGCGCACGGATTCCCCGGCCCAGAAAATGGCCCGGACGGTGTTCATCCACAGCGGGGGTGGTGCTTCTGCTTTGAACGGGGGTCTGGCCCAGGGCAACGAGCCGGGTGCGTAAGAGGACCAGCACGTGTTTCCGTTGCCTCATCCGGACAACGGGTGCATGTCAGGCGCCTGCAGGATCGATGGCGCCATGGCGTTCAGTGGTCGCCAGTTCCTTCAGCTCCTGCAGAATCTCCAGCGGCGTGGTCGCGAGGCGTTGGTCAGTTGGAGTCGCCCCGCGGCTTGCTCCTGAAGTGCCCACGGTTGCTGCTGGTGTCCATTGAGTGTCGATCTCGTGTGGCCGAGGATTCATTCCCCAGCTTCGGGCTTGAGGGTCGCGGCTGCGTCGAGTGCGTCGTCGATGATGGGTAACGGCCATCGGGGGTGCTGATGGTGAGTCCGTCGAAGTGTTCGAGTTCAACCAAGGTGGCGTAATCGGGGACGGACGCTGCGGCGTTGGAGTTGAGCCAGTCGGGCGCGAGGTCGTAGTTCATCGGGGGCCGAGCCACGCGTATGGGTACCCGGGCATGGAATCCTGAGGCGAACGAGTCACCCGCCCCCGGAAGCTTGACGCATTGGAGCCCGTGGCTGCCACCGGTCTTGTTGCCTCCTTTTACAGGGTGAGCGGGTGCTCACGGAAGGTTGTTGACCATGCTCACACCTTATGGGGCGGAGGGCCGCCGGATGGTCCGGTACCAAGGCGGTCAGCATCTGTCAGTGGAGGGCCGGGCCGGGTCAGGTGTTGGTCGTCCGGGGGAGCGGGAGGAACGTTTCGCCGCGGTCCTTCATGGCTTTCAAGGCATGCGCGAGGCCGGGGGCTGTCCCGCCGCCTGGGTGGTTGCCGTGGGCGATGACGATGTCGCCCGCCCGTGCCCGGGAGATCTCGCGTGTGACTGTGGCGGCGGGGAAGGTGGCGCCGGCGTCACCGTTGATGGTGAATCCGACCGGTATGAGACCCAGGGAATGGACTATTGCTGCGGCGACTTCATCCAGGTACGCGGTTCCGGGTCTGAAGTAGCGGGGCCGTCGTCCGGTGAGGTGGGTGAGGCGGGCGTGGTTGGTCATGATCTCGTCGTAGACCTCGCCGGGGTTCCTGGTGCCCGGGATCCCGTATGCGCTTTGGCCCGTGACGGAGAGCGGGCAGTGAGAGGTTCCGTGGTTACCGAGTTCAAAGAGCGGGTCACCGGCCAGGTCTAGGGCGAGGGCAGGGTTAGCGATGCGCCAGCCGTTGATGTTGGTGGCCCAGTCGCCGCTGAGGAAATGCCGGCGCAACAGGGCCGTGCCGACGGCGGCGGCACGGCCCTGTTGCGCCGACTTCGGCTGGTCTTCGACGTCGAGGCCTGGGCCGATGCCGATACGGGCGAACTGCTCGAGCAGGACAGCGTGGTGGGACGGTGGCGGGTTTTCCGCTAGCATATGGATCCTCCGTGGGCGGGGTCGGGGCGTAGACGTCCCGGTGTTCGGGGACCTTGGCGCCAGCCTGTCCCCACAGGTGCAGCGGGGTGAGCCGGTACTGGGATTGCAGGGACCGGGCGGCCGGCAGGTCCTCCGGGCCGGTGACCAGGGTGCGGCCGAGCAGGAGCACCCACGGCGTCGGCGAGGGCTGGGTGCTCCGTACGTTGTCGGGCAGGGTGCCGTGCCAGCCGAGGCCAATGATCGCGAAGTTGCCAGCCCCGCTGCCGGTGGTGCGCTGCCCGACGTAGCCAACGTTATCGGAGGTGAAGCCCATGATCTCAAAGGTGAAGTACCGCTCGCCCATTCCCGGGTGCGACAGCACGACCGGGCCCTCCCGCAGGCCCAGCCAAGCCAGCGAATACAGCGTGTCGTTGTTCGGGCAGCCACCATCCCGGTAGGAGGCATCCAGCAGCCGGCCGGCATGCCAGAAGTGGTTCACCGCGGCGTACGGCACCACCTCGGGATCGCGGGGGTTGGTCACCCACTCGTGCCGCAACCTGGCATTGTAGATGTAGGGGAAGCCATAGATGAATGCCTGCATGCCGGCGGTGTAGGCATACGCGGCCCGCCAGTCCTCCACCCGCCCGGTCAGAAGGGGCTTCACCTGCTCCGCTCCTTGTTGCCTGTGCGGAAGGCGTGGGTCCCGGCGGGCGAAGGATCCGGAGCGCCACGTGACGCGGACAGGCCCGCGCATAAGGCGAGGTGGCCTGCGGTGGTGAATTTCTTACCGACGACGTCGGTGACGACCCGTTCGGTTGTCCTGACGCCCACCGCCGGTATGGATGTCAGGACTGTGAGGCCCGCACGAGGCGCATCCCGGATTTCTCCATCACCCTTCGGGAGGCTGTGTTTACTGCCATGGTCGAGGCTGCAACCCGCTGTACTCCGAACTCGGTGAACCCCTTGGCGATCAGCGCCCGCGATCCCTCCGTCGCGTGGCCCTTTCCCCAGGCCGCATGGCGTAGCCGGTAGCCCAGTTCCGGCGGATCTTACGACCGCACCCCCTTCTTCCAGTGGAACGTTGACACCATGCTCAGCTTCATCAACGCGGTGGGAATCGACAACACAATGAACGGTTCCGACCTCGGGCAGAAGAACAATCTCTTCCCATCGACTCCTAAGAACGCGTCCTCGGCCAGCTACTGGACACAGGCGCCAGCAGGGAAGATGTCCGCGAGCTCGAGGCCGTCAACACCGGACGCGTCTTGGACGGCTAGCCGGTCAGCCGTTGATTTGCGGGGAGCGGCTACCCGTTTTCGATCCTGCCGTTCGGAGCTTCTACACCCAGCTGTTCCGTCTGGCTGAGTTCCACTGAGCGGGAGACTGTTGTTGTCGCCGTCCTAAGTGACGAAAGATGATTGCATTATGACTAAGTTGCTGCCTGCTGCAAACCACTACGGCCAGGACGTCACCGCCAGCATCGAAGCGGAACCCGACGGTGTCATTGCCCTGGACCAAAGTCTTGTTGCCGTGTGGGAGCTCGCTGCTCCCTTGCTGCGTGTGCGAGACAATGACGCGCACACCCTGTATGCACTAGGTCTTGCCTATGCCCTGCTTGAATCGCACCCTGAGGCCGACGCTGCTGTAGTCCTTCCTGCCCTGATGCTTCACGATGTGGGCTGGTCTGAAGTGCCGCCGGACCAGGTTTTGCAGGCGATTGCGCCGGGAGGCGGAAGGCCGGATCTGGTCCTTCTTCACGAAAAGGAAGGTGCCAGGCTGGCCGCAGGCATCTTGGCCCACACGGGCTATGACCCCTCGAAGGTCGCGGAAATCCTTGCCATCATTGACGGGCACGACTCCCGGCGTACCGCGCTTTCTATTGAGGATGCGATCGTCAAAGACTCGGACAAGACTTGGCGTCTCAGCCCGCACGGCGTTGACACCGTCATGGACTGGTTCGGCCTGGACCGGGACCAAGCCCTGCGGCTGTGCAGTCAGCGTGTCCACGGCCACCTCTTCACACAGGAAGCGAAAGCGATGGCCCGTGCCTTGTCCGGACTGGAATTCGTCACGCTCTGGCCCCAACGGCGTGCGCTCCTGAGCCGGGACTAGACTCTGATCGGGCTGCCGGGAGGTGGTCTGCAACTTGCACCTACTGGATAAGGAGTCGCGATGGCCGGCGGCAGCCGCGAACCAGGCCGGAGCGTGACCTCCAAGGTTCTGGCCATCCTGGAGGCATTTGAGAAGTCCCGCGGCGCCCTGAGCTTGAGTGACATCGCCGAGAAGTCCGGGTTGCCGCTAAGCACTACCCACCGGCTGGTCAATGAGCTGACGGACTGGGGCTTCCTCTCCCGGGAGCCCAACGGCCGGTACCAGCTGGGCATCCGACTGTGGGAACTCGCCCAGAACACCGGGCGGCAACTGCGCGATGCTGCCCGTCCGTACGTCCAGGACCTCTTTTCCTTGACCGGCGAGACTGCGCACCTGGCGGTCCGGGCCGGCCACGAGGTGCTCTACATCGACAGGGTCTACGGCTCCAAGCGGGTGCCGCGGGCGTCCCGGGTCGGCGGCCGGCTGCCCATGCACGCGACCGCCGTCGGAAAGGTCATCCTGGCCTTTGAGGAGGACTGGGTCCGCGACGCTTACCTGAACCGGCAGCTCGAGCGGCACACTGCCCACACCCACGTTGACCCGCAGAAGCTGGCGGCCGAACTTGCGCAGATCCGGGAGCAGGGGTACGCCACCACTCTGGAGGAGGTCCGGCTGGGATCCTGCTCGATCGCCGTCCCGGTCTTCCATACCGGCAGGATCGGCGCCGCGATCGGGCTGGTGCTCCCCACCAACCAGGCCGCCACGATGACCCGCCACCTGCCGGTCCTGAGAGGCATCGCGACGCAGATCGAGCGCGCCACGGCCCGGATCCCGCTGGAAACGCTGCTGGGCAGCCACGTTACGGGAGCACACTGAACCGGCCTCTGCAGCAGTCGGCCTTCCACGAACTGGTTTCCGCTCAGTGGAAGCCAACCCTGTCGGTCGCCAGTGATGCGGGCCACACTGGTGAGTAAGAACCCGCGGCAAGCAGTGGCGTTGCCGGCGGGACCGGAAAACAAAGGAGCCCAGATGTCATCGTCGACTGAAACGGCCGGCCGCTGTCCCTTTGGGCACGGCGCCAAAGCCCCCGCCGGGCACCACGGCTACGAGCCGTTCCAGATGAGGAATCCCTTCCCCGCCTACGCCGAACTCCGGGCCGAGCAGCCCGTCATGTTCGACGAGCGGATCGGCCTCTACGTCGTCTCCCGCTATGACGACATCAAGGCCGTCTTTGAGGACTGGGAAACGTTCTCCAGCGAAAACGCCCAGGCGCCCGTCCGCGAACGCGGCGCCGCGGCCAAGAAGATCATGGACGACGGCGGCTTCACCGCTTACTCGGGCCTCTCCGCCCGGCGCCCGCCGGAGCACACCCGCATCCGCGCCGTGGTCCAGAAGGCTTTTACGCCCCGCCGCTACAAGGCCCTGGAGCCCTTCATCCGGCAGAACGTCGTCGAGCTGCTCGAGACGATGCTCGCGCGGCCGGAACACCGCGGAGACATGGTCAAGGACCTCGCCTATGACGTCCCCACCATCACCATCCTGACCCTGATCGGCGCCGACGTCTCCCAGGTGGACACCTTCAAGCGCTGGAGCGATTCCCGTGCCGCCATGACCTGGGGCGACCTGAGCGACGAGGAACAGATCCCGCACGCCCACAACCTCGTGGAGTACTGGCAGGAGTGCCTGCGCCTGGTCCGGGTGGCCCACGAGGAAGGCGGCGATAACCTCACCGCGGACCTGGTCAAGGCGCAGCAGGACGGCGCCGAAATCTCCGACCACGAGATCGCCTCCGTCCTTTACAGCCTGCTCTTTGCCGGCCACGAGACCACCACCACCCTGATCTCCAATGCCCTCCGCGAACTGCTGGCCCGCCCCGAGCAGTGGCAGCAGCTTGTGGAGGATTCCAAGAAGATCCCCGCCGCCATCGACGAGGTCCTGCGCTACGCGGGCTCGATCGTCGGCTGGCGCCGCAAGGCCCTCAAGAACACCGAAGTCGGCGGCGTCGCGATCAAGGAAGGCGCCCAGCTGCTGCTCCTGATGGGCTCGGCCAACCGGGACGACACGAAGTTTGACGCCGGCGAGGACTTTGATATCACCCGGCCCAACGCCCGCGAGCATCTCTCCTTCGGGTTCGGCATCCACTACTGCCTGGGCAACATGCTCGCCAAGCTCCAGGCCAAAATCGCGCTCGAGGAAGTGGCCCGGCTCGCCCCGGAGCTGCAGCTGGAGAACCCGGAAGCCATCGCCTTCCGCGAAAACCTCTCCTTCCGCGTCCCCGAGACCGTCCCCGTCAGCTGGAAGGCCTGAGAAATATGCACAGCAACGAATACATACAGTTCTTCGACGGCGGCATCGAACCGAAGCTCGAAATCCTCGGCGGCAAGGGCGCCTCGCTGGTCACCATGACCTCCGCCGGCATGCCCGTCCCGCCCGGCTTCGTGGTCACCACCGCCCAGTTCGACGCCTTCATGGAAGAAGCCGGCATCACCCGGGATATCCACGAACTCCTCGCCGGCCTGGACGCGGAGGACATGGCCCAGGTGGACAAGGTCGCCGCCGCCATCCGCGAGGACATCCGCTCCCGCCCGGTGCCGCAGGCCCTGCGCGAACTCACCGTCACCGCGTACGAGTCCCTGATGTCCCGCTTCGAGGCGCCGGTCCCGGTGGCCGTCCGCTCCAGCGCCACCGCGGAGGACCTCCCGGACGCCTCCTTTGCCGGCCAGCAGGACACCTACCTCTGGCTCGACGGCGTCAAGGCGGTCACCGAGCACATCCGCCAGTGCTGGGCCTCCCTCTTCACCTCCCGCGCCATCATTTACCGGCTCAAGAACAACATTCCCAACGAGGGTCTCTCGATGGCCGTGGTGGTGCAGAAGATGGTCAACGCGCGCGTCTCCGGCGTCGCGATCACCATGGACCCCACCAACGGCGACCGCTCCAAGATCACCATCGACTCCTCCTACGGGGTCGGGGAGATGGTGGTTTCGGGCCAGGTCACGCCGGACAACATCATGCTGGACAAGGTCACCCTGGCCGTCGTCTCCGAACACCTCGGCGACAAGCACGCCGAACTCGTCCCGGACACCGCAGCCGGCAGTCTGGTGGAGCGTGAGGTCGACGCCGAACGCCGCGGCCGCCGCAGCCTCACCGATGCCGAGCTCACCGCCGTCGCGCAGATGGCCAAGCGCGCGGAGAAGCACTACAAGTGCCCGCAGGACATCGAATGGGCCCTCGACGCTGACCTGCCCGGCGGCGAAAACCTGCTGCTGCTGCAGTCCCGCCCGGAGACCGTGCACTCCTCCAAACCAGTTGTCCCGTCCTCGGCCGTTGCCGGCGGCTACTTCAGCGGGCTCAGCCCCGCACCCTCCGCCGCAGCACCCGCTGCCACGCAGCCTCCGGCCGCCAACACGCCGTTGTCCACTTCAGGATTCAACCTCGGCAGCATCACCGCCTCGCTGCTCAAGCCCTCCTTCTAGTTGTATTGACCCGCTAGTCCGCTCCGTCACCCAGGCTCAACGCCGAGCCCGTATTGAAAGGACCGCCATGTCCCTGAAGTCCTTCCCCAAGCCCTCCGAGCTTCCGGTTCCCGCCGGCGCCGAGGGCTGGGAAAAGA
This sequence comes from Arthrobacter sp. YAF34, assembly GCF_052113245.1. Classification (NCBI taxonomy): domain Bacteria; kingdom Bacillati; phylum Actinomycetota; class Actinomycetes; order Micrococcales; family Micrococcaceae; genus Arthrobacter; species Arthrobacter sp. YAF34. The sequence continues at coordinate 27,427 of NZ_JBFRCV010000011.1, forward strand.
TCTACCCGTACTATCTGGTCTTCCAGGACAAGCTCAAGGAACAGGAGGACGCCAAGTTCTGGTTCTGCGACAGCCAGCACTGGCCTACCGTGTTCAAGCCCTTCGAGACAATCGGCGGTGAGTTCGCGGTCAAATGCCTGGGCCAGTACAACGCCCGGCACCTGATGATCCCCAACGCCAACGGCATCGAGTTCCGCATCCATCTGGGCTACCTGTACATGTCGCCCATCCCGGTCCCGGCGGACCAGATCGCCGCCCGCGTGCCCCTGTTCGAACAGCGCGTGGGCCACTACTTCCAGAACTGGGAACAGCTCCTCAAGCAGTGGCACGTCAAGGTCAAGGGAACCATCGACGAAATGGAAACCATCTCCTTCCCCAAGCTCCCGGACATGGTCCCCATGGAGGACATCCTCTCCGGCAAGGGCAAAGACGGCTCCGAGAAGCTGCTGGAAAGCTACGACCGGCTGATCCAGCTGGCCTACCAGAACTGGCAGTACCACTTCGAGTTCCTCAACCTCGGCTACATCGCATACCTGGACTTCTTCAACTTCTGCAAGCAGGTGTTCCCCAACATCCCGGACCAGTCCATCGCCACCATGGTGCAGGGCGTGGACATGGAGCTCTTCCGTCCGGATGACGAGCTCAAGCAGCTGGCCAAGCTCGCCGTCGAACTGAAGCTGCAGCCGCACTTCGGGAACACGGACGACGTCGATGCCACCTTGGGAGCCGTCGCCGGCGCCCCCGGCGGGGACCGCTGGATGACCCAGTACGAGGGCGCGAAGGACCCATGGTTCAACTTCACCGTGGGCAACGGGTTCTACGGCCACGATAAGTACTGGAACGAACACCAGGAAATCCCGCTCGGCTACATCGCGGACTACATCCGCCGGGTGGACGAGGGCCAGGAAATCATGCGCCCGGTCGAGGCCCTGATCACCGAACGCGACCGCATCATCGAGGAATACCGGGACCTCCTGGAAGGTGAAAACCAGGCCCTCTTCGACGCCAAGCGCGGGCTCGCCGCCACCGCCTACCCGTACGTGGAGAACCACAACTTCTACATCGAGCACTGGACCATGGGCGTTTTCTGGCGCAAGATCCGCGAACTGTCGCGCATGATGGCCGCCGAGGGTTTCTGGACCGAACCGGACGACCTGCTCTACCTGGGCCGCAACGAGGTCCGTGACGCGCTCTTTGACCTGGTGACCGGCTGGGGCGTGGGTGCCAAGCCCATCGGCCCGGACTTTTGGCCCGAGGAAATCGAACGTCGCCGCGGCATCGTGGATGCGCTGAAGACCGCCCGCCCGGCCCCGGCCCTGAACACCCCGCCGGAGTCCATCACCGAACCCTTCACCCGGATGCTCTGGGGCATCACCACCGAGCAGGTCCAGCAGTGGCTGGGCGCCGGCAAAGCGGTCGAAGGCGGGGGACTGCGGGGCATGGCCGCGTCGCCCGGTGTGGTGGAAGGTCTGGCCCGGGTGATCACCGACGCGGACCAGCTCTCGGAGGTCCAGCAGGGCGAAATCCTTGTCGCCACCGTCACCGCGCCGTCCTGGGGCCCGATCTTCGGCAAGATCAAGGCCACGGTCACGGACATCGGCGGCATGATGAGCCACGCGGCCATCGTTTGCCGCGAATACGGGCTCCCGGCCGTGACCGGGACCGGCTCGGCGTCCACCACGATCAAGACCGGGCAGCGGCTGCGTGTGGACGGGACCAAGGGCACGGTACAGATCCTGGACGCCGAGGATGAGCTGCTCGTGTCCGGCCCCGGTGCTCACAGCCACAGCCACAGCCATGTCTGAGGTGGCCAGGCCTGCAGCAGGACAAGAAACAGGAAAGACCGTCCTGATCACCGGTGCCGCCGGCGGGCTGGGCCGGGCGTTCGCGCTCGGATTCGCGGGCCGCGGTTACCGCGTGGCGGTGGCGGACATTAACCTCGAGGGTGCCGAGCAGACCGCCAAGCTGGTCCGCGAAATTGGCGCCGAGGCGGCGGCCTTCTCCGCGGACGTCACCAGTGTGGAGTCCACGGAGGAGCTCGCGAGAAGCTGCGCGGACTTCGGGAACGGGAGCATCGACGTCGTCCTTAACAACGCAGCGGTGTACGCGACGGTGACCCGTACCCCGTTCGAGGACATTGACCCGGCCGAATGGGACCTGGTGATGAACGTGAACCTCAAGGGCCCCTGGCTGGTCACCCGCGCTGCGAGTCCGTACCTGCCGGAGGGTGGCCGGGTCATCAACCTCTCCAGTGCCACCATTTTCAGTGGTTCGGAGCAGTGGCTGCATTACGTCGCCTCCAAGGGCGGCGTGGTGGCCCTGACCCGGGTCTTGGCCAAGGAACTGGGCCGGCGGGGGATCACGGTCAACGCGATCGCCCCCGGCTTCACCCTGACCGAGGCCAGCTACGGGCTAATGGAAAACGCCGAGAACTACGGCGTGGACCGTGGAGCCATCAAGCGGGCCAGCCAGCCTGAGGACATTGTGGGGGCTGCGCTTTTCCTCGCCGGACCGGACAGTTCGTATTACACCGGCCAGACCATGGTGGTCGACGGCGGCCGGCAGTTCATCTGACCGGCCACGCCATCCGCCCACTAACCAACTTCAACCCCAAGGAGGACCCATGCCAACGGTTCACTTCACCGACGCAGAAGGCGCCGTCCGCGACATCGAGGGCAACGCAGGCGACTCGGTCATGGAAACCGCGGTGCGCAACGGCGTTCCCGGAATCGTGGCCGAGTGCGGCGGCTCGTTGTCCTGCGCCACCTGCCACGTCTTCGTCCGGGAAGACTGCTTTTCGCAGCTCCCGCCCATGGAGGACATGGAGGATGAGATGCTCTACGGCACCGCAGTGGACCGCCAAGACACCTCCCGGCTATCCTGCCAGCTGCGCTTGACGGACGAGACCGAACTGTTCGTCACCACCCCGGAAACACAGGTGTAGCCATGAGCACCAACGCGGTTGAGCAGGCCGCCCCGGCGGCGGCAGCCGAGGACGCGGCGTCGTCGGGCACCCCGGCCCGCACGGGGCTGCTGATTATCGGGGCGAGCCAGTCCGGCGTCCAGCTCGCGGTATCGCTGCGCGCTCTCGGCTTCGACGAGCACATCACGTTGCTCGGCGATGAGGACCACCGTCCGTACCAGCGCCCGGCCCTGTCCAAGGAGTTCCTGCAGGGCACCGTGGAAAGCGAATCCCTGATCTTCCGCTCCAACGAGTACTGGGCCGAGCACAACGTGGACCTGGTCAAGGGTGAGTACATCGTCCGGATCGACAAGGAGGCAAACGGCTCCGGGGTGGCGCATGCGTCCTCCGGCCGGGAGTTCCCCTTCAAACAGCTGGCCCTCACCGTAGGCGCCCGCGCCCGCAAGCTGGACCTCGACGGCGGCGACCTCGACGGCGTGCTGTACCTGCGCAATGCCGACGACGCCCTAGCGCTTAAGGCCCGCGTGGGCGACGCCACGGACGTGGTGGTGATCGGCGGCGGGTTCATCGGTCTGGAGGCCGCGTCCAGCCTGCACAAGATGGGCAAGAACGTCACCGTGCTCGAATTCGGTCCCCGGCTGGTTGGCCGGGCGGTGGGGGAGGAGACTGCCGAGTACTTCGTGCAGGCGCACCGCTCCCGCGGACTGGACATCCGGCTCAACACCAGTGCTGCACGCTTTACCGCGGACGACGGCGGCACTTCAGTCGTCGCCGTCGAGCTGCAGGACGGCACGGTCCTGCCAGCGCAGATTGTCCTGATCGGGATCGGCGTTATCCCCAACACCGGACTCGCAGAACAGCTGGGTCTGGCCGTGGACAACGGCGTGGTGGTGGACCGGTTCGCGCTGGCTTCGGACGGCACCACCGTGGCCGTGGGCGACGTCGCCAACATGCCCAACCCCGTCCCAGGCTCGGAGCCGGGGGAGCGGATCCGGCTCGAAAGCGTCAACAACGCCATCGAGCACGCCAAGGTGGCCGCCTACTCGCTCACCGGCAGGCGCGAGGAATACGCCGGCATCCCGTGGTTCTGGTCCAACCAGGCCGATCTCAAGCTGCAAATCGCGGGTCTCTGCAACGGCTACGACCAGACCGTGCTCCGGCGGGATGAGGAGCGCGGCAAGTTCAGCGTCCTCTACTACCGCCAGGGCCAGATCATCGCCGCGGACTGCGTGAACGCACCACTGGACTTCATGGCCGTGAAGAACGCCCTGGCCAAGGGCCAGAACATCCCGGCCGACGCCGCGGCGGACCCCGCCACGCAACTCAAGACCATCACCACGGACAGCTAGCCACCCGGCCGGCCACCCGAAGGAGCATTATGAGCACCCCCAAGACTCCGGCCGCCCCAGCCGGCCCCACCACTGAACCGGCGGACGTGCTGGCCGAGGCCTTCGCCGCTGAATACAGCGTCCGTCCCGTCCCTGCCGCCGGCCCCGTGGACACCACCGCCATCTGCACCACGCCCGCTGCCCTGGAGGAGCTCGACGCGCTGTGGAAGGCCGTGGTCTTTGAGACCCGGACCCGCGGCAACGACATCCACCTGCCGATTTCCCTGGCCTACGCCGAGCGTTTATGCCGGGCGTACCCCGACGCCGATGCCGAACTGGTGCGTGTAGCCACCCTGCTGCACGACACCGGCTGGGCCCACGTTGACGAATCCCGCATCATCTCCGAGGGCTTCACCGGTGACTGGCGCAAAGCCACCATCCGCTACGAACACGAGCAACAGGGCTGCAACGTGGCACGCCGGGTGCTGCCGGAACTGGGCTACTCGGCTGATTTCGTGGAACGCGTCTGCGAAATCATCGACGGTCATGACACCCGGCAGGTGGCCCGGTCCCTGGAGGACGCGCTAATGCGCGACGCCGACAGACTGTGGCGCTTCGACCGCGCCGGAATCGCGCTGGCTTCCTCGTGGTTCACCATGGACCCTGCCACCTACACCGACAGGCTGGCCACCGAAATCGTGCCCGAACTCATCACCCAGGCTGCCGTGGACATGGCGGCGGCCGACCTCAACCGCTCCAACGCCCTGCTCAAGACAGGAGTAATCCGTTGACTTCCGCCACCCACGATGCTCCTGCCCTGGCTGCCAGGCAAGGACTGTCCCTGCCGCACACGCATGTGGACACCATTTTTGTCGACGGCGCCTGGCAACCTTCGCGGGGCACCGGCCGGAACCCAGTGACCGACCCGGCCACGGGCGAAGTGTGGGGCTCGGTACCGGACGGAACTCCCGAAGACGTGGACGCCGCCGTCGGCGCTGCCCAGCGGGCCTTCCAGGGGGAGTGGCCCCGGCTTGCTCCCTCCGAGCGGGCTGCCTACCTGCTCCGGATTGCCGAGGAGGTGGAAAAGCGGGCCGGGGAGCTGTCCCTGACCAACTCGCGGGAAAACGGCTCGCCGGTCTCCGAATCCGCTGGCGCGGCTGCGAACGCGGCGGGGATCCTCCGCTACTTTGCGACCCTCGCTGAGTACCTCGAACGGGACGATGTTCGCCCATTCCCGCGCGGCGGCGGCGAGTCCGTGGTCCGGCGCGACCCGCTGGGAGTCTGCGCGCTGATCGCGCCCTGGAACTTCCCCATCAACCTGGTGATCATCAAGCTGGCACCGGCACTGCTCGCCGGCTGCACGGTGGTAATCAAACCAGCGTCGCCCACTCCGCTGTCCATCCGCGTGATCATGGACGCTGTCGCCGCGGCGGGGGTCCCGGCCGGTGTCGTCAACCTCGTCACCGGATCCGGCCGGCTGGGGGACGTGCTGGTGAAGCACTCGGGCGTGGACAAGGTTGCGTTCACGGGTTCGACTCCGGTGGGCCGAAGAATTGCCGCGGCCTGCGGCGAGCTGCTGCGCCCGGTCACGCTGGAGCTCGGCGGGAAATCCAGCGCCATTGTGCTGACCGACGCGGACCTGGACGCCATGTCCGAGGTCATCATCAAGTCCTCCATGCGCAACACCGGCCAGACCTGCTACATCTCCACCCGGATCCTTGCCCCCGCCAGCCGCTATGACGAGGTGGTGGACATGGTCACGGCCACCATCGCTGCCGGGAAGCAGGGGGACCCGCTCGCGCCCGACACGGTGTTCGGCCCCTGCGCCACCGAGTCCCAGTACCGGACCGTGCTGGAATACGTTGAGTCAGGGCTGGCCGAAGGCGCCCGCGCCACCACCGGCGGCCGCGCCGCGACACTGTCCGGCGGGCTGGAGAACGGCTACTTCGTGGAACCCACGGTGTTCGCCGACGTCACCCCGGACATGCGGATCGCCCGCGAAGAGATCTTCGGGCCGGTGATCTGCATTCTTAAGTACGACGACGTCGATGAGGCGGTGGCGCTGGCCAACAACACGGAGTTCGGACTGGGCGGGCTCGTGTTCGGCTCTGACCCGGACGCAGCGCTAAACGTTGCGGACCGCATGGACACCGGCTCCGTGGGCCTGAACTTCTTCGCCTCAAACCACGCCGCACCATTCGGCGGTCGGCACGACTCCGGCCTCGGGACGGAATACGGGGTTGAGGGGCTCAACGCTTACCTGAGCTACAAGTCCATTCACCGACGTGTCTAACGCAGCAGCCGCGAAAGCCCCGGCGATGCATGCCGGGACCTAGGGCAGCGCGTTCAAGCGGGCTACGGGTTCGCGGCCCCCCGCGCCAACAACGCCTTGCCGCGGTGCTAGCAAAAACAATCTTAGAAGCGAGGAAAACGATGACGTCACGCAAGATCATCCGCACGCAGGTAGCCATCCTGGGGGCAGGTCCCGCAGGGCTGATGCTCTCGCATTTGCTGTCGAAGGCGGGCATCGAATCCACCGTCCTTGAAATTCGGAGCCGCAGGGAGATCTCCGAAACTGTCCGTGCAGGCATCTTGGAACCCGGAACAGTCGACCTGTTGGTAGACAGCGGCGTCTCGGACCGTGTGCTGCGTGAGGGGGACAGGCACGACGGCATTGAACTACGGTTTAATGGCGAGAGCCACCGCATTGACTTCAAGGACCTCGTTGGGGAGTCCGTTTGGCTATACCCTCAGACAGATGTGTTCATGGACCTTGCCGCACGCCGGGAAGCGGACGGCGGCGACGTCCGCTACAGCGTTAGCGACACTACCGTCTACGACATTGAGGGCGCGCCTCGGGTCTGGTTCACTGACGCGGACGGCACCGAATGCGAACTGCAGGCTGACTTCATTGTGGGCGCCGACGGTTCCCGCAGCCACTGCCGCTTCCAGATCCCCGAAGCGCACCGCAAGTGGTATTTCCACGAATACCCCTTCGCCTGGTTCGGCATCCTCGCCGAGGCGCCCAGGAGCTCCGACGAGCTCATTTACGCAAACTCGGAGAAGGGCTTCGCGCTGATCAGCCAGCGCACCGAAACGGTACAGCGGATGTACTTCCAGTGCGATCCCAACGAGGACGTGAGCAACTGGAGCGAAGACCGGATCTGGGAGGCCTTCCGGACCCGGGTTAACGGCAACGGCTTCGAACTCAAGGAAGGGCCGGTCCTCGACAAGATGGTCCTGAAGTTCCGCAGCTTCGTACACACGCCCATGCGCCACGGCAAGCTATTCCTGGCCGGGGATGCCGCACACACCGTCCCTCCCACCGGCGCCAAGGGTCTGAACCTAGCCATCCACGACGTCAAGATGTTGTTCGAGGGCCTCGACAGCTTCTACAACGCCGGTTCCTCTGCGCTGCTGGATTCCTACAGCAACCGCGCCCTGGACCGGGTCTGGAAAGCGCAGCAGTTCTCCTACTGGATGACCTCGATGCTGCACACCCCGGCAGATGCGGACGACTTCTCCCGCGCCCGCCAGCTCGGCGAGCTCAACTCGGTGGTGTCATCCCGGCACGGGCGTGCCTACCTCGCCGAGGCCTACACGGGCTGGCCCACCGCCTAGGCTGCTATTTCACGGCGGTAAACAGCATGGCATAGAAAGGCTTGGCGCTTCTGCAGTCAGTGCAGGCCTACCTGGAGCCCTGCACGGGTTACGTGACGCGCATGGTGTTGCAGAACTGCCTACCGCCGGAGAATTGACCCACACTTTGCCGTACCAATCCTTTGATTAGGGCGCCGCCGGGTTGGCCGGTGGTGAATCATCAAGGCCGAGCCAGGCCAAGGCTGCGGTGACGAGGGCTTCGGTTCCGGTCTGTAGGGTCGGCTGGAGGACGGGCAGGAACATCGGCGAGTGGTTGGCCGGAACGTCCTCCAGCACCCGGCCGTCCCGCACGGCAGCCCTGTAGGTCTGCGGGTCCGTTCCGCCGATGCCCCAGTAGGTGTAGGGGATGTTGCCGGTCCGGGGAATATCGCTAAAGTCTTCGCTGGCGGTCTGGAGCTCGAGGCTGCCGGCCCGCTCGCCGAAGTGGGTGCTGAATGCCCCGGCTACGCGCATGGTTGTTGCCTCGTCGTTGACGGTGAGCGGAAAACTGTCGAAGGTTTCGAAGTCCGGCTCTTTGGGGGAGCCGCTGGCGGCGCACTCGGCTTGGACGAGGCGTCGGACAGAGTCGAGAATCCGCTGCCGGGTGGCGTCGGTGTAGGTGCGCAGGTTCAGTTCCATGACTGCTTGGTCGGGGATGATGTTGCTCTTGGTTCCGGCGTGAAGGCTCCCGACGGTGAGGACGGCAGGTTCGGTGGGCGGGGTTTCGCGGGAAATGATTGCCTGCAGGCGAAGGACGATCATGGCGGCCAGCACGACAGGATCAATAGTGTTCTGCGGCATTGAGCCGTGGCCGCCGCGGCCGTGGACTGTGATGCGGATGCTGTCGGCGCTGGATAAGACCGGACCGGACCGGGTGGCGACGTGGCCGGCGACTCCGGGCAGCACGTGCTGGGCGAGTGCGACGTCGGGCAAGGGGATGCGATCAAGGAGAGCGTCGTCGAGCATGCCGCGGGCTCCGTCGCCGGTTTCCTCGGCGGGCTGGAACAGGGCCACGAGCGTGCCTCGCCACTGGTCCTGGTGCTCGGCGAGCAGTCTGGAGGCGCCCAGCAGGCATGCGACGTGGATGTCGTGTCCGCAGGCGTGCATGACGGGCACCCGGTCCCCGCCCCGGTCCTGGGCTGTGATGGTGCTTGCGTAGTCCGCGCCGGTCCGTTCCTGCAGGGGCAGCGCGTCCATGTCGGCCCGGAGTAAAACCGTTGGCCCGTTGCCGTTGTGCAGCACCGCAGCGACTCCTGTTCCCCCGATCCCGGTCTCCGTTTGGAAGCCGTAGGAACTCATGCTGCGCGCCACGTTGGCGGCGGTGCGGTGTTCCTGGTGTGAGAGCTCAGGGTTTTGGTGGAGGTCCTTGTAGAAGTCCTCCTGTTCCGGGCGGATTGACTCATAGTGTTGCAATATCTGTTCGGTCGCGGCCACGAGGTCTCCTTTCGTCCGGTTCGAGCGTCCTGCCCTGCCACCCAACCTACGCCGGGCCGGTCCGACCTGCTAGGTCTTGCCCGGTCGCGCCGTGCCGGGACCGGGCAGCGTGTGGAACCCGCCACCGGAAGTGCAGGGAGAGCACCCGCAGGGTGAAGACCACGGCCGCGACGCAGAGTTCCGTCACGGCGTTGAACAGGCTCAGCTGCCACAGGGCTGTGATCAGGGCCGCTCCCAGGAGGGCCGGGACGGCGTAGATGTCCCGGGGGTTGAAGAGCTGCGGGTCCCGGTTGGCGACAACATCACGCAGCAGCCCCCCGCCGACCCCTGTGGTGACGCCCAGCAGGGCGGCGGAAACGGGGTTCATGCCCGCGTCCAGGGCCGTGACTGCTCCGGTAGTACAGAACAGTGCCAGGCCGCCGGCGTCGAAGACCAGCAGTGTCCGCGGGAACCGCTGGACACGGCGTGCGAAAAAGTAGACCAGCAGCGCAGCGGCCACCGGCGGGACCAGGTACACCGGCTGAGTGAAAGGCGTCGGGGTAACGCCGATGATCAGGTCCCGCACCACGCCGCCGCCGAGCCCGGTCAGCGATCCCAGCAAGAGCGAGCCCACTATGTCAAAGGCCCGCCGCGCGGCCAGCAGGCAGCCCGAGACGGCGAAGAAGAACGTTCCCAAAAGATCTAGAACCAACGACCAAATCACATCCGCCGCCTCTCTCGTGTGCCCGCACCCACCGGCGCTTTCTTAGGGAGCGCTTTCCTCGGCGCCCTGAGCGGCGGCTGCGTCTTTGGCCATCAGTCTCCTCGCTACCGAAGTTAACCTAAAGCGGTTGCGATTTCGTATGCCCGAGGACAGGCCAAATTGGTGGAAGCTTTACATAAGATCCACGCTCAGCGGGCTCTTCCTGCGATCGAAGGAGCTCGGACGGGGCTTCGTCCTGATCCGTGGAATTGGCCACTTTGGGGTGTGTGCAAAGTACACACTTGAGACTTCGGGCCCGGTCGTACGGGTGCCGGATCGGGCTGGACTCCGCACGATGCCGGGATTTTCCAGTGTTTGCGGGGGAGGAATGCAGTTCGAGTCCCACCTCTGGCACAGCTGGACCCCTCGTCAGAGGGGTTTTTTGCTTTAACGGATGGACATTGACCCTGCTTGGGTTCCTCTGACGTTTGTCCGCGGCTGGTGCCTTGCCGCAGTGGTTTGCCTGTGAAGTTGTGTGGGTGGCGGGTTGAGGGCCCTGGCTGGTTGGGCCGTCGGGTGCTTGGATCTGGGGTCATCGGGCCTCCTTCTTTGGTGGGCTACATGACCGGAGAAGAATCTTGAAGATTCTTCTCCGGTTTCCTTATTACTGAGGGCCTGGGGGAGAGGTTAACGCCGCTTTGTCCCGCCAAGAGGGGTGTGCACGTTGTCCACACCGGAGCGAGCTTCCTGCCGTTGCTGCTTGTGGCTCGCTCCTTGCCTGCTTCCCACGAGACGGGCAGGAAGATCCCCGGAAACCCGGGGATCTTCCTGTCTCAACTCACGCAGGCAGCGCTGTCACACCGTGGGGGCGATGTTCTGGTTCAACCGGAATAGATTGGTGGGGTCGTATTCGTTCTTCAGTGCCACGAGCCGCCGGTATGTATCCGCCGGGTACGACGCCCGGACGAGCGTCGTATTCCCTTCACCTGTGAAATTCACGTAGGCCGCCGCATCCGGACCGAGCGCGGACGTCACGCCACGGGCCCATTCGACGACATCCGCGAAGCCTTCCGCCGTCGGCGTGCGCGCCACAACATTGACGATGAATTCCTGGTCGCGGAGTGCGAAGGCCGTTGCGTCGACAGGAACCCGGCCGAGTGCGCCGCCAAGGTGGTGCAGGTGAATCTGCGTCATGGCGCTGGGCAATGCCGCAAACGAGTCCAGCAGCACGCGCACGGACGCGTCGTCGGCGGCGCGCAGAAATGCCGAGCGGAAATAGTTGTGCACGCCGCGCGGGTACAGCGGATCGAGTGCCTGCTGCCACCCCGCGTACGGGTTGGCCGCGAACACATCGGCGATGACCGTGCCCAATGACCTGAAGGGCGCGGTGGCGGCCTCGCCGGCATCGAGATCGCCGGACCAGCACCCTCCCACAGCGATGACCGGCTTGCCATGCACTGATTCTGGCAGGAACGGGACCGGTGGCGCCATGGTCATGTTGACCAGCGTGGTCAGCTCATCGGGGGCCGCCGCGCAGGCCGCCCGATAGCCGCGCAACACCTGCTCCGCCTCTTCTGCGGGGTAGAAAACCAGGCCGGAAAGGACGATGGGCCCCACTTCGTGCAATTGATACTCGAAGGACGTCACCACACCGAAATTGCCGCCGCCGCCGCGCAGCCCCCAGAACAAATCGGGGTGCTCATCGGCACTGGCGTGAATATACTGCCCGTCAGCGGTGACGACGTCGGCGCCGACCAGGTTGTCGCTGGCCAGCCCGTGCTTGCGCACGAGCCAGCCGATGCCGCCGCCGGTGGTGAAGCCGGCGATGCCGGTCGAGGACACCAGGCCACCGGTCACCGCAAGCCCGAATTGCTGGGTCTCTGCATCCAAGTCCTTCCAGGTACACCCTGCCTGTGCCGCCACGCGGCGGCGGGCAGGGTCCACCTGGACCCCCTTCATCAGCGAAAGGTCCAGCACGATACCGTCGTCGACGGTGGAAAACCCGGGGATCGAATGTCCACCGCCGCGAACCGACAACGGCAACCCCTCGCTGCGCGCGAGATCGACCGTGCGGATCACATCTGCCACACCCGCACAGCGTGCGATGAGCGTCGGGCGCCGGTCGTGGGCCCCGTTCCAGATCCTGCGTTCGTGGTCGTAGTCCGCGTCCCCTGGCCGGACGACCGTGCCGCGCAGCCCGGCGGCGAACTCGGCGATGGTGGCCTCTCCGATGCGGGTCGGCCTAGTCTGCGTCGTTGTCACGATGCGTTCCTCCTGATTGCTGTTGGTTTGTCAGACCCGTTTGTCAGATCCAGGAATCACGCTAGTGAACCGTACTCAACGAGCACTCAACGCCGTCTCAACATCATCATCCGAGTCCCGCCTGCGCAGTGCGGCCAGCCGCTGACCGGCGATGACGCATCTCGTTCGGTCGAAAATCGCCCCAGCCCTGTCAATTTCGCGGGCCGCCCGTTGCGGGTCGCCGAGCTCGTTGGATAGCTCTGCCACCATCAACCGTTGCCAGCCCGTGTGTCGCCGCCAGGGGGCGACCTTTTCCGCTGCCTGCCTGTACATTTCCCGCGCTGCCCGGACCTCCCCGGAGATCAGTTCGACGGCACCGAGAACGGTCAGCGTGGCGCCCATCCCCACCTGATCTCCCGCGGACTCAAACCCTGAAAGACAACGCCGAGCGTCTGTCAGGCCGCGGTCGATATCACCACCCATGGCGCGGAGCAGGGCGATATTAATCTCGGTCAGCAGCTCGCCGCGTCGGTCGCCCAGGCCGAGCCGAAGCTCCCGCGCCAAGGAAAGGGCCTCATCGGCCGCGCTGTGGTCGCCACAGTCACGCAGAATGCAGCCAAGTTGGTGAAGTGTTTGCGCCCTAGCCAGGTCATCTCCTAACTCGGCGAAATGTTCGGTCGCATCCGTGATGGCGGATATCGCAGACTGCGTGTCGTTCGAAAGCCTGGCCGCGTAGCCGATCGCGGACAGCACGTAGCCTTTGGCTTGGACGACGCCAACCCGCCGGCCCAACAGCAGGGTCTCCTCGACGCAGGGGACCAACCGTTCGGCGATCGGGACCAGTTGCAGGCTGGGCGTGATCACCGGCAGGAAGGGCGGAGTGCTTGTCTCAGCCTGTGCGAGTTCGCTCAGGCAGGTGTTTAGGTGACGGGCGGCGAGTGGTCCGTCCTCCCGGGACAACGCGCACTGGCCGAGGAGCCAACTGCTGGCAGCGCAATGCTCGGCTCTGCCACCCTCGACTGCCTCCGTGTGCACGTCGGCTGCCAGCTGTTCGGCCTCGTCCAAGTCGAAAGTGCTCCAGGCGAGCGAGGTCTCAATGAGGCGGGCCATCGTCACCTCGTCGGGGTTGCCGATCTCCCGCATAATTGCCAAGGCCTCCGCGCCGAGAGCCCGATGCCGATCGCCGCGGCCCTGCCGGCTGTCCAGCCCGGTCAGGCCGATCAGAGCAGCCGCGCGGGGCCGGGTCGAGTCGGGAGCCACCGCCAGGGCCCGTTCGACCCAACGTGCTCCCTCGACCGCGTGACCGCGGAGGAACCAGAACCGCCACAGGCTGGCGGCGAGCCGGAGCGCGGTCTCGGGCTCGCGGGCGCACGACCAACGCAACGCAGCGCGCAGGTTGTCGTGCTCGCGGTCGAGCAACTTCGGTTGTTCGATGACCACCCCGGTGGCCCCTTCCGGATTGTGGGATTCGGCGACGGCAAGGAAGTAGGCGCAGTGCGCAGCCGACAGTTGAGCCGCCTCACCTGCGTGATCGAGATTCTCGTGGCCAAACTGGCGGACCGTCTCCAATTGCCGGTATCGGGTCCCGGCGCCCGTCCTTTCGGTGATCACCAATGACTTGTCTACCAGCTTGGCCAGCAGGTCGAGCATTTCGATCTGCTGGAGGGGCGCATCAGCGCAGACTGCCACCACAGCGTCGAGGGTGAACCCACCCGCGAACACAGACAGCCGGCGCAGCAGAACCTGCTCCGGTTTGGTGAGCAGCTCGTGGCTCCATTCCAAGGTGCCACGCAGCGTCTGGTGCCGCGTGACGCCGCTGGTTCCTCTGCCGAGCAGGGACAAAGCACCGCCCAATCCCTGGACGATCTCGGCGGGTTCGAGTACGGCCGTCCTGGCCGCAGCCAATTCCAGGGCCAGCGGCATCCCGTCGAGCCGTCGGCACAACTCTGTCACCCCCTGCGCGTTGTCGGCGTCGAGCGCGAAACCTGGCCTGACCTGCGCTGCCCGCTCAACGAAAAGCCGGACAGAGGGCAGACGGCCCAGCACGGCCAGGTCGAGAGCGTCGGCCGGCAGGGGCAGGGGCAGGGGCGGGGGCAGGGGCAATGACGGCACCCGGTAGGTGTACTCCCCGTCGACATGGAGTGGCTCCCTGCTGGTGGCCAGCACTTTAACCCCAGGGGATCGGTCAAGCAACGCGACGACGAGTTGCGCACAGGCCGCGAGTAAGTGTTCGCAGTTATCCAGCACGAGGAGCAGCGAGCGTCGCCGGAGTTGGTCGACCAGCGCTTGCACGCCGCTTGGTGCCGCGCCGGAATCCAACCCGAGGACCTCTGCTACGGCATCAGCCACCAGCAGCGACTCCCCAACGGCCGCGAGGTCGACGAACCAGACTCCGTCCACGTACTCAGGACGAACTGTCCTCGCGGCCTTCAAGGCCAGTCTGGTCTTGCCGCTGCCGCCAGCGCCGGTGAGGGTGAGCAGGCGAGCATGGCGCATCAGCCGCTCGACGTCAACCAGCTCACGCTCGCGCCCGATGAAGCTTGTCAAGGGGGATGGCAGGTAACCGATGGCATCGTCTCTGCCGGTCACGCCGGCGGGCTGGTGGAGGCGTTCCTCGGGCGGCGAGCCGGTCAGCAACTCGCGAAACAATCCCGTCGTCAGGGTGTCCGGGTCGGTCCCCAACGCGTCGAGGAGTTCCTCGACCAGCCGCTCATATCGTGCCAATGCTTCCGACCGGCGGCCCATCCCAGCCAGAACCACCATCTGCGCCCGCACGGCTCCCTCATGGAGGGGATCGGATTCGAGTGCATGGTTGAGGATGACCAACGCTTCCTCCGGCGCGCGCTGCGCTACCGTTGACGCCAGTTTCACCAGTACCTCGCGATGGACTTCCCGGAGCTCATCGCGGCGTGCCGTCAGCCAATCCGCATCCGGCAGTTCCGGCAGTAGGTCACCACTGTACAAGTCGGCCGCATCGCGCAGGCTTGCCTCGTCACCTGCAGCCAACGCTGCCACGGCGGAACGCTCGAACCGCAGCACATCCACATCGACCGGACCAGTGTCATCCAGCACGACCACTTCACCGCGGATGGCGAGCAGCCCGTCGCTGCTGGCTCCAGCGCTAGCGAGCGCACGGCGAGCGACGTACAGGGTCTGATGCAGATTCCGTGCGGCGGCCATCGGCTCCATGTCAGGCCAGAGGCGGTCCAATACCTGCTCGCGACGGCCACGCTGACCATGCGCCAGCGCTAGCATCGCCACCACGGCCCTTGCCTTCTGCAGCCGCCAGTGGCTGTTCGCAACGGCGTTCCCGTTGACGTACACGGTAAATGAGTCGAGAAGCTGGATGCGCAACCCGCTATGGGTAGGCTTCATGGTTCTTCAGTATCCGCTCGCGAACCGGCGTTGTCGAACAACGAAATTTCCCGCCCGCAGCCTGCCTGGGTTCACTCTGTGAGCGGCCGATTAGTAGCAAGCAAGCCACCAGAACCACAGCCGTCAATCGCCCCCGTCCGAGTCCCACGTCGGGCAAGCCCGTACAAGCCGGACCTAGGCGGTGGCGCTGACGGGGGTCAGCCCGTGTGGCGCTGGCTGAATGATACGAGTCGCGATTGCATTTCCCAGTATGGAGTGGCGGCCGGCGTTGGCTGGCCGTCACGAAGGGCGGTGGCCACATTCACCGCCGCATCAACGGCCGCGCGGTACGGCAGGGAGCCGGAACTCACCCGCCGGACGCCCAGCTCACCCAGTTCGGCAACAGTCAGCGAGGGATGTGCCAGTACGTTGACCGGCAGCCCAATGCCGGCGGTGACGGCCTGGATGTCCGCCGGATCCACAAGTCCTGGGACAAAGATCCCGTCCGCCCCGGCGTCGGCGTAGGCACGGGCGCGGAGCAGGACGGCATCGACGGTGGCTTGTTCGCCGAACCATATGTTGTCCACCCGGGCGTTGATGAACATAGCCGGGCTGCGTCGCTTGACGGTGGCAACCTTGTTGGCAAAGACTGCCGGATCGATCAGGTGCCCGGCGGTGCTGTCTTCCAGGTTGACCCCGGCCACGCCCAGGGTAGCCAGCTGGGCCACTAGTTCCGCGACCTCGGCAGGGTCATCGGAGTAGCCGTCCTCGATGTCAGCCGTGACGTGGACAGGCAGGCGGCACAGCTGCGCCATCAGCGCGGTGGTGACCGCTTTGCTGGACCGGCCTCCGTCCGGCAGGCCGGCGCTTGCCGCAATGCCAAAACTGGTGGTGCCGACGGCAGGGAATCCCGCCGTCGCAAATGCCAAGCCGGATCCGACGTCCCACGCATTGGGCAGCAGGAGTGGTGCCGTAGTGTGGTGGAGTTCCCGAAAAGTGGCCATCTTCATTCCCATCCCTGCCAACCGAATAGGTGAATACCAGTTCAGTCTACAAACGCGGCGGAGCGGTGCAACGAATCATCCTTCCCGGACCTATTCGTCTTTGAGGCGGAACGGGCGGCGTTCCTGCAGGATGGGAACGTCCTCGTCGACGAAGGAATCGATACCGGTCGTGGTAGCTGTCGGGGGCTAGGGTGAATCCTTCGCAGGTACCTGCTCCGAGCCAGTTCATCCCAAAATCAGGCTAACGGGACATGGACGGTTCAGGTCAAATGGTCGAAGTCTCCTCGCGCCCAAGCAGCGTGCCGTTGGGCGGAATCGTGCAGAATGGCCTTGGCTTCGGACGCGATGAGATTGTTGAAGTTGCCGTAGATCCGGTCGAAGTTGAGCTCTTCCAGCTGCGCGGCGATTCGTAACGCCACCGCGCCGGATAGCGGCAAATGGTTCGGATAGCTGCGCATGAAGGCGATGGAGCGTCGGTCTGGATTAGGAAACACGCTGTCGCCGGTCAGCAGAACTCCTCTGCCGCCCGCCCCCGCGGCCCAGTGCATCACCGCGCTGCCCGGGAAGTGCCCCCCGGTCTGGTGCAGTGTCAACCCTTCGGCGATAGTTTGACTGTCGGACCAATATTCGATGATCGGATCGTTGCGTCCCAGCCATCGCCGGTCTGCGTCGGCCACAAGCACCGGGACGCCGCCGAGCCGATGCGACCATTCGACCTGCGCACCGAACATGTGTGGATGGCTGGCGGCGATGGCCAGGACGGGGCCCCGCTCGAGGACTGCCTTCACAGCGCCGTCATCGACATATCCGATCGGATCCCATAGCAGCGAACCCTTGGGTGTCACCACAAGCTGAGCGGTCTGACCGATCCCGACTCTTGGCTCCGTTGTGACCCCGATTAGTCCCGGCTCGTTCTCCTTCAACACTGTCTGCTGGCCCTGCCGCGCCAGCCAGCTCAGTGTGAGCCACTTTTGTCCGTCCTCGGGCACATACTGCCGCTCATCGGCGCAGATCGGGCAGACCATCGGCGTAGGTTCATCGTGCTCGACGGCACAGGTGGCGCAGATCAGCATGGTCGGTCCCTCCTCAGCGTCTTGTGTCCTGCCTTCCCGCCTTCCTGACGTTCGGGCTGGCGTGCCCAGACTATGGCACGCGAAAGCGTCCCAGGAAGAGCGATCCGCGGCATCAATTGCGTTGGCGGGCCGCCGTTCTGTTTGCTTCCGGACACGTGAAGCAGGCGTGCCGGGTCCCGGCGTGTCGGTGAGGTCCGCCGTCGGGATTCTATGGAAACCGGGGGCGGGTGCACCGTCCGGCAGGTGATCCCGGGAGGAGGGGAACAGCGTAGCCGCCGGCTTGAGGGATTCTGCCCGAAGAGAATCGCACCCGCATCAGTGACCTGGAGATCTCTGGATCCTCCGGTTTGCGGACCACACCACGGGTCCGCCATCGGCGGCAAGCCTTTACACGGGGGAGTCCCGGGGTGACCATTGGTGATGACCCGACCGGCAGAAACTCTCACCGTAGCTCTGGAAGATGTGGGCGATACCTCATGGTGGGCCAGGATCCTGACAATCCTTGGGTCCCAGTACGGAAGCACCCAGCGGCGTTTTGTGGGCCAGATTGACGGGAAAACCCGGTACAAAAGCTCGACCTTTCCCGTTGTTGGATCGGTCGGCCCGGTCTCCCCTCAAGAGCAATGGGCTCCGGGGATGACGGCCGCGCTGGAAGAACTGCAGCGGGATCTGGCCAGGGACGGCTGGGGACAGACCTCCCGGGGAAGGGACCCGTGGTCACTAACGTATGAGCGGGTCACATCCGGCCATTCGTGACGACGGCTGTTGAGGCCATGCGGGACGAGAAGAGCCGCCGACGGTTCCGCCGCTACTGGGCGCTCGTCGGCCCCTTCAGTCCCCTCATCCGTGGAATGGCGCTGCGCCAGCTCGCCCACGAACTCCGACGACCCGGCCCGCAAGACGACGGTGCAGCTTGGGCGTGAAACCCAGGGTGCGCACAGATGAAAGCAGAGAACGGCATGACGACGATCAAGGGCTCCATCCTCATCCGACGCCCAGTTGAGGAAGTCTTCGACTTCGTCGCCGACGAGCGCAACGAACCCGGCTACAACCCACAGTTGCGAAGTGTCGAGAAGACCACTCCCGGACCAATCGGTGTCGGCACCCTATGGCATGTCGTGGCAACCTCGGGGAAGCGGAGCACGCCCTTCGAACTGGAGGTCACCGAGTACACGCGGCCAAGCCGCCTCGGATCCATGACCCGTATGGCCGCCGCAGACATCTATGGAGCCGTCACCTTTGTTCCCGATGCCGGCGGAACACGGATGAGCTGGTCCTGGGACCTCAGGCCCAAGGGAATGCTGAAACTTGCCACCCCGCTGTTCGCTGCGGTGGGGCGCAGGCAGGAACAGCGGATCTGGTCCAGCCTCAAGTCACACCTCGAGAGGTCCTCCTAGAACCACCCCAATGACCGTCACCGCACCCACGCGGGGCACCTCTCGCATCCAAGCCGACGGCAGTCCTTTCACGCACTCGCAGAGATTTGGGGTCAGTTCCGTCACTCGCCAAATTTATCGTCAGCTTTTCAGCGCTTTTGGCGGCCTGTGTTCCCATGGGCACTGTTGCGCCGGCTTCAGGCGGAGTAGGTTGCTCGGATGGAGGACACATACCAAGTCATCGTGGTCGGGGCAGGGTTTGCCGGCATGACTGCGGCCAAGGAACTTGGTCGCAAGGGCGTGAAGGTGCTGCTGATCGACTCCAACAACTATCACCAGTTCCAGCCGCTCCTGTACCAGGTCGCGACATCACAAATCGGGGTGTCGGCCATCGCGCGGCCGCTTCGGTCCGTTTTCCGCCGCTTCAAGTTCGTGCGGGTGCTCACGGCGGAAGTGGCATCCGTCGATGCAGCCAACCGCGCCCTCACCACCGTCGATGGCGACACATACCAGGCCCGGATTCTGGTCATTGCAGCAGGCGCCGTACCCAACTTCTTCAACACGCCCGGCGCGGAGGAACATACTTTCCCGTTGTATTCGGTCACCGACGCCACCCGGCTGGGCTCCCGGCTGATGCATCTCCTGGACCAGGCCGACCGTGAGACCGCTGGCTCCGTGGACGTCGTTGTTGTCGGTAGCGGTCCCACCGGCGTGGAGACCGCCGGCGCCCTGGCCGAAAACGTCAAGTTCGTGGTGCCCAAGTACTTTTCTCCGGAACTCGCAGCCCGGTGCCGGATTCACCTGGTCGACATGGTCCCGACCGTCCTGAATGCCTTTTCGCCAAAGTCGCAGGACTACACCAGGCAGCGGCTGACGAAGATCGGCGTCCAGTTGCATTTGGGAGTCGGCGTCACGGAAGTCCGGACCGACGGCGTGAGACTCGCCGACGGGACCTTCATCCCCGGAAGGGTCGTGGTGTGGGCCGGCGGCCTGAAGGCAGGCGGGATCATCGCCGGCTCTGGCCTGACGCAGGGCAGAGGAGGTCGCATCGATGTCCGCCCCGACCTGACCGCCCCGAATGTCGAGGGCGTGTATGTCCTTGGCGACGCGGCCAACATGACCGACTCGACCGGGGCCAACCTGCCACAACTGGGCTCCGTCGCGCAGCAGGCAGGGAAGTGGGCGGCCCGCAACATCCACGCCGACCTCACCGGCGGCACCCGGAGACCGTTCGAATACTTCGACAAGGGATACATGGCGATGATCGGCCGGGGCGCTGCCGTCGCCGAGATCGGCCGCAAGCGGATCCAGCTGCAAGGGCCGCTCGCCTTCGTGTCCTGGCTTTTGGTGCATCTGGCCCTCCTGTCGGGATTCCAGCAGAAGGTCCGGGCACTGTTTTCCTGGCTCAACGGCTACATCACCCACAGTCCCGCGCAGGTCGTCGTCGGCCGCCCGGAGTGAAGGCGGCGACGCTCCATCGGACCGTCGTTGAAGACTGGAACGGCATCTTCGCCCGTCACCACGCTGGTGACGTTCTCACGCCGGCATCGCCCGACGCACGAAACGCGCGCTCGATACGGTTGGCCTCTGGACGGCGGAAATGTTCCTGATCCATCAGTTGCATCGGCAGGGACATCCTGCCTGCCGGCGACATCGGCGCTCGCCGTGCAATCACCTGGACGCTCAACGAGGCACCGACCATTGACGAGGTTCGTCAGCGCGCACAAGGATGGGCACCGGGCCGCAGCTACGCTACCGCATTGTTCTGGCGCTCACTCACCACGACCGAAGGAACCCCGGCATGACCGACATTACGACTGATGACTACAACGGAGCCACCCGCGTCGAATACCTCCTCGGCGCTCCCCTCCACGAGAACGCCGTCCGCCAATGGCCGCAGATGCGCGAAATCGTCCGAGGCCGCCAACTCATTGCAGACGTCGAAGGTAACTTCCCCGAACTCACCCTGGAAGTCGGCCGCCGGCACCGACTGGGCACCACCATCGTCGTCGAATGGACATGCAACTACGGTGACGGACGCCTCTACCGCAACGTCACCATTGGAGAGCTCGTCGACGGCACAGTCACCCACATCACGGACTACTGGGGGGAACCGGTAGAGACCCCGGAATGGCGGAAGGGTCTGACCGACCGGCTCGAAATGCCGGCAGATGGCCTCTGGAAAGACGCAGCCCACCTTGGTCGGCACTGACTCGACAGGATCACCGGACGACCACGATGGGACGGCCACGACTTTGCTTACGCAATTCCATATGAGACGGGCGCCCATCGACCGGGAATGTCTGAACAACGGTGACACTGTCCGGGCCGGAACACACGAGGACCTCCGAGGTGGATGCCTCAACACAGGAGGTCGGCAATGGCGGCAATTCCGCTTCTGATCGAGGTTTCGCGGAGGTCGCCGAAGCCGAATACGATCCCCGGCGGTCCGCTGCGTCGATCTGACCGGTAACGGGCCAAGCCCTGCAGACCGACGGATCGCTCCCCGGCCGCGGCCACAACCGTGTCCTCGTCGGTGCCCGGCGGGAGTCCGGCCACTGCGTGGAAGCCTGCGGCCAGCCCGGTCAGCGGCGTTCCGGGTGCGTGAACTGCCAGGGCCTCGACCAATGCGGCACGACGGCCGGCGTAGACGCTGCGCATGCGCCGCAGATGACGGTCGAACCTGCCGGATGCCATGAGACGGGAGAGCACCAGCTGATCGAGGCCGGGCGACCCCCGGTCGGCCTGATATTTTTCCTGGGAGATTTCCGCGACGAGTCCTCCTGGAGCGATGACCCAGCCGAGCCGCAGGGCAGGTGCCAGTGACTTGCTCACCGACCCGATGCTGACCACACGATCCGCCGCGAGCCCCTGGAGCGATCCGACGGGCTTCTTGTCGTACCGGAACTCGGAGTCGTAGTCGTCCTCGATGACGATCCCTTCGCGGTCCTGTGCCCATTTCAGCAGCGCCTGCCGTCGCGCGGGCGCCAGGACAACACCGGTCGGAGTCTGGTGGGCGGGTGTGACGATGACGGCAGTGGCGTCAGTGGCGCCGAGGGCATCGACCACGATGCCCTCGGCGTCAACCGGCACGAACACCGGCTGCAGCCCCGCACGCCTGACCAGCCCGGCCATCTCCAGATGACCAGGATCTTCGACGGCGACGCACCGCACGCCGCGCTGCGCCAATACGGCGAGCGTCAGGCCCAGGCCCTGCGTGAACCCACTGCAGATCACGACGTTGGCTGCGCCGGCGACTCCGCCCCGCACTCGCCGGACGTACGACGCGACGACTTCGCGGAGCTGGACGAGCCCTCGCGGGTCGGCGTAGCCCGCGTCGTCGGCCGACGCCGACCGGGCCACTTCGCCGCAGGCCCACAACCAGTCTCGCGTAGGGAAACTGTGGAGGTCGGGCCTTCCCGGGGAAAAATCGATCGCCATGGCGCGTGCCGGCGGGTCCGCTCCGGCTTCGACGTCAACCGCTTGGGGGCCCAGTGCGACGCGGGTCGCCGAACCTCCGCGGGCCAGAAGGTAGCCCTCGGCTTCCAGCTGTTCATAGCTTGCCTGGACGAGGCCCCGGGAGACGCCCAACGCCTCGGACATGCTGCGGGTTGAGGGCAGCCGCTCGCCGGGGCTGAGGCGCCCTGACCGGATTGCTGACCGCAGCGCCCCCTGCAGCTGGACTCCGACCGTCCCCCGCTTGCTGCGGTCAAGTCCCACTAGGAACGACGGCGATGAACCGGACCAATCAACTGCCATGGAATCGGACCTTACACGTGGGCCGCCCTGGGGCCTAGCCTTTCAGCAACGGAATTGGAGAGGAACCCAGAATGAAGCCAGTTGCAGTCCCTTACGACGCCCGCCGGGCGACGCCCGTGCCCGGCTTGGAGGATCTTTACGCCGCCATCAGGGCTGACACGCGCTCCCCGGGCGACTGGCAGCGCGTGGCCGAAACGGTCGCCGAGGCGGTGAGGCCCGTTCTCCCGTCCGCCAGGGAGGTGTTGCTGGCCGTACCCGCAGATGCACGGCACGGCGCCGATCGCGGGCAGGTACTCCATGTGGAGTCTGATGGCTCGTTCTCCGTGGTTGCGCTGGTCACACGCCCGGGGTATGCGACGAGCATTCACGATCACACGTCTTGGTGCGTGGTTGGCGTGGTGGCGGGACAGGAGCGCGAAGAGAGCTTTCGCGTGGCCGGCGCGAGCGGCTTCCTCGAACTGACCGGAACCCGGATCGACGACGCCGGCGCGGTCGCCGGTTTCGCCCCGCCAGGTGACATTCACCGCGTGACCAATTCAGGTGTTGGGCTAGGCATATCGCTCCACATATACGGCACCGACATCAACCGCATCGGCAACAGCATCCGGCGCACCTACGACTTACCCGTTCACAGCGCCAGGTGATCTCCTCTCGGCACTTCCCCACGGTTATTGTCAAGCATTCATTGGAGGCATCCCCATGATCACAACGATTTCCGCGGACGGCACCGACGTGCGCGCGCTTGACTCGGGCCAGGGACCGGCCATCCTGGTCGTCCATCCGGGCATGGATGACGGCAGTTCTTGGCAGAAGGTTGCCGCCGTCCTCGCGGGACAGTTCCGGGTCCTAACGTTGCTGCGCCGACAGTACCGGCTGGACATCACCTCCGGTGTCCCGGCGTCGATCGCCGAGGAGGTCGCCGACATCAAGGCTCTGGCCCAGTGGGTGGGGAAACCCATGCTCATTGTGGGGCACTCGTCCGGGGCGGTCGTTGCGCTCGAAGCGCTGTCGGCGCTTCCGACGTCGTTCATTGGAGGCGTCCTGTACGAGCCCCCGCTGAGAACCGACGGCCCCGTCGGCGGGGTCGCCCTGCTCAGCGCCAAGGCTGCCATCGCAGCCGGAAAACCCGGGAAGGCCATGCAGATTTTCACCCGCGACATGGTCGGGCTACCGGCCTGGCAGGCCGGAATCATCCGCGTGTTTGTCGCAGCCAGCCCCAGGATGCGCCGCCTGGCGCCGCGGCAGATGGACGACAACGCCGCCCTGGAACAGCTCGGCCACCGACTTGACCTGTACAAGGAAATCCAGACTCCCATCCTTCTAATCGGCGGTGACAAGAGCCCCGGCCACCTGGGCCGGAGGCTGGACGTCCTCGCCCGGACCCTGCCCCTCGCCGAGAGGCACGTGCTGCGCGGGCAGGGCCACTCCGCCAATCTAAGGGCACCAGACGAGCTTGCCCGCGCCATCACAGAGTTCCACGCCGCGACAAGGCGACTGAACCCCGGAAGCGGCAGGCCGTAGCCGGAGGCCAACGTCCTCGGCGGTGCCGGGCGGGTTTTGGGCTGGTCAACGATGCCGGCCGGTGGCCCTTCAGCCAGGTGCGCTCAACTGCCGAGTGCCCGTGCGGTCCGATGGTCGGCGGCGGGGTAGACGCCCAGGATGCGCACCTCGGTGGTGAAGAAGTCCAGCTCCTCGAGGGCCAGCCGCAGCGGCACATCCTCGGGGTGGCCCTCCACGTCCGCCATGAACATGGTGGCGGCGAACTCGTCACCCACCATGTAGCTCTCCAGCCGCGTCATGTTCACACCGTTCGTAGCGAACCCGCCCAGCGCCTTGTAGAGCGCCGAGGGGACGTTCCGGACGCGGAACACAAAGCTGGTCACTGCCGGCCCGGCCACCTCATCCCGGGTGGGCAGGTTCTTTTCCCGGGCGAGGACCACAAAGCGGGTGGTATTGGAGGGGTCGTCCTCAACGCGCGATGCCAGCACCTCCAGACCATAGATCTGGGCCGCCAGCGGGGGAGCGAGGGACAGCTTGGCGGGGTCGTTCCATTCCCGCACCTCCCGGGCTGAACCGGCGGTGTCGCCGGCAATGACGGGCCGGAGCCCGGCGTCGCGGATCAGTCGGCGGCACTGTCCGAGGGCGTGGATGTGGCTGTGGACCTCGGTGGCACCTTCGATGGTGCTGCCCGGGATGCCCAAGAGGTCGAAGTGTATGGGCAGGAAAAACTCGCCCACGATCTGCAGGTGCGACTGGGGAAGCAGAATATGGATGTCCGCCACGCGGCCGGCAATCGAATTCTCGATCGGAATCATGGCCAGCTCGGCCTCCCCGCTGGAAACCAGCTCGAAAGCGTCCTCGAAGCTGGCGCAGGGAACGCTTTCCAACTCGGGGAACATCTGTTGACACGCGATATTGGAGTTAGCGCCGGGCTCACCCTGGTACGCAATCTTCTGGGCCATGGTCCGTATGCTGTCACCTCAGGGGCCAGCTCACCCAACTGGGCACCCACTGTGTCCCTTCGGGTCCTCCGTCCGGGCTGAAAATGCGCTGTTGGTCGACTGTCGACGCCGTAGCGTGTGGCGAGTACTCGGCTAAAGATGAGGGTCCTACGATGCACCCGCACGGATTGGCATGCCGAATTCTGTCGACGTTCTTGCCGGAGGGTTCAGCGAGACAGCAGCACGCCCACCTGGGTCCGGATGTCCTGCACGATCTCATCAATGCTCGCTGCGGCGTTCACGCTCACCGCCATGCTGAGGAACATGATGGCGGTGACGACGTGTGCGGTCGTTGCGGCATCATCAGCGCTGACAAGCTCGTGCCTGCCCAGGACGGCAGCGATGGCCTCCTCGGTCTGCGCGACGATGGAGAGGGCCTCAGCGTGACGGGGCTCGGCGGGATCACCGAAGACCATTTCCCGCAGGTACGTGCGTCCGTTGTCGACCTGGGCGCGGTTGCATTCCACGATCGGCCGTACGATTGCCAGCACCGCGTCGAGGATGTCCGGGGTGGTTTCGGCATCGGCCCGACCTTGCTGAAGCGCTTCGGCGTAGTGGGCGTTCTGCACGAGGAGGAGGAGTTCGCCTTTGGTCTTCGCGTATAGGAACAGGGTCCCGGTGCCGATGTCCGCCTTGTCGGCGATCTGCTGGGTCGTGACGTCCTCGATGCCGTGTTCGGCCAGCAGTTCGCTTGCCGCGGCCGTGATGCGGTCCAGCTTCTGCTGCTTGTTCCGCTCGCGCCGTCCGACCGGTTGAGAGGCGAGAGACATGATGATGGATCCTCCGGAATAGATTCTGACTGCAGTCAGTTATGAGTATAGTCACTACTGTGTGGGCTCGAATGTTCCTTCGATCATTCTCCCACGCAAGGGCCGATCCCCCAGTGTTCCTCCCGGCACAGTGGGGGCGCCATTACCTCACGACGCAAAGGACCGCACACATGACTTCGTCCATGCGGCCTTGTTCTCAGAAAGAAGAAAGACTCATGCCCTCACTCAACGGAGCTGTCGTCCTCATCACCGGAGCCAACGGCGGAATCGGCACGCAGTTCGTGCACGAAGCCCTCGCCAGGGGAGCTGCAAAGGTCTATGCCTCCGCCCGCGCACCCCGCACGTGGAACGACGAGCGCATTGTTCCGCTGGCCCTGGACATCACCGACCCGGCCTCCATTCAGGCGGCGGTCCAGGCGGCACCGGATGTGACCGTGCTGATCAACAACGCCGGCGCTTCGGTCTCCAGCCCCGGGATCCTCACCCACACGGACGAGGAAATCCGCAGCAACGTCGAGACGAACTTCCTCGGTCCGCTCTTCGTAGCCCGCGCGTTCGCTCCGGTCCTGTCCGCAAAGGACGAAGCGACGATCATCGACATCCACTCGGCCCTGAGCTGGTACGCCGTCGCCGGCATCTACAGCGCCACCAAAGCCGCCCTCTGGTCCGCGACTAACTCCCTCCGCCTCGAACTCGCTCCCGCCGGCGTCCACGTTGTCGGCGTCCACGTCGCCTACGTCGACACCGCGATGGCCGCGCACGCCACCGACCCGAAGCTCGACCCGGCCGTGCTGGTGCGCACCGTATTCGAGGCCATGGAGGCGGGGGAGTATGAGGTCCTCGCCGACGACACGTCTGTCCAGCTCAAGGCCGGTCTCAGCGCACCCCTCGAAGCGGTCTACCCGCAGTTGGTGGACACGAACGCATAAGCGAACAACCGGCGCCACTGCGTTCACCAAAAGTGAGCGCGGTGGCGCTACCCCTGCCGTGGGGAGTGTCTGAATAACGGAGGATCCGGGGTTGGCCTGACCCGCCGTGGCAGTCACCAGCCGGGGGCCCACGCCAATGGCTTGCGCTCCTGGAGGCGCTTGATGAACTCCTTCGCGGCGGGCTTGCCGGCCGGGGAGTCAGCAGGGAAGGGTGACGACGGCTTTGCCGCGGAGGCCGCCCTGGGCCAGCGACTCGAACGCCTGTGGGGCCTGGGCAAAGTCGAAGACCTGCCCCACAACCGGGCGCAGCACGCCGTCGTCAACCAGGCCTGTGATCTGGCGCAACTGGTCGCCGCTGGCACGCATGAAGAGGAACTCATAGCTGACGCCGAGCTTCTTCGCCTGCCGCCGGATCCTACTGCTGAGCCCCGCGATGGCCACGCGCAGCACAGGGTTCAGACCGGCCTTGCGCGCGAATGCCGGGTCCGGCGGTCCGGCGATCCCGATCGCCTTCCCGCCGGGCTTCAGGACGCGCAGTGACTTCACGAGGTTCTCCCCGCCGAGGCTGTCGAGGACCAGATCGTACCCGGTGAGGAACTGCTCGAAGTCCTGCGTGCGGTAGTCGATCACCGTGTCCGCGCCGAGCTCGCGCACGAAGTCGGCATTAGAGGCACTTGCGGTGGTCGCGACGGTGGCGCCGAGGTGCTTGGCGAGTTGGACCGCGATCGACCCGACCCCGCCGGCCCCGGCGTGAATGAGAACTTTCTGCCCCGGCCGCACCTTGCCTTGCTCAACGAGGGCCTGCCACGCCGTAAGTGCAGCCAGCGGCAGCGAACCGGCCTCCTCCATGCTTATCGATGCGGGCTTCAGTGCCAGATCGGCCTCGCTGACGGCGATGCGCTCGGCGAACGTGCCGATGCGGTCCTTGTCGGGGCGGGCGTAGACCTGGTCACCGGGCTTGAATCCGCGCACCTTCGCCCCGACACGGATGACGGTGCCGGCGACATCATTGCCGAGGATCAGCTGGAGCTTGTACGGGAGGATCTGCCTGAACTCACCCAGGCGGATCTTTTCGTCCAACTGGTTGAGGCCAGCTGCCCGGACTTGGACCAGCACGTCGCGGTCGCCAACGGTCGGCTCAGGGACGTTTGCTGCGCGCAGCGGCTCCTTGTACTTGGTGACGACGAATGCCCTCATGGCGTACTGCTCCTCTATGACGTCCGTCTTGCTTAAAATGAGTCTACTCGCTTGTGAGTCTACTCAGAAATATTGTCAAGGAGGATCGGCTCAGTTGCTTGGCCGGTCTCATCTGTGCAGGGGGTGTGCGACGGTCTGATCCCGGCAGGGCACACCGGTCACACTGTCATCTCCAGACGGGACCGTTTACGTTCACGGGCGCCCGTTTGGGGCGGCGCCATCTGTGGGACGCCGGGCCTATACCAACGGCGTGATCGTCAGGCTTTCGACTGTTGCGGAGCCACCGTCGGCGTAGATGGAGACTCCAGTGCTTGTCTCGTTCGGGAAGATCAGGTCTGTGAGTACCAGCTGGCCGTGTTGGGCGAAGACCTCAACGGAGCAGTGGTCGACGTAGATCTTCAACCTGTACCGGCCGTCCCGGGCCTTAATGGGGGCGGTGTCGACGGAAGCGAATCCATCATGAAAGTCAGTGTCACCCGAGGCGGTCCGATCGAGGATGAGGCGCCCCTGGCCGGGGTTGATGCCGATTCGGGTTCCCTCCGAGCCGCTCCCGCGAACGATGAGGCCGAATTCTTCGGCAGTCCCCGGCGTGAAGTCCGCTTCGATAAGCTGGACCGGGCCGACGCTGGCTGGGATTCGGCGCGTTTCCCCGGTCAGATGGATCGGCTGGCTCCGAACTGCCGGCGCCGCATGCCGGCTGCCGACTTCCTCGACGACGTTCTGAAGTAATCTGGTGCGGCCGTCAATAGTGGCTAGGGAGAGTTCGCGGGGCAGAGCCATAGGGCTCCGCCAGGGTGAAGTCGGGATCTGGTTGGCATAGTCCCAGTTGTTCATCCAGCCGATCATGATCCGCCTGCCATCAGGGGCATCACTGAAGGAAACGGCCGCGTAGTAATCCCGCCCCCAGTCCAGCCAGTCATATTCCTGAAGGCGGTCGTGATCCTGTTTCCCGCTGGTGACGGTGGAGTCGGAGGTGAATTTGATCCCGTCGAAGTCTCCTGTGAAGTATTGCCCGGCTGAACCGCCGTTCGGGCCGCCGGGATTTAGGTTCACCGTCAGAACCCATTTCAGCTCCAGTGGATTGCCATCCACCGGCAGGGCAAACAGGTCAGGACATTCCCAGATTCCTCCAGTGGCGTTGGCAGGGCCGAAAGAGCTGAGGTATTCCCATGTTTTCAGATCCTCGGACTTGTACAGGACTACTTTGTATTCTTCGGCTTCGACGGCGGCCATCACCCAGTATGAGCCGGCCCCGCCGTCGTAGCGGAAAACTTTTGGGTCACGGAAGTTTGCCGAGTTGCGGTCGAGAACGGGATTACCAGCGTATTTTTTCCAAGTGAAACCGCCGTCCAGGCTGTAGGCCAGTGACTGTGCCTGGAGACCGTTAAGCGGGGAAGCTTCCTTGTAGGCGCTGGTGTAAATGGCCACCAGCGGGGGCGCCGTTTCGGTGCCGAGCCCACTGCTGTTTTGGCTGTCGAATACGACGCTCCCGGAAAAGATTTCTTCTTGCTCGTCGCAGGGGATCGCTACAGGTTGTTCGGTCCAGTCAGTGAGGTCCTCCGACGTGGCGTGGCCCCAGGACATGTTTCCCCAGGTATTTCCGAGGGGGTTGTTTTGATAGTAGAGGTGGTAAAGACCCTGATGGTGGATTAGCCCGTTGGGGTCATTGAGCCAGGTGTTCCGGGCCGTGTAGTGCAGGGCGGGCCGAAAGGCTTCCGGGTGTGTAGTGGTCACGGCAGTCATGGGTGGTGTACTCGTTTCAGGTTTGGGATGGGGCGAGGAAGCGGTTTGGCTCTTGCGGTGATCGTCAGGGTGGCTCAAGTGATGGCGCGGGAAATCGGCGGTCAGCTGACCAGGCTTGCCTGCACTTCGGCCGCGGAGGGCAGGTCTGCTCCCGGCCGGCCCACTGTGATGGCGGCTGCCATGGATGCCATGCGGGCGATCTGTTCTAGAACGGGCGGAGCAAGACCTTCCCCTCCTCTGGTCAGTAGGCCCTGGATGAGGGCCGCCATGTAGGCATCTCCTGCACCGATGGTGTCCGCGACAGCTGTTTCCACGGATGGCACGCTGATTTCCGTCTCTGCGGTGAGCAGGAAGGATCCCTCTGATCCGTGGGTGACCACGACCAGATCCGTCCCGAGCCTGAGTATTCGACGGGCAGCCTCCTCCGGCGAATTGCGCGGATACAGCCATGAGGCGTCCTCGTTACTGAGTTTCACGACGTCGGTAAGGGGAACGAGATCTTCGAAAATGGTTCTGGCCTCGTGATGGCTGCCGAGCAGTTCGGGCCGGATGTTCGGATCATAGGTGAGAGTACTGGTCCCTGCGCAGTGCTGCAGGAGGGACTTCACACTTGCAGCTCCCGGTGCGAGGAAGCTGGCGATTGACCCGGAGTGCAGGAGCCTGGGCAGGTGCGTCGGGGCAGCCGGTGGGAGCTCCCACACGACGTCGAATGAATAGCTTGCGGACCCGTCCTCGGTCAGCGTTGCGGTGGCGCTCGATGTGGCAACGGCCGACTGGGAGCCTGGGAGTATATGAACACCTGCGCCGCTGAGGTGCCTGCTGATGGCAAACCCCCGGCCGTCCATACCGATTGAGGTCAGGAACCCTGTCGAAACACCCAGACGGGCAAGTCCGTAGGCCACATTGGCGGGGGAGCCTCCAGGGTGCTCGGTGACGCCGTTCACGGTGTGGACCACATCAATGAGTGCTTCGCCGACAACGACCACCTCGGGTTGGGCGGACAGTGTGGCAAGGGGGTTCGGCATGGGATTCTTTCTCGGTTTTCGACAGCCTGCAAATGAAAGCTGTGCGGGACTGATTTCGCGGGGAAAGCGGCCTCTCGGGCGGCGGATTGGGCCGTCAGTGGGCGGATTCCGGTACTTTCAGCGCCCAATGGGATGCGCTGAGGGTGACACGTTCGCCGCTTCCCCGGAGAGCGTTCCGTCCCGTGGCGTCCCTCTTTGGCGGGCGGAGGGTCTGGGTCCTCCGGGCGTCGGGCACGGCGGAGAGCAACAACTGTGTGTACGGGTGATGGGGGGCGGCCATCAGCTCGATGCTCTCGCCACCCTCGACCAGATCCCCTGCGCACATCACCATGGTTGTGTCCGCGATGTAGCGTGCGGATGCGAGGTCGTGGGTGATGTAGAGCATGGACACCCCCCGTTCATCGCGAAGCTTGCGCATCAGGTTGAGAATGCCGATACGGACCGAGACGTCGAGCATCGAGGTGGGTTCGTCGGCCAGTATGATTTCCGGTTCGACGGCCAGGGCTCGGGCGATGGCGACGCGCTGCCGCTGTCCGCCGGACAGCTGATGGGGGTATCGGTCCAGCATCTGTTCGCCCAGGCCGACCGTTGCCATCAGTTCCCGCAGTTTGAGTCTGAGGGCCTGCGGGCTGTCGTTTTCTCCGTGAAGCTGCAGGGGGCGCGTCAGGAAGTGCGCGATGCGGTGTGCCGGGTTGAGGGATCCAAAGGGGTCCTGGAAGACCATTTGGACCTTGCTTCGGTATTTCATGGACGCCCGGCGACGTTCGGTGGCAAAGATGTCTTCTCCGTCGAGGATGAGCTGGCCGCCTGTGGGCTGTTCCAGGCGGGCGAGGATGCGGGCGATGGTGCTCTTTCCGCTGCCGGATTCCCCGACGAGTGCCACAATCTCGCCGCGGTTGATGTCGAAGGAGACGTCGTTTACGGCACGCACGGTCGAACGGAACGGAAAGCTTCCCAGGTGGTAGTCCTTGCTCAGGTTGCGGACCTGGACCAGGGGCTCCGTCGCCGTTTCCGGGCGGGATGAGGTGCTGTTTGCGGGGCTCATCGGGGTGACCTTTCGCGGGGGAGGACATATTCGGGTACGCGCAGGCAGGCTGCAGCGTGGTTTTCGGCTCCCGGAAGGAGCGGCGGCTCGATGGTGCGGCAGGCGTCGATTGCGAGCGGACACCGGGGGTGGAAGCGGCACCCGGTGGGTGGGTGGGCCATGTTTGGTGGTGCGTCCGGGATGCCTATCAACTCCGCTCTCGGGCCGGTCAGCGGAGGGAACGCTCCCATTAGGGCGTTTGTGTAGGGGTGGAGAGGGTTTTCCAGCATTTTCTTGGAGGGAGCCACCTCGACCAACTTTCCTGCATACATCACAGCCATGCGGTGGGAGAGCTCGACCATGAGCGAGATGTCGTGGGTGATGAACAGAATGGAAAAACCCAACTGCTGCTGGAGTTCTTTGATCTGGTGCATGATTTCCTGCTGAACGACCACGTCCAAGGCAGTGGTGGGTTCATCCATGATGAGGAGAGAGGGTTTGAGCGCCAGTGCTATCGCGATCACTGCCCGCTGGCGCATTCCGCCGGAGAGCTGGTGGGGGTAGGACTTGAGGCGGTCAGGGCTGATATCGACAAGTTTCAGAAGCTCCGCGGCGCGTTCACGGGCGGCCTGCTTGGACATCTTTTCGTGCGTGGTAAAAACATCGACGATCTGGTCTCCGATGGTCATGACGGGGTTCAGGGAGTTCATCGCGCTTTGGAAGACCATGGCGACGTCGCGCCACCGGGTACGTCGCAGTTCTTCCTCGCCCAGGTCCAGGAGATTCCTTCCAGCGAGCTCGATGGAACCGCCCGTGATTTTTGCCGGGTTCTGCAGGAGACGCATGATCGCGTTTGCGATCGTCGACTTGCCGCAGCCTGATTCACCGGCGAGGCCGAACACTTCTCCGGCGCCGATGTCGAAGCTGACACCATCCACGGCGGTGACGTTTCCGCTTTCCGCCGTGTATTGAACCTGAAGGTTCTTCACGCTCAGTACGGGGCCGAGGGCGGCACGGCCGATGTTTCCCCGGTCCTGTTCAGTCAGGGTTTCCATCTGTCAGCCTTTCTTTTCCACGCGCAGGCGAGGGTTGGTGATTTCATCAACGGCGTAGTTGATCATGGCCAAGGCGAATGCGACGACGGCGATGGCGACACCGGAGGGCAGGAGCACCCACCAGTCGCCGGTCATGAGGGCGCCGTCGTTGTTGGCCCAATAGAGGTTGGTTCCCCAGCTGACGGACCCGGTATCGCCGAGCCCCAGGAACTCCAGGCCGGCCTGGGCGCCGATGCCGTAAATAACGCAGCCGAGCAGGGTGCTCATGACGATGGAGGCCATGTTGGGCAGGATCTCCCGGAACATGATGCGCCACGCTTTCTCGCCCGTCACGACGGCCGAAGCGACGAAGTCCTTGCTGCGCAGGGACAGAGCTTGGGAGCGGAGCACCCGGGCGCTGCCTGCCCAGCCCGTGATGACCAGGACGATGACGACGGTGACGGGGCCCGGCGGGAGGAATGCGGCGAGAACCACCAGCAGCGGAAGCCCGGGGATGAGCAGGAACACGTTGGTCAGCAGCGAGAGTAGTTCGTCGATGGCTTTGCCGAAATACGCGGAGGCTATGCCGACGAGGCAGCCGATGAAGGTCGCCGCCAGGCCTACGGTGAATCCGACCGCCAGTGAGCTTCGCGATCCCCACAGGGTGAGCGCGAGCACGTCCTGGCCTTTGGAGGTGGTTCCGAGCAGGTGGTCCCCGGATGGTGCCAGGGATGCTTCGGAGCCGAAGTCGGAGGGGTTACCCGGTGCCAGGAGAGGCGCCAGCAGTGCCAGGAGGGCAAATATCACCAGGATGGCCAGTCCGAAAAGGGCTTTCTTATTCGTGAGGACGCCGTGGACGAACCCTCCATGAACCAGGCGCCCGCGGGCCGGAGGCTCGGGTATTTGAACGGTGGGGTTGCCGGCCGTGGTGATCGTGGTGGGTGTTGAGTCTGTAAGTGACATGGGGGACCTGTTTCTAGCTGACCCGGACCCTGGGGTCCAGGCGCACGTAAATGATGTCGACCAGGAAGTTAGCTGCCAGCACCGCTGCGGTGATGGTGAGGAAGATGCCTTGGGTCAGCGGGTAGTCCAGTGCCTGGACGGAGGTCAGGAGCTGGTAGCCGATGCCCGGGTACGCGAACACGGTTTCGGTGAGGAGAGCGCCGCCGACGACGAATCCAAGGGACATGCCGAACGACGTCACCGAGGGCAGCATGGCGTTGCGGGCCGCGTACTGAAACATGATCCGTGCCGGACGGAGTCCCTTGGCCCGTGCCATCGTGATGTAGTCCTCAGCGGTGGTGGCGATCATCGTGTTGCGCATCCCCAGCATCCAGCCGCCGATGGAGACCAGCACGATGGTCAGGGCCGGGAGGACGAGGTGAGTGGCTACGTCGCCGATGTAGTCGAAGGAGAACGAGGGGCTGAGTCCTGTGGAGAAGGCGTGGCTCAGAGGCAGCCAGCCCAGGGTTATCCCGAACAGATAGAGAGCGGCCATGGCCAGCCAAAAGTAGGGGAATGATCCGACGAAAATCAGCAGCGGAGGAAAGACGGAATCTAGGAACTTTCCGCGCCGCCATGCTGCGAGAATGCCGAGGAAATTGCCCAGAATGACGGCAATGACCAGGGCGGTACCGCCGAGCAGGAGGGTCCATCCGATCTGTGACGCGATCACTTCCGAAACGGGGGTGGGGAACCGGGAGAGCGAGATGCCCATGTCACCACGGAAGATGTTGCCGATGTAGGCGAGGTACTGCTCCCACAGGGGCCGGTCGTCCAGGCCGAAGAGCCGCCGGAGCGCATCCACCTGGTCCGGGCGCATCTGAGCCTGTACTTGGGAGAACATTCGGCTGACAGGGTCCCCGGGCATCATCCTCGGGAGGAAGAAATTCAAGGTGATGCAGGCCCAGAAGGCGATGACGTAGAACCCTAGACGGCGGAGGAGGAATACCATGATTCCGCTTCTTTCTTGATGATTGTTGCGACGCCCGGGGATCGGTCCGGGTCCGGCAGGTGGTAAGGGTGCGGGTGCTGTGCAGCTGCGTGGCTGTTCGGGGCGGATTGCCCCGAACAGCCACAAGATGGCTACTGCGCCGGCTTGAGTGAGGTCAGAATCAGCACTGTGGTGGCGGAGCGGGCCGAGAGAGTTGCATACGGGTTATCGTTGCTGGGCCAGCCCGTGAATCGCTGGTCGGTGTAGGCGCCCCACGCCGGGCCGGAAAACAGCGGGATCACCGGGGCCACGTCATTGAAGCGTGCCTCGAGGGAGTTGACTAGGGTCTTCTGCGCCGTCGGGTCTGCCGTTGCCGCCAGCTTGTCGAGCGTTGCGGTCGCTTCCGGGTCGCCAAAGCGGTGGTAGTTTTCGTTGGCCTTTTGGCCGACCGGAACAACAACCTTCTGTGACATTACGCCGCGGTAGAACTCGTACGGCGTCGCGCCGGCGTTGCTCCAGACGATGCCGCTGTCGAAGGATCCGTCAGTGTAGCCGGAGACGACCTGGGACCAGTCCGGGGAACTAACCTCGACCTTTACCCCGAGTTTTTCCATGTTCTTGGAGATGATCTGGCCGACGGAGAGCCAGTCCGAAGATGCGGAGCCGACAGAGAACTTGAACTGGAACGGTTTGCCGTCCTTGAGCGTGCGGATGCCGTCGGTTCCCTTTTTGTAGCCGGCGTCATCGAGCATCTGGTTGGCTTTATCGACATTCAGCTTGGTCCAGTCGCATTTGTCGACGATGCTCTGGTCGCGCCAGCTGGTGTAGGTGTCGCTGAGGCCGGTGCAGTCGGCCGGATGCGTGTAACCTGACATGCCCAGGCTGTCGACCTGGTCGCGGTCCACGGCCATGCTGAGTGCTTTGCGGACGACCGGATCGTTAAAGGGCGCCTTGGTGGTGTTCAGCTGCCAGTTGATCGTGCCACCGGTGGTGGGGTACCAGAAGTGGCGGTGGGCCGGATCCTTGTCGATGAAGGTTTTCTGGACGTTGGGGATGAACTGGTCGCTCCAGTCCACGTCACCGTTCTGCAGGGCGAGGTTGGCCCCGGAGTTGCCGGCGAAGGCCAGCATCCTGATGCCGGTGAGCTGCTGCTTTTCCGGCTGCCAGTAGTTGGGGTTCTTATCCAGTTCGAATGACTGTGTCTGGAAGTGGGAGACCTGTGTGTAGGGGCCCGTGCCTACCGGGTTGTCGTTGGTGGCCTTTGCCGGGTCTGCGATCTTGGACCAGACATGCTTAGGGGCGATGACCTGCTGGCCGACTTCGTAAAGTCCGGGAGAGTAGGCCTTGTTGAAGTCGAAGCGCACGGTGTGGGCATCTACAGCGGAGACTTTGGCCAGATAAGCGAATCCTCCCTGGATCTTTTTCTGGAGGTCAAAGGTGTACACGACGTCGTCGGCGGTCAGTGGCTGTCCGTCTGACCACTTAACGCCGTCACGGAGCGTGAAGGTCACGCCCTTGCCGTCTTTGTCTGCCTTCCACGACGCGCCGAGCCAAGGGACCGGTTCTCCCTTGACAGGGTTGACGATCAGCAGGGGTTCAAAGACCGACTGCTGCGTCATGGGCAGCGCGTTCGGGGAGAACGGGTTGAAGTTGCTGGTGAACGTTGCGGTGTCCTCCCGGGGGATTGTCAGGAGCCCGTTAGAGGCGCTCCCGCCGTTTGCTGTGCTTCCGGACGTGTTTCCGGCGCCGCAGCCGGTGAGAGCCAGGGCGCCGATCGCCAGTGTGGCCGCAACAACGGTCAGTGACCTTTTGGGGTTGATTTTGGGCATGATGAAGCTCGTTTCGTCAGTGAAAGGGTGATGGGGTTAGCGGGGAGTGAACGTCAGGATGCCGGGACTGGCAGGCGAACGGATGTACGCTCCACCAGAGGGCATTCGACAATGCGTTGGAGCGGGGCCAGATCGCGGTTTGCTGCCAGTTTGGCCAGCATCGCGACGCCGATTGCCCCCATTTGCTGGAACGGCAGTGCGACGGTCGTCAGGCTTGGCCGCAGGTAGTTGGCGATGATTTCCTGGTTGTCGAAGCCAACCACGGAGATATCGTCACCAATACGTAGCCCTCGTTCTTTGATGGCGTCGTAAGCGCCCATGGCCATGCGGTCAGTGGCGCAGAAGATCGCGGTTGGGGGCCGGGTGCCATCGAGGAGAAGAGCTGCTGCGCGGTAGCCCTGGTCTGCCTCGCCGTCCTCGTTGATGACCAAGCTCTCATCCAGGCCGATACCTGCCTGTTCAAGTGCTTGGACGTAACCGGCCCGGCGGCCAATGGCGGCCGGAATGACGGGATCAAGGTTGATAAACCCTATCCGGTCGTGTCCGGCCCGGATGAGCCTCATCGTGGCAACATAGC
Source organism: Arthrobacter sp. YAF34 (assembly GCF_052113245.1). Classification (NCBI taxonomy): domain Bacteria; kingdom Bacillati; phylum Actinomycetota; class Actinomycetes; order Micrococcales; family Micrococcaceae; genus Arthrobacter; species Arthrobacter sp. YAF34. The sequence goes on from NZ_JBFRCV010000011.1 coordinate 64,802, forward strand.
CACCCTGAGCCTCATCCGGAATGACGGAATGCAGTTTTGCTGCTTCGTCAAAGCAGTGCACCAGGACCGTCGGCACCTCCTCCGCAACTGCAGGCAACCGGACACCCCTATGCCAGCTTGTTGCATAGATCAGACCCTCGACACGGTGCTCGAGCATCGTCTCGATGGCCCGCCGGTCGGCGTCACCGCTGCCGTCGGTGCTGGCGATAAGAAGCGTCTTGCCCTGCTGCGCGGCCTGTTCCTCGGCGCCGCGGACAATGTTGGCGGCATAAGGCGCGGTCACGATTTCCGTGATCAGCCCGTAGAGCTTGGTGTGCTTGGATGCCAATGCACGGGCTCCCGCGTTCGGGCGGTAGCCCAGTTCCGTCACAGCCTGGTGGACGCGGTCACGGGTTTCTTCTGGAATTCCGTTTCCCGTTCCGCCATTCAGGACAAAGGAAACAGTCGTCCGAGAAACTCCGACATGGTTCGCGACATCCTGCATCGTCACTTTGGCCTGCCGAGGGTTCGTCTCCATTGACCGTCCGATGTTATGTGGGGATGAATATTGCATGAGAGTCTAGCCGGATCTACTGATGCGCGTTACTAACGCGCGTTAGTAGATGTGAGATAGAACATATCCCGTGTTGGGTTGGGGTGTCAAGCACCCTGCGGAGGGCTTGTCGGCGCCCCGTCGGATCTTCCGGGTGAACGAGAGAAAAGCGCACCAGATAGTCGACCGCGAGAGAAGGGGCGGGCCGGTATCCGCAACCCTTGGGGTCCGGCCATTCCTGGTTTATTGGGCTGAACGCGAATTTCAGCCGCCGTCCTCGCCTTCACGCGCGTAATATCGGCTACCAGCGGCCGGCTAGCGGGACGATATCCGGGGCTGGGCCCTGGGCCCTTTACGGTGCCTAGCGGGTGGAGCGATGGCCGAGGCCACCGGGGTGGTTTGTGCCAGTACGTTGACCGGCAGCCCAATGCCGGCGGTGACGGTCTGGATGTCCTCCGGATCTACAAGTCCGGGGACAAAGATCCCGTCCGCCCCGGCGTCGGCGTAGAGGGCGGTGGTGGGCCAGACGTGCGAACGGATTCCCCCAGCTCTCCGATCCTATTCGACCCCTTGGCCGGGAAGGCCGCGCACATCCCTGCCGTTTGGGCCGGTCCGTTCCCGCTCGCCAGCGAGTTCCCTAAAGCTTTTGACAATGGCGTGTCCCTCCCCGTGTCCCAGCCGGGTGACGTCCAGGACTCTTCGGGCCATTGTGATTCTTAGGGTCTCGCCGGAACTTCGTTTGCCTAATTGGATTGATTCGATTGAGTGCTGCACTACGTCGGTCACCCCCGCTGACGAGTCCTTCCCTTCCGGCACGAATATCAGCCGAGTGCCCGTGAGGACGACAAAACCGGCCTCGTCCTTGAGGTGTCCTTTCCCCACCGCTCGGACCACATCGTCTGGGCCCAAGAGGTCAACAATCCGCCGGACTGCCTTCATGCCGCTGAAGGCGAGCCCTTCCCTCGCGGCCGCGTCCGTGAGGCCGTGGTAGTACATGACGCCCTCCGGAAGATTTTCCTCGGCCTCGAGCAGCAGGTCGTTGAGCTCAGTTCCGCCGTCGTCAATTGTCCATACGACGTCGGTACGCCCGCCGGTGGTTGACATTGCGCCGGTCAACCGCGATGGCCGCCGCCGCCGGCGGATGGAGCGGGGCACGTGGATCCGTAGCTCTGCTCTTTCCGAGCTCTCCACTCGGTAGCCTGCCTTCTCAGCGGCGCCGTAAATTAGCTGGCGCGCTTCGTTGGCGTCTGACATGAGGGTCCAGAGAACGCTTCCGGCAACCGGGACAGCGGGTTGCTGAGTGGTCAGCGCTGGGCACGAACTTCCGAGTTGTACTTCGAAGTCTGGTGCGTCCATCGGTTTGCCGAGAAGGAACCCCTGAGCGCGGTCGCAGCCAATCTTCGTTAGTGCGGATAGCTGGTCTGATGTTTCGACTCCTTCTGCGACCACCAGCAGGCCGAGGCCGTGGGCCAGCCCGACGATCCCGGCGATAAATGCATCGGATCCGTCTTCACCGAGCCGCGTGGTGAAAGACCGGTCGATTTTGACCTCTGTGACCGGCAGCCTGTGTAACTGGGCGAGGGAGGAATAGCCCGTACCGAAATCGTCAATGGAAATTCCGACGCCAAGGTCACGAAGCTCGCGGAGGTTGCGATCATTCACGGGGGAGTCGGTCATGGCCTGGGACTCGGTGACTTCCAAGGTGAGAGCGGCGGCAGGTAATTTCGATCGGCTCAAGATCTCCCGGACCAGCGACGGGAAGGTCGCGTCGCTGAGCTGGACTGACGACACGTTGACAGCAATCTCCGTGGAGTGCCCCGCCGCCCGCCAGCCAGCGCCGGCAAGGCAGGCCACGGAGAGGACATGGGCGCCGACCTCTGCGATGAGGTTGCTGTCTTCCGCCAGGGGGATGAACTCTCCGGGCGCCAGCGGGCCAAGTTCGGGATGTTCCCAACGGACAAGTGCTTCGGCGCCGACTACGGACTTCGTTGCCATGTCGAATTGGGGTTGGAATTCGACGCGCAGTTCGCCGCGGGCGGCGGCTCCGCGCAGGTCAGACTCGAGCCGCAGGTAGTCCGTGCGCTGGTTTCGCGGCGGGGTGTGGCCCCGGGCCCGGGCTTTCGCCCGGTACATCTCGAAATCCGCTTTCGCTACGAGACGTCGGCCCGCTTCTGCATGCGAGCTCGCCTTATCGCCGGGGTTTACCCCGCCGACGGTGGATCCAATCGCAATGTCGACGAACACCTTCCTGCCGTCGATCTCGACAGGTTTGGCCAGGCTCGAACGGATCATGGCAGCCACATGGTCGACCCTAGAAGGGGCGTCGAGATCGGGCAGAAGGACGACAAACTCGTCACCGCTGTAGCGGGCGACAGTATCCCCATCGCGTACAGCCCCTTGCAGCTGGGCGGCGATGTGGCGGAGCACGCTGTCACCAGCGCCGTGGCCGAGACCGTCGTTGATTCTTTTGAACCGGTTGACGTCGCAGAAGAGGAGGCCGACCTGGTTTCCATCCCGGGCGGCCCGAGCCAGGCAGGCTTCCAGGCGGTCCTCCAGCAACGCCCTGTTGGGCAGGCCGGTGAGCGGATCATGCAGAGCCTGCCGGCGGGCATCTTCAAGGAGTCGGATTCTCTCCAGAGCCACAGCAGCCAAGGCGGCCAGACCGCTGAGACGATCGGTAAGGGCGCCGTTCAGGGTGGCCGGGTCTGCCCATGTCCAGTGCGCCAGTACGATACCGGCGAGCTGGCCCCCGGTTAGAATCGGCACAGCAGCCAGCGCTGAGATGTCGAACTCGTCAAGCATGCCACGGGCCCAGTCCGACCCGCCCCTGTCCACCAGCATCGGAGCGCGGCTGGCGAGCAGTTGGGTAAGCTCCGGGCTGTCTTGGGCGGCGACGATGTAGGAACCGAGTCGTTCTGCGGATTCACCGTGCCATCCGCTCATCCCTGCAATCCGGAGGCGTTCCCCTTCGGGATCCCAAAGGGCGATCGCGGACCGGTCGGCGCCCGAGAGGGTCGGTACAGCGTCGGCAATCGTGCTGGCCAGCGAGAGCACCGTGGAGTGCTGGGCCAGCGAACCGGAGACGTTGAGCAGCAGATGAGCCGTCTCTCCGTGTTCCCGGGCTTCGGCGACGACGCCCGCAATATCGAGGCTGACGGCGGCATGCTGTGCATAGGATGCCAGGGCCTCGGCGTCATAGGGGAAGAATTGCTGCCCGGTATGCGCCACGGCGGCCAGAACGCCGTAAAAACGTTTCGCGGACTCCACTGGAGCGCTGATCACGGGCAGTCCGTCCAAAATGGATGAGCCCGGCGAAAGGGCAGTTCCGTTCTCGTCCAGCCCCGCCGCTAGTACGTCCCCAAGGCCGCGGGTCCGAACATGGCGGCCCCCGCCTGGTGTGCGCACAGCCAGAAGGTGGCCAGGGGCGTGTACTGCGCTGTCGGTGCGGTCCAGGATCCGGTCTAGGATTTCTTCCAATGAGTCCATGCTCGCTAGGTCCGCCGCCGCGCCCTCCAAAGTGCGCAGCCTGTGCTCGGCCACTGAGCGGGGGTCGCTTAGCCTTTTATTCGGTGCGGGTTTGCGCAGCAGACCGCAAAAACGCTGAAGGGGCGGTACGGTCCACGTTACCTCGTAGCGGCACTCTGAGGCCCCCGTGACCTGGCATGCGTCGCCGTGGGCCACATGTGCGCGAGGAAGCCCGAAGAGGACGGGGACCTGGGCGAGGAAACTCATTTGGGCGTCGCAGTCGACCCTGTTGGGTTTGTAGGGAGGCAGGACTTTCCAGCTGAGTGAGGCTGATCCATCTTCGGCCCGGTGACACGCGAGCAGGGTCGCGGAATCAAAGCGCGTGGAGAACGGAGAGACGCCGCGGAACGCGGCTGCAGGCGAGCCTTGTTCCCGACCCAGCCGGCGCCACGGCTCCAAAGCGTCGTCTTGCAGCGACATGGCACCAAGGCGGAGCCCGATCCTTGGGTCCGCGAGCTCATCAGCGGCAGCATCGAAAAGCCGCAGCTTGTCCGGATAGGAAATCCTTCCATCCGCACTCAGAAGCTGGTCCCGCCGGTCGCTCAGCCCTGCCCGTAGCAGCACCCGGTCCACGCCGTCGGGGCCAGCGTCGTCCGTCACAACCCGCAGTAAAACGCGGGTGATCCCCGTCGACGTGCCGGGCACCGCTTTGTCAGTCCAGGCCATCAAATGCCCCGGTCACTAAGGCTGGGCTTCTGTGGCTGCGCCACGCAGGACTGGCCACATGGCAACTCGGGAGTCGGGAACATACCGGAGACCTTTGCTGTTCGGTAGCCCGGCTGACCTCGGGGGCCCCGTGGCTTTGCGTCCCCGGCTCGCACCGGGTTTGCCTTTATCGAGGAGCGGATGCTCAATTGAGCGACATCCTAACAAATCGATTTACGAACACCGACGACAGTTGGAGGTTGGCGCGAAACCGCTGTAACAGAGAACGAAGCGCGGCGCGCTAAGGGCCGTGGAGGAAGGGCCCTACCTGGGGCTGGGCCTCAGCTGGGACCTGTGGAGCCTTGACATATATGGAGGATAAGGGTGCAGGTGCCCGACCGTGCCCACGGCGGATAGATCTTGGACCGTTGCCTGCGGACACTATCGGCGTAGCATAAATGTACTGGGGTTGTCAATTTCGTTGGTAGATCAGATGGCTCGAGGAGGCACTCGCGATGAGCGATATCAGTCCACTTAGGAATGCGGTCCGGAACGGCAGTGGCCTTAAGCAGTTGGGCGGCACTTGGGGTGAACTTCTTGCAGAATTTCTTGGCACATTTGTGTTGATCTCTTTCGGCGATGGGGTTGTGGCCATGGCAGTGGCCGCTTTGCCGGGATCCGGCCGGGCCGCGACCTCCACGACGATCTTCGTGGCCGCCGGAGACTGGCTGTTGATTACCTGGGGATGGGCCCTGGCGGTGACGATGGCTATCTACGTTGCCGGTGGCGTCAGCGGAGCACACATCAATCCGGCAGTGACCCTGGCATTCGCGGTCCGGCGTAAATTTCCCTGGGGCAAAGTGGGACCGTATATCGTCGCGCAGGTTCTGGGCGCCTTCGCCGGGGCCGCGATGGTGTACCTGCTCTATCACGACGCGATCGATGCCTATAACAAGGCCGTCGGGACCGGGCGTGCGGATCCGAAGGGTCTTGCCAGCTACTCCATTTTCGCCACGTTCCCGGCACCCTACTTCAACGGCAGCCCCGTGGGACCGCTGGTCGACCAGATTGTCGGAACGGCTTTCCTCCTCATGTTCGTGGTGGCCATTATCGACATGCGCAACACCGCGGTCCAGGCGAACCTGGGTCCGTTCATGATCGGGCTGGCCGTTGCAGCCATCGGCATGTCGATCGGCGCGAACGCCGGCTACGCCATCAACCCGGCCCGTGACTTCGGGCCACGGCTGTTTGCATGGCTGGCCGGATGGGGGCAGACGGCGCTGCCGGGTACGGTGGACGGGGCCTTCAGCTGGTACTTCTGGGTGCCGATCGTGGGGCCCTTCATCGGCGGAGTGATCGGGGTGTTGATCTACGACTGGTTTATCGGCGACGTCCTGCATGCGCGCATCAGGCTTCAGGAACCCACGCTCCCGGGCCGGGCAGGCGGAGAGACGCCTCCGGCGACCGAAACGAAAAGGACGGCCGAAACATAGGCGACCAAGAACCCCAGAGACGGGCGACACTGCCCCGGTGTCTTTGCGTTAGCGGGGGCTTCCGAGGACTGCCCAACCGTGGCCGGAGAGAGTTAAGGTGTTCCGCTCGGGGTGCTTGTTGCCGCGCCCGGCCAGTACCGCGGCCGCCGACGAGCCCACGGGGAGCTCTGCACGTGCGGCCGAGAGGTTTAGCGCGACCGTGAGCGTGCCGCCGCTTCCGCTGGCTTCGTAGACAATGTGTTCGTTGCTGAGCGTCCGGACCGTGGTGCGGGCGCGGTGCAGCCAGGGGTGGCGGCGGCGGAGGCTGATCAGCTCCTGGTGCAAGTGGTAGACGGGCCACCCGGCCTGTGACAATTTGGAGGGAGTCGAGGGGAAGGCGGGCCGGATCGAGTCGTCTCCGCCGGCGCGGTCTTCCTTGATGCCGCGGAAGGCCTGTTCGTCGCCGTAGTAGAGGGATGGCGTTCCACCAATGGTGAGGAGGACGGTGAGGGCGAGCGGCAGGTGGTCTGGATTATTGAGCCGGCTTGCGAGGCGGGTGACGTCGTGGTTGCCGACGAAGGTTAGCGGCACGAAGGTGTTGAGGAATCCGTTGTGCCGTTCGAGCGCGGAGCTGAGCTCGTAGAAGTTGGAGTCGTTGAGCGAACTCCAAAGGGCCTTCCACAGCTCGTACTGCGTGACGGAATCCAGCGCGCTCTGGAGCACCTCTTCGGGGTAGTCGCCGTGAATGTACTCGCCGACGAAGTAAGCCTCCGGATACGTGCGCCGCACCTCGGCCAGGACAGGCTTCCAGAACGACGCCGGGACCGCGTACGCCGCGTCCAGCCGCCATCCGTCCGCCCCGCGGCCCAGCCAGTGCTTCATCACATCGGTTACGTAAACACCAACCTCAGGCGAGGCATGGTTCAGGGCCACGAGGTGACGGTGGCCTTCGAAATCGTCGTATCCGGGCTCGATCCCCGGTGCCCACCCGGATTCCGGCCATGCCAGGCGGAACCACGATGCGGCCGGGGACTGAGGCCCTTCGGCGAGGACGTGTTGGAACGCTTCGAAGCTGCGCCCTACGTGATTGAAGACACCGTCGAGCAAGACGTTCAGCCCACGGGCGTGGGCTTGCGTGATGAGCTCGTCGAAGTCCGCGTCATCGCCCAGACGGGGGTCGATGCGGTAGTAGTCGGTGGTGTCGTAGCCGTGCGTCTCTGAGGAGAAAACGGGACCCAGGGCAAGGCCCGAGGCCCCAAGTTCCACGACGTAATCAAGCCAGGGGATCAGCCGGGTTAATCGATGCTCCACTGGCTGCTTCAGCGCCTCAGATCCGGGCTCCGCCCCGAGGAAGCCAAGAGGGTACACCTGCCACCAGATAGCGTGCTGAACCCATGAGGGCTCCTTCATGGGGATCCGCCTTTCCGTCAGCGACCCAGCATACCCACAACGATGCCGCGCGGCCGGATCAACTGCCCGGCCCGCTGAAAGCCACGTACCTACCGCCATGGAAACCGCCGGCTGCTTGACGGCTCCCACGGAGCCCGGACCGGTGATTAGGGGGCCTGGGTACTGCGAGAACAGCGACTCATGGAAACGCCACAAGCCTCAATGTCACGGCTGCCCTCCCGATCAGCATGCGCCTTAACCAGCGCAATAGCGAATGGCCCCCGGCCCGGTCAACGCACCACCGTGCGGTGACCGGCATCGAGGCGCCGCGTCCAGCCGCGCGAGTCGAGATATTCCAGCAGGGGAACCGCGACCCGTCGTGTTGTCCCGAGTGCCTGGCGTGCCTGGCTGGTGGTGAAGGGCTGCTCCAGGCGGGCCAGCTCGCGCATGGCGAGGGCCGGCGCCGTAGGCAGCAGCACCACCCCGTCGCGCAACCGCAGCACGCGCCCGGCGCGCTCGGCCGCAGCCAACTCGCGGACGCCTAGGCCCAGCGCAGCCAACTCATCGGCTCCCGCGGCATGGAATGCGTCTGCGGCAAGCCGGCGCTCCAACTCCGCGACAGCGGACCCGACGGCGCCGAGGTTGGCATGGCTGCCGGGCAGCCGGACGTGGCCGCCTTCCTGTTCCAGCCCTGCATCGCGCACGACGGGGGCAAGAAGCTTCTCATCGGGCAGCTTGAGGAGATCCCGGGCCGCACCCTGGGAAAGGCCCGGTGCCAAAGGATCGCGCTCATGCAGCGCCTCGAGCGCCGTGCGCAGCCGATGCTGCCATGCCTCGAAGACGGGTGCATGCACCCACCACTCGCCGAAGACCAGGACACCGGAGGGCGCTTCCGCGTCATGCGTAGTCGTCAGCAGCCCGAGCCGGCGCAGGTGTTGTTCCTGTACCGCTCCGCGGCCTGCCACTTCGCCCAGCACGTCCCCGGAGGCATCCAGGCCTGCGAGCCGCTTCGCCCAGTGGGCGCCGTCGCCGCGCCGCCGCAAGGCAGGGGGCTCGGCGTCGAGCACCTGTGCGCCGCCCAGCACCGAGCGGCTCCCAGGGTCCCGCAACACCAGACGGTCCCCGAGAACGAGCGGCAGCCGCCTGTCGAGGACGAGCCGTGCGTGGTCTGCACCAAAGGGTCGCAGCCGGGCCGGCACGGCCGCAGTGCCGGCATGCACCATGAGCTGCTCCGGCACATCCGTGTAGGCCACGCCGGTGATGCGGTGGATGCCCAGCACGCCCGTGATGGGCCACGCCTCGGGGGTAAGCAGCGCGTCTCCACGGCGGATGTCGGCGGCGGAAACGTCACGGAGGTTCAGTGCCACCCGGTTGACGGGCCCCAGCGACGAGTACGACGTGTCGCGGCTCTGCAGGCCGCGGACGACGACGGGCCGCGAACCGTCGTGGCCGAGCAGCTGCAGCCGGTCACCCTGAACGAGCGTTCCTGCTGCCAGTGTTCCGGTCACCACGGTTCCGGAACCGGTGATGGTAAAGGAACGGTCCACCCACAATCGGAGCCGCCCCGTCGTGGTGGGGGAAGGGACTCGGGCCAGTACGTCGTCGAGCGTGGCACGCAACTCGGCGAGGCCGGTACCCTCGGTGGCCGACACAGCTACTGCGGGCGCGTCCTGCAGACCCGTCCCGGCCAGCTCCAGGCGTGTTCGCGAGAGCACGTCTGCGACCTGCTGCCCGGATGCGCGGTCCGCGCGGCTTAGCACCACCACGCCGCATTCAATTCCAAGCGCAGCGACGGCGTCCCGGTGATCACTTGACTGTGCCTGCCAACCCTCGTCCGCGGCTACGACGAAGCAGACGACCGGCGCTGGTCCGATTCCAGCAAGCATGTTTCCGAGGAAGCGTTCGTGGCCCGGTACGTCAACGAACGCTACATCCTGTCCGGACGGCAGGGTGGTCCAGGCATAGCCCAGGTCAATGGTCAGCCCGCGGCGCCGTTCCTCCTCCCAACGGTCCGGCTCCATGCCGGTGAGGGCGCGAACGAGGGTGCTTTTACCGGAATCGACGTGGCCGGCAGTCGCAACGACATGCACTGCTCAGCCCGCCTTGCCTGCATCCGCGACGCCAAGGGTTGCCAGGGCCTGCCGTACCGCGTCGAGAATTCTCTCGTCATCCAAGGGGGGAACGCAGCGCAGATCGATCAGGCAGGAGCCGTCGTGGACGCGCGGCAGCACGGCAGGATCACCGGTGCGCAAATGCCCTGCAAGTCCCTCCGGGAGCCGTAGCGCCCAGCCCGGCAAAGGAACGCCGGGGGCCCCGCCGCCGCCCACTCGGCCGTCATGGGACACGACAGGGACACCGAGGGCTTGGGCGAGCTTGTCGGTGCGGCGCCGCAATTGCCCGGCGTCCGCGTGCAGCGCCCGGACAACCGGCGATGGTCCGCCCGCAACCGTCGCCTCCAGCGCCGCGAGGGCAAGTTTGTCGGCCCGGAGGGCACGGGCAAGCGGGTGGCGGGACAGCCGGGTGATGATTTCCGCGCGGCCGAGCAGCAAACCGGCCTGGGGTCCGCCCAACAGTTTGTCGCCGCTGGCGATGACGACGTCGGCCCCGTTGGCCAGCGCGGTGGCAGCGTCCGGTTCTTCGGGCAGGTGCGGATCGGGCGCCAGCAGCCCACTGCCCAAGTCGGCCACGAGTGCAACCCCGTGCGCCGCCGTCAGCGGGCTCAGTTCGCCCAATGGGACAGCGGAGGTGAATCCATCCACGCGGAAGTTGCTCGGGTGGACCTTGAGTACGCAGCCGGTGTCCGGTCCGAGGGCGTTGGCGTAGTCCCGCAGGTGCGTCCGGTTGGTGGTGCCCACCTCGTGCAGCCTCGCGCCGGTCGATTCGATCAGGTCCGGCAGCCGGAAGCCGGCACCGATCTCGACCAGTTCACCGCGGCTCACGACCACCTCCCGGCCGGCGGCGAGGGCCGTGGTGGCCAGCACCAGCGCGGCAGCCCCGTTGTTGACCACCAGCGCGTCCTCGGCAGCGGGACAGGCTGCGAGCAGTGCAGCCCGGGCACCGGCGCCGCGGCGGGAGCGGCTGCCGGTTGCCAGGTCGAGCTCCACGTCGACGTAGCCGCTGGCTGCGATGAGTGCTTCGACCGCGCAGGCAGAAAGCGGGGCGCGGCCGAGGTTGGTATGGATGACTACACCTGTTGCATTGAGCACCGGTCGCAAAGTTGTCGCCGTGCGTGCAGCGACGGCGGCCAGCAGGACCGGTTCTACTTGGTCCGGAGCGAGCTCACCGCGCCGCGCCTGCCCCTGGGCTTGCCGGACGAGATCGCGGATGACGCCTTCGCTCAGGCGTTTCCGGGCCGCCCCGACGGCCGGCAGTGCCAGCAGATCGTCGGTGCGCGGAATCCGGCGGCGGGGATCCACGTGCTCCATTGTCGCTCCTCCTTCCGCGGCCTTGGGTGCCGGTGGTTGGCGGAGGCGGACGGGAATCGAACCCGCCAGGCCGAGATACTCAGCCTCACCGGTTTTGAAGACCGGGGGGCCCACCAGGACCCGGACGCCACCGGGTTCAATCTAGCAGATTGACCGCAGGGGTACCCTAGGGGAGTGAAAGACACTCAGACGTCTATTCCGCAATTGCCCGACGACGCCGTCGGCGCGGTCCGGCTCACTGGCTACGCCCACGGTGGCGGCTGCGCGTGCAAGATTCCGCCCGGCGAACTCGAGGAAGCGGTACGCGGCCTCACCGGCCAGCCCGGTGCGGACGTGCTGGTCGGCCTTGACAGCGGCGACGACGCAGCAGCCGTCTTGGTGCGCGGCGACCTGGCGGTACTTTCCACCGCGGACTTCTTCACTCCCGTGGTGGACGATGCCTTTGACTGGGGCAGGATCGCGGCCGCCAACGCGCTCTCGGACATTTACGCGATGGGCGGGCGCCCGATCATGGCGATCAACCTCGTCGGCTGGCCCCGCGGCGTGCTGCCGCTGGAGTTGATGACTGAGGTGCTCCGCGGCGGCCTGAGCGTCGCCTCCGAGGCGGAGTGCCCGGTGCTCGGCGGCCACTCGATTGACGATCCGGAGCCGAAGTACGGCATGGCGGTGACCGGCGTCGCCCACCCGGACCGGTTGCTGCGCAACGACGCCGCCCAGCCCGGGCTGCCGCTCACGCTCACCAAGCCGATCGGCGTCGGACTGCTCAATAACCGGCACAAGCAGACTGGTGAAGTGTTCCCCGAAGCGATAGCGACAATGACCCGCCTCAACCGCGACGCCGCCGAGGGTGCGGCGGCGGCAGGCGTGAGTGCGGCCACCGATGTGACGGGCTTCGGGCTGCTTGGACATCTGTACAAGATGTGCCGCGCCTCCGGGGTGGGGGCAGTGATCGACCTGAAAGCGGTACCACTCGTCGACGGCGCCCGGCAGGCGCTGCGGGATGGCTTTGTCTCCGGGGGGACGCGGCGCAACCTCGATTGGGTGCGACCGCACGTACGGGCCGGCGGGGGTGTAACCGAAGACGATCTGCTCCTGCTTGCCGACGCGCAGACCTCCGGCGGCCTGCTCGTCGTCGGCGAGGTGCCCGGCTATCCCGTGATCGGGCATACCGCCGTCGGCCAGGGCCTCGAGATCCGCTGAAACCCGGCCGTTCGTTTTCAGCTCGCGGTGGTGATCGCGTCGTCGGTGATTCCGGCTGCACGGCGGTCCGCGAGCCGCTTCTTTTGCGGTTCGATGGTGTACCGCGGATCTCTGGCAGAAGCGAGGCCCGCCTCAAATACACCGAAACGCGTCAGGGCCGACGCGGCCAGCAACGCGAGTCCGGAGGCGGCCGCCGCTAGGCGGTGCCGGCCGCCCAGCAGCGTTCCCAGCCCGCCGGCGACCGCCAAGCGCTCGCTCCATTTCAGCATGGTGCCTGCTTTGCCCTGGTGCAGGGGCTCTGCCGCCACTGGATCCATCCGGCGTTCCATCACTTTCATGGCCACCACCTCGCCCAGGACGCCGAGTACGGCGAGATTCCGGGCCGGCCCCGTTTCGCGCACCGGCGTGGTGACCATGGCGAGCCCGGCAGAAGCGAGGGCTGCCGAACTTACGAAGACGAACGGCAGTTCCTCGTGGGCCGCGTTCCACGTCGGTGTGGCGGTGTCTCCGAGCAGCACTGCCGTGTACGCCGCCAGCGGTCCGGCAAAAACGGCGGCCTCGAAGCCGGCCGGTCCCTCCACAGCCCGCAGTACGCTCCGCAACGGCCCCAGCGGAAGCCGGGATCCGCTGATCCGGTCGATCTCCGCCACCGCCGCGACCCCCGCGCCAGCGCTGAAGGCGCTGAGGATCCACGAGCCCACACTCATCGGCGAGGTGACCTTGAAAGTCCGCAGCATATGCAGGAAACGTTCCGGGCGGCCCAAGTCCTTCACCAGCGCGACAGCCCCGGCACTCACCGCCGCCAAGGCACCCAGCCGGGCATTCCGGCGCAGGGCCGGCCGTCCGGTCAGCTGGCCGCCGAGTCCGAGCAGCGCGGAACCGGCGGCAACGCCGCCCAGGAACAGGTAGGCGGCAACGTCATCACCCCAGGGTGCCGGCTTTACAACCGGTCGGCCGTAGTAGGAGGTGAATTCGGGCTCGGGAACCATGGGCATTTCCCGGGAGCCGTCGCCATTGGCCGGGCGCCGGCCCGGTCCTCGTTTGCCCTCCCGCCGGCGACGGCGGGCCGGTTCCGATGGCCGGAAGCTGTCGAACTCTGAGAGGGTCATGCACGCCCTCCCAGGAATGCCATTGCAACTGCCGCGGCCATGCCCGCTACTGCCATGCCGGCCCTTCGGTACATCTTTGGCAGGTCAGCCGTGGGTACCCGCGGGTCCGGCGGAAGTCCGTAGACCTCGGGTTCGTCGAGGAGCAGGAAGACTGATCCGGTTCCGCCGACGCCGTCGTTTTCGTTCGCACCGTAGAGCCTTGCCTCCGTCAGGCCTTGCGCGTGCAGGCTGGAAACCCGTTCCCTGGCCGTCTCCACCATGTCGTCATGGTCGCCGAACTTGATAGACGTCGTAGGGCACGCTTTGGCGCACGCCGGCGTCTCGTCAGCGACGAGCCGGTCGTAGCACAGCGTGCACTTCTGGGCGATGCCCGCATTGGGGACGGCGGGGTGCTTGGCGTGCTGGTCGTTCCTGCTGGTGGCCACCTTGACCGAGCCGTCGGCGCGGCGCTCGATGACGCCGAAAGGACACCCGGCGACGCAGGTTCCACAGCCGTTGCAGACGTCGTCCTGTACCACCACGGTGCCGAATTCGGTGCGGAAAAGCGCTCCGGTGGGGCACACATCGAGGCACCCGGCGTGCGTGCAGTGCTTGCAAACGTCGGAGGACATCAACCACCTGAAGTCTGCCGTGTCCGGGGGCCTGGTGTCGGCCTCGGCCAGGTCCGTCGCAGCTGGCGATGCCGTGGCCGGCGGACCGATGCGCGGCATGCCGAGATTGACCAGGGCGCGGCCTGATTCCCTGGCCTCCACAATGCGATCCTGACCTTGCTCGATGAACGCGACATGACGCCAAGTGCTGGCGCCCAGGGCTCCGGTGTTGTCGTAGGAGGACCCGAGCAGCTCCAGGTTGCCGTCCTGCGGGTTATGGTTCCACTCCTTGCAGGCAACCTCGCAGGCCTTGCACCCGATGCAGATCGAGGTGTCGGTGAAAAATCCCTTCCGCGGATGGCTGTGCTCCCAGTGCGCATCGGCGGTGGGATCGGTCGGTCCGGACAACTGGCCCATCTAGTCCTCCAACATCGGATCGGTAACGGCGCGGTTGCCGGTCTCTGCGGTCAGGCCCGCCCGCGCCTGATAGGCGGTGACCAAGGCAAGCAGTTCCTGCCCGCGAGGCCGGCGGCCCGGGCGGATATCGCAGGAGGCGACCTTGGACTCCTGGATCTGGACGTTGGGATCCAGCGTCACGCCAAGCAGGTCATTGGCGGCATCGCCACTGACGACGGCGTCGCTGCCCACGCCCCAGTGATAGGGCAGCCCGATCTGGTGCACGGTATGGCCGCCCACGGCCAGGGGTTTCAACCGGTCAGTGATGAGCACCCTCGCCTCGATGGCCGAGCGGGGCGAAATAATGGTGGCCCACCCGTAGGGCTCAAGCCCCCGCTCGGCAGCCAGCTCGGGCGAAACCTCACAGAACATCTCCGGCTGCAATTCGGACAAGTAAGGAAGCCAGCGGCTCATCCCGCCGGCGGTGTGATGCTCAGTAAGCCGGTACGTGGTGAAGACGTACGGGTACACGTCCGCGCCCGGGCTACCGGCACTTGGCGCACTGAAGTTGCCTTCCCGCGGAAACACCAGCCGCGCCGGACTCTGCTGCTGCAGGTAGAGCGCGTTGGCCACGGGGGATTCCTGAGCCTCGTAGTGGGTGGGAAGGGGCCCATCCATGAGGCCCTTCGGCGCGAACAGCCAGCCCTTGCCGTCGGCCTGCATGATGAAGGGGTCATCCCCGCTAAGGGCGGCAGGGCCGCCGAGGGCAGGGTCGGGCCGGCTTCCCGGAGCCCGGTCCACCGGGAAATCGGGAACGTCGTCACCGACCCACTTTCCTTGCTCCTGGTCCCACCAGATGTATTTCTTCCGCTCGCTCCACGGCTTACCGGCGGGATCCGCGGACGCCCGGTTGTAGAGGACCCGGCGGTTGGCCGGCCAGGCCCAGCCCCATTCCGAAGCCGCGGGCCCTTGTTCCTGACCAGGCTTACGGTTGGCGGCATGGTTGACGCCGTCGGCGTACACGCCGGTGTAGATCCAGCAGCCCGCCGCCGTGGAACCGTCTGCGCGCAGCTCGGTATACGCGGAGAGCGGTTTGCCCGCGTCCGGGCCGCTGAGCTGACGGCCGTTGATCTCGGCAAGCACGGCCTCGCCGTCCGGCTCGCCGTGCTCATCCGTGGGGTAGTCCCAGGTCAGGTCGAGCAGCGGACGGTCCCGTTCGTCCTCAGAGCCGGCCAGCTTCGCCCGGATCCGTTGGCCGAGCTCGAAGAAGAACTGCAGTTCGCTCTGGCACTCCCCGGGCGGTGCCACCGCCTGGTGGCGCCACTGCAGCAGACGCTGGGTCTGCGTGAACGAGCCGGCTTTCTCCACATGGCTGGCCGCGGGCAGGAAGAAGACTTCGGTCTCGATGTCCTCGGTGCGCAGTTCGCCGGATTCGATCTCCGGGCCGTCCTTCCACCAGGTGGCCGACTCGATCATGTTCAGGTCACGCACCACCAGCCACTTCAGATGGGACATGCCAAGCCGTTGCAGCCGGCCGTTGGCCGAGCCCACTGCGGGGTTCTGCCCAAGGATGAAGTAGCCCTCCACCTCGTCCTTGAGCATGCTCATAGTGGTCTCATAGGTGCCGTGCGCCCCCGTCAGCCGCGGAAGGTAATCATAGGCCCAGTCGTTGTCCGCGGTCGCGGCTTCACCCCACCAGGCCTTCAACAGGCTGACGGTGTAGGCGTCGGCGTCGGCCCAAAAGCCCTTTTGCTGTTTTGACCCAACTGCTGCCAGATATTCACTGAGGCTGTCATGGCGGCCGGCGCTGGGCATCGGCAGGTAGCCGGGGAGCAGGTTGAACAATGTCGGGATGTCGGTGGACCCCTGGATGCTGGCATGGCCGCGAAGGGCCATGATCCCGCCGCCGGGGCGCCCCACGTTTCCCAGCAATAGCTGAAGGATCGCCGCGGCCCGGATGAACTGCGCTCCCAGGGAGTGCTGAGTCCAGCCCACCGCGTAGGCGAAGCAGGTAGTCCGGTCGCGTCCCGAGTTTTCCGTGATGCTGCGGGCAAGATACTCGAAATCCGCCACGTTGATGCCGCACATGTCCCGGACCATCTCCGGGGTGTACCGGGCATAATGCCGCTTGACGATCTGGAAGACCGTCCGGGGGTCCTGCAGGGTGTCATCCCGCTGCACTTCGGCATGCTCCAGCGGCGGCCCGCCACTGCCGAAGGTGTCGGCGGCAGCACGGGCGGACGCTTCGGCGCCGTGTTCCCGGCTGGGCCCCGGCTCATCAATCGCGCCCTCACCTTGTTCCGCGTACGCCCAGGACGACGTGTCGTACGCCCTTTTTTCCGGATCGAAACCGGAGAACAGGCCGCCCAGGTCCTCGGCATCGCGGTAGTCCGCATGCACCAGCGTCGCCGCATTGGTGTACGCGCCGACGTACTCCTTGAACCAGAGGTCATTGGTGATGACGTAGTTAATCAGGGCGCCCAGAAGGACGACGTCAGAGCCGGCCCGGATCGGAATGTGCTTGTCCGCGACGGCGGAGGTTCGCGTGAAGCGGGGATCGACGTGGATGACCTTTGCTCCGCGTGCCTTAGCCTCCGCAACCCACTGGTATCCCACCGGGTGGCATTCGGCCATGTTGGAACCCTGAATGACGATGCAGTCGGCATTGGCCATGTCTTGCAGTGATTGCGTCGCACCACCGCGTCCAAACGAGGCTCCCAAACTGGGAACCGTGGAGGAGTGTCAAATGCGGGCTTGGTTCTCGATCTGTACCGCACCGGCAGCCGTGAAGAGTTTCTTGATCAGGTAGTTCTCTTCGTTATCGAGTGTTGCCCCGCCCAGCGAAGCAATCCCCATCGTGCGGCGAAGCAGCCTGCCTTCCTCGTCTTCCTGCTGCCACGTCCTGCGGCGGGTCTCGATGAAGCGGTCCGCCACCATGTCGACGGCGGTGGCCAGGTCCAGGTGCTGCCACTGGGTGGAGCGCGGCGCACGGTAAAGCACTCCGGTTTGACGGCCCGGCGAGTTGACCAGTTGTTCGCTGGCAGAGCCCTTGGGACACAAACGACCGCGGGATATTGGCGAATCCGGATCGCCCTCGATTTGAACGACCTTTTCGTCCTTGACGTAAACCCGCTGTCCGCAGCCCACGGCGCAATACGGGCACACGCTCTGCACCACTCGGTCAGCGGTGACCGTCCGCGGCGTGATAGCCCTCGTCTGCGGGGAGGTTACTGCCGGCCCGCGGCCCAGCAGATCGCCCGTACTCAGCTGCCGGACGACCGGCCATTGAAGAAAACTGCGCCGTGCCATGGCAGGAGCTTACCCAATCCGAGGCCGCAGCGACAGGGAAGCCGTGGAGGTTTTCGGGGGAGCGGCGGATTTTCAGGGGCTGGAACCCGGTTGGAGTCATCCCTCGGGCATGTGTCCGGGGGATTTTCTGATCCTCGATTCGCTCCTTTTCTTGGCCGGGGAGGGGTGGACGGGCGATGGTCCGGAAAAGGTTGTGTGGGCATTGTCCACGCCGATGTAACGTGATGCCGTAGAAGACCCGTGACCCTCCTGCCCTGGTCCCGGCGAGAGTCGGAAAGGAGAGGCGATGAACACCCCTCTATACCTGCGCTGGGACGAATCAGGCCAGCAGCAGCTCCTCGCCCGGGCTGAAGCGCTGCTCCGGCGGCGCGGACGGCGCCTGCTCGGAATCGCGGGGGCGCCCGGTGCCGGAAAATCCACCATCTCCGAATGGCTGCTGGAGCGCCTGCTCACCGACCATCCCCGGCAGGTCGCCCTGGTCCCTATGGACGGATATCACCTGGCGCAGTCGCTGCTCGTGTCCCGCGGGCTGGAGCAGCGCAAGGGCGCCCCTGACACCTTCGACGGCGCCGGGTACGTCGCGTTGCTCCGCCGGTTGCGCTCAGAGACCTCGCGGGAGATCTTCGCACCGGTGTTCCGCCGCGAAGTCAACGACGCGATCGCCGGGGCTATCGCCGTCCCGCCGGAAACAAGCCTGGTCATCACCGAGGGTAACTATCTTCTTTTAGAAGAGGCCCCATGGAACGAGGTCGCATCCCTCCTGGATGAAACCTGGTTCGTGGAGCTCGAACAGGACGAACGGGTGCGACGGCTCACCGCCCGGCACGTGAAGTTCAATCAGGACGCCGCCATCGCCGAATGGCGTGCAACCGGCAATGACGAACGCAATGCCCGCCTGGTGGCAGCAGGAAGCCTCCGGAGCGCACTCGTCATCGAACACACACCGGCGACCGTCTCGGCGCCGGGCCGCGAGTGTGCGGCCGGAACGGGGCCGCCGCTTTCATCGGGGCGGCAGCATTACTCACTGCCTGGGGCCCAAAGTGCCCCCGAAGCTCATCGATAGTGCTCACGTCACGGCCCTGCCGCTACCGCTACCGCTCGGGGATGACCGCGATGCCCTGGATCTCGATCATGGCCTCTTTCTGCCACAGCCGCGTCACGCCGATGCCCGCCATCGCCGGGTACTGCGAGCCGGCCATTTCCCGCCAGATCCGTCCGATCTCGCGCCCATTCGCCATGTAGTCGTCAACGTCCGTGAGGTAGATGGTCACGTTGACAAGGTCCTCGGGCTGTCCGCCGGCTTCCCGCAACGTGGTCAGCACGTTTGAGAACGCCTGGGCGAACTGCTCCACGATGCCGCCGGCCACGATGTTCATGTCCTTGTCGAGCGCGGTCTGTCCGCCCAAAAAGACCGTGTTGCCGGCGAGCATGCCGTGCGCAAAACCGGAGGGCTTGGGGAGCGATTCGGGGTTGACCGTCTTGTGGCTCATGCTGATCCTCCTGGGTTGTGGTATCCGCAAAATCTTTGAAATGTCTCTGTGCAGATCATTCTGCCCGTGCTACGTTGAGCATATGTGACGATCGTAAAAAAATCGATACATGCATGTGAAGAACGCGACGCTCGAAGGGACAGATCGCATGAAACTTGCCACCTTGCGGACAGTCGGTGGCGGTACGACGGCGGCGCTCGCCATGGCCGCCGACTCCTACCTCGCGCTGCCGGCCATCGACGTGGGGGCGCTTCTCGCCCAGCCGGAGTGGCGGACCATCGTGGAAAAGGCTGCAGCTGCGACCCATCAGGACGTCATTTCCGGAGCCGACGCAGACTTCGGGCCGCTCCTTCCGCGGGCGGGCAAAGTGATCTGCTGCGGCCTGAACTATGGCGACCATATCCAGGAACTGGGACGCGAGCTTCCCGAATACCCCACACTTTTTGCGAAGTATGCGGACACCCTTGTCGGCGCCTCCGATGCTGTGGAAGTCCAAGGCAGCGTCCGCGTCGACTGGGAAGCCGAGCTCGCCGTCGTTGTTGGTTCTGAGTTGTTCCGCGCCGACGACGATCAGGCCCGCGCGGCAATTGCCGGGTACACGGTTGCCAACGATGTCTCCATGCGCGATTGGCAAAGCCGGACACTGCAGTGGTTCCAAGGCAAGGCCTTCGACCGAACCACACCGGTGGGCCCGGTCCTGCTGACCGCGGACGAGGCACGCGACGACTTCGAAGTTCGTGGCTACGTCAACGGAGAGCTTATGCAGCAAGGCAATACCAGCACCTTGGTGTTCGGCCCGGCGCAACTTCTTTCCTACATTTCGCAGTTCACCATGCTGCGTCCCGGCGACCTTGTCCTCACGGGAACGCCGGGGGGCGTCGGCATGGGCATGAGGCCGCCGCGCTTCCTGAGTGACGGCGATGTGCTGATCACCGAAATTGACGGGATCGGCAGGCTCGAAAACCGGTTCCGGATCCACGCACCCGTTATCGCAAACGCCTAGCAACAGCATCAACCACGTCAAAGGAGAGCCCCCATGAGCCAAACAGCCACCGAATACCGCCTTGAAGGCGACAACTCCATCTACGCCCAGTCTGACGGCAAGGTAGTTCCGGTCGTCACCCGCGCCGGGGCTGAAGACACCAACACCGCCCAGTCCGGCGATTGCATCCGCGTCTCCGGCGTCAGCATCCAGCACACGCCGGCCACCAAAATCTGGTTCGGCCAGGTCTCCAACACTCCGGGCTACCGCTCGCTGCCGCACCACCACGGCGAAGCCGAGACTGGCGGCTACGTGCTGCGCGGCCACGGACGAATCTATTTCGGCGAGGACTACCAGGAATTCATCGACATGAAGGCCGGGGACTGGGTGTTCGTGCCGCCGTTCATGCCGCACGTTGAGGCCAACATGTCCGTCACCGAGGACCTCGTGTGGCTCACCGCCCGCACTCCCGAGAACCTCGTGGTCAACCTCGAGGACGTTGCGGACGAAACCCTCGCCGACTACCGCAGGGCATAGCCGCCATGATCACTGGAACCCTGACGTCCGAGACCTTCCTCCGGGCGGTGGATCTTACGCCGGTGACCGCGGAGGTCCACGATGAAGCGTATGCGGCAAACACGCAGTATGTGCCGTGGCCTAAGGCTTACGGCGGAGACATGGTGGCTCAGGCGGCCGCGGCCATGATGCGCTCGGTGGACGCTGACCGGCAACTGCACTCAATGCACAGTTACTTCATGCGGCCTGCCGATGTCGGTTCCAGCGTTCGCTACGAAGTGGAGCGTTTGCGCGACGGCCGCGGGTACTCCACCCGCACCGTCCGCGGCTTCCAAAACGGCAAGCCCGTGTACGCGGCGATGGGCTCCTTCCAGGTTCCCGAGGACGGGCCGGACTTCCAGCCTGAGGCCCCGGCCGCCGTTGAGCCTGAATCGCTGCGCAGCGCAGCGGACGTTCTGGACGGCATCGCCGGTCCGGCCGCGGACTACTGGTCCACGGGCCGCAGTTTCGACATGCGGCATGTTCCCGGGCCGGTCTATGTTGAGGTTGAGGGCGGCTCTCTTCCGCAGCAGGCCATTTGGGTCAAGGCCTTTGACAGTCTGCCCGACGACGCCGATCTCCACCGCGCCGCGCTGGCGTACGTGTGCGACTACACGATCCTGGAGCCGCTCCTCCGCGTGAACGGACTCAACTGGTCCAGCCCGGGCCTCGCCACCGCGAGCCTGGATCACTCGATGTGGTTCCACCGCGATGGCCGCGCCGACGACTGGGTCCTCTACGCCCAGGAGGCGGTCTCTGGGCAGAGCAACCGCGGACTGGCAATGGGCCGGTTTTTCGACAGGCACGGGAGACTTCTTGCCACCGTCGCCCAAGAAGGCATGATCCGCGCCTGAAGCGCCTGACCATCCCGACCCCCCTGACGCACCACTGAAAGGAACGGCCATGACCTTCACGGCATCGGCCCACGTGGACACGTTCACGCGCGACCATCTGCCGCCTGCCAATACCTGGCCGGCGCTAGAATTCGTCCTGCCCGAACTCCAGTACCCCGAGCGGCTCAACGCAGCGGCCGTGCTCATCGACAACGCCGTCGCTGAACACGGTCCGGAGCGCCCTGCACTCCGGACGCCTGATGGCACAGTCTGGACTTACGGAGCGTTGCAGCAACGCGCCAACCAAGTAGCCCAGGTCCTTACGGAGGACCTCGGCGTGGTCCCGGGCAACCGCGTGTTGCTGCGAGGCCCGAACACCCCGTGGATCGTGGCCGCCTGGCTTGGCGTCCTGAAAGCGGGCGCAGTGGTGGTCACCACCATGCCCATGCTGCGGTCCGGCGAGATAGCTACGCTGATCCAGCTCACCAAGCCGGTGGTGGCGATCTCCGATTACCGCTTTGTGGACGAGCTCGCCGCGGCGGCAGGGGAGGACATCACGGTCCTCACGTACGGAGAGGAAAACGCATTCGGCGACGACGGCGATCTCACGGCGCGCTGTGAGTCCAAGAGCGGGAAGTTCACGGCAGTGGACACGTCCGCGGACGACGTCGCCCTCCTGGGTCCGACGTCTGGCACCACCGGTGTGCCGAAGGTGACCATGCACTTCCACCGGGACATCCTGGCCAATGCCGACACGTTCGCCCGCTACATCCTGCAGCCCACTCCGGACGATGTCTTCGCCGGTTCGCCGCCGCTCGCGTTCACGTTCGGGCTAGGCGGTTTGGTGGTGTTCCCGTTGCGGTTCGGGGCGTCTTCACTGCTGACCGAACGCGCTGCGCCGGTGGAGTTGGCCGAGAATGCGGCCGCCGCCGGTGCGACCATCCTGTTCACGGCGCCCACCGCTTACCGGGCAATCCTGAAGGAGGACCGGGGCGATCTGCTCAGCAGCCTGCGCATGGCCGTTTCCGCCGGCGAGCACCTGTCCAAGGAAACGTGGCACGCCGTGCACGAGGCCACAGGCTTGCGTCTGGTCAACGGCATCGGCGCCACTGAAATGCTGCACGTCTTCATTTCTGCGGCGGGCGAGGACATCCGGCCCGGCACTACGGGCAGGGCTGTTCCCGGTTACCGGGCGACGATCCTCGACGACGAGGGCAACGAACTCGGTCCCGGGCAGGTCGGACGGTTGGCGGTCATCGGCCCTACCGGCTGCCGCTACCTCGATGACGCCCGCCAGGCGAACTACGTTGTCAACGGCTGGAACGTCACTGGGGATACGTTCATCAGGGACGAGGACGGCTACTTCACATACCAGGCCCGCTCGGACAACATGATTGTCTCCTCCGGATACAACATCGGTGCGCCCGAGGTTGAGTCCGCCATTGACCAGCACCCGGACGTGATGGAGAACGCGGTCATCGGCGTCCCGGACCCGGAGCGCGGCAGCATCGTCTGCGCGTTCATCGTGCTGCGCGAAGGCGTCGCAGGCGACGCCCGAAAGCGCAAGGACATCCAGGACTTCGTCAAGAAGACCATCGCCCCGTACAAATACCCGCGGGACATCCGGTTCGTGACTGAATTGCCACGCAATCCCAGCGGCAAGCTGCAGCACTTCAAGCTCCGGGACAGCCTCTCCGGCGGCGGTACCGCGAGCGAAACCCAGGAACTTACGCCGGCCGGCCAGAGCCAGGCCTGAGAAGGAGCACAACCATGAAGATCGCAATCGTTGGAGGTGGCCCCGGTGGCCTTTACTTCGCGGCACTGATGAAGCAGCTGGACCCGTCGCACGACATCACCCTTTGGGAGCGGAACGCCGCAAGCGACACCTTTGGTTTCGGCGTCGTATTTTCCGATGAGACGCTTGGCGGCATCGGGAACGCCGACGCCGTGGTGGCGGACTACATGAGCCGCCGGTTCGCCCGCTGGTCCGATATCGACATCCACTTCGGCGGAGAAATGATCACCGTGGGTGGCCAGGGCTTCGCGGCCATGAGCCGCAAGGAACTGCTCGAGCTGCTCCAGCGCCGCTGCGCCGAGCTCAACGTGGACCTGCGCTTCCAGACGATCGCACCGGCCATCGAGGAACTCGAAGCCAACTACGATCTCGTGCTCGCCGCAGACGGCGTAAACTCGCAGATCCGTGCCAAGTACGCCGACTCCTTCGGACCCGACCTGGACCCGCGCACCAACAAATACATGTGGCTCGGTACGGATCAGGTGTTCGAAGCCTTCAAGTTCTTCGTGAAGGAAACCGAGTGGGGCGTCATGCAGGTCCACGGCTACCCGTACTCGGATGAGGGCTCCACGTTCATCGTCGAAATGCACGAGGACGTGTGGCGCGCGGCTGGCTTCGACGAGACCGCCAACGAAGTCTTCCCTCCCGGCGTATCCGACGAAAAGGCCATCGCCAAAATCCGTTCGATCTTTGCCCAGGAATTGGACGGCCACGAAGTCCTGTCCAACAACTCCAAATGGCTCAACTTCAACACCGTGCGCAACCAGAGCTGGCGCCATAACAACGTGGTGCTCGTGGGCGATGCCGCCCACACCGCGCACTTCTCCATCGGTTCCGGCACCAAGCTGGCCATGGAAGATTCCCTCGCCCTGGCGGCTTGCCTCCACGAACACCCGGACGTCGAATCCGCGCTGTCCGCCTATGAGGCCGAGCGCCGGCCCGTGGTGGCGTCCACCCAGCGCGCCGCCCAGGCCTCCTTGGAGTGGTTCGAGCGCATCGGCCAGTACAAGGACCAGGACCCCACGCAGTTCGCCTTCAACCTGCTGACCCGCAGCCGGCGCATCACCCAGGAAAACCTGCGCCTCCGCGACCCGGAGTTCGCAGAGGCCGTGGACCGCAACTTCGCAGATGCCCACGGCCTTGCACACACCGCCCCGGCCATGTTCCAGCCGTTCCGCGTCGGTGAGCTGGAAGTGAAGAACCGGATCGTGGTCTCGCCCATGGACATGTACGCCGCCGTCGACGGCATCCCGGGCGACTTCCACAAGGTCCACCTCGGTTCCAAGGCGCTTGGCGGAGCCGGCCTGGTCATGACCGAGATGGTCTGCGTGTCTGAGGCGGGCCGCATCACCCCCGGCTGCAGCGGCCTCTACACGGACAGCCAGCGCGACAGCTGGAAGGAAATCGTGGACTTCGTCCACACCCGCTCCACCGCGAAGATCTGCGCCCAGCTTGGCCATTCCGGCCGCAAGGCGTCCACCAAGCTCATGTGGGAGGGCATCGACGAGCCCCTGGAGTCCGGCAACTGGCAGGCAGTGGGCCCCTCGGCGCTGCCCTACGGTCCAGGCAGCCAGACCCCCGTGGAACTCGATCGTGCCGGCATGCAAGCCATCAAGGAAGAGTTCGTCGCCGCGACGCTCCGGGCTGAGCAGGCAGGTTTCGACCTCCTCGAGATCCACGCCGCCCACGGCTACCTGCTCTCTTCTTTCCTTTCGCCGGTTTCCAACCGCCGGACAGACGAATACGGCGGCAGCCTGGAGAACCGCCTGCGGTTCCCGCTTGAAGTGTTCGACGCCGTTCGCGCGGCCTGGCCCGCAGCCAAGCCTGTGACAGTGCGCATCTCGGCGACTGACTGGATCGAGGGCGGTAATACCTCCGACGATTCGGTGGAGATCGCCCGCGCCTTCGTCACCCACGGCGCTGCCGGTCTGGATATCTCTACGGGCCAGGTGGCAAAGGAAGAGAAGCCCGCCTACGGACGCAGCTACCAGACGCCGTTCGCTGACCGGATCCGGCAGGAAGTCGCCGCACCCGCAGGCGTGGCGGTGATTGCCGTGGGCGCCATCTCCAGCTACGACGACGTGAACTCCATTCTCCTCGCCGGCCGGGCAGACCTCATCGCACTGGGCCGCACTCACCTGTACGACCCCCAGTGGACCCTGCACGCCGCCGCTGAACAGGAATACCAGGGCCCCGGCGCGCAGTGGATTCCGCAGTTCCGCGCCGGACGCCGCAAGCCTCCGAGCTCTCGCACCGACGCCGTACGTCCGCGCCTGTCCCTGCTGCGGGAACCGGAGGCTGAAGAAGCCAAGACCCACTTGCGCTGGACGCCCGCGCCCGCCGCGGCGTCGGTGCTGGTCAAGTAGCCGTCCGCTAGGAGAATCATGGATCACAGTGAGACGCGCGACTCTCGGGGATATCCGCAGGCAACCATCTACCGCACGGTGGAATGGGTGGACACCGACGCCTCCGGCCATCAGCACAATTCGGCCGTCCTGCGCTGGGTTGAGGCTGCCGAGGCAGAGCTGTTCCGGAACCTGCACTTGACGGACTACTTCCCGGTTGCACCCCGCGTCCAGCAAGTGGTCAATTACAAGGCCAAGCTGTGGTTCGGCCAGCGCGTCACCGCAACGGTGAGAATCCACGCGCTCGGCCGAACCTCGCTGACCATGGCGTTCGAGGTTCGGGGCGAGGCAGGCGGCACACCCGGCCGGGACGGCACCGATCGCCATACTCTCGACGACGGTTCCTCGGACAGCGGAGCTGTGGCGGCTTTTGGTACGGTCACCACTGCGCACGTTCCCGCTGGCGCCACTGCTGCGCAGCCCTGGCCAGAGCATTTTGTCCAAGTTTTGCGGGGCCCTAGCGCGGCATGACGGACCGGCCTTGGTATTCATTTCGGGACCAGGCGGCCTCAAGTGAGCTCCGCCCCGGACCTGATCATCAACGGATGGGACGGGTCCCAGCCCTATGATGAACAAAAATGGCGCCGTGACTTGTGGCGCGGAAATGAGGATCCGTCAATGCTAGCCGTCCCGGCACCCCCGGTTCGCCACCAGCAACTCATCGTCACCATTTTCGGTCTGTATGGTCGGGACGTTGGGGACGCGCTGCCGGTCTCCGCGCTGATTTCCATGCTGGGGACGCTCGGCTACGACGCGCCAGGTGTCAGGTCATCGGTGTCGAGGCTCAAAGCCAAGGGTGTCCTCAAGAGCGTTCGTGAGGGCGGCGTTGCGAAGTACAAGATCTCGGAATCGATAAGCGACGTCTTCCGGGAAGGAGACCGGAGAATCTTCGCGCCGGAGCAGCCGGCTCCCGTGGACACGTGGGTCCTGGCGGTCTTCTCAGTACCTGAGGCCATGCGTAACCGCCGGCACCAGCTGCGCTCGGAGCTGTCCGGGCTGGGGTTCGGCTCGGTGTCCTCGGGCGTCTGGATCGCTCCCGCGAGGAAGTTGGAACAAGCCAAGGAACGCCTTACCGCAAGCGGACTCATCCAGTTCGTGGATCTGTTTCGCAGCGACTACATTTTTGACGGCCCCATGCGGCCCAAGATCTCTGAATGGTGGGACCTGAAGGAACTCGACGAGCAATTCATCGAGTTCCTTCAGGTCTATCAAGGCGCGGAGCAGCAATGGTCTGAACTTGTGGGAGATGACCCCGAGGCCGCGCTCGCGGGATCCACGGAAGAACTGCGGCGCGATGCCTTCCGCTACTACATTCCCATGCTGACCATGTGGCGGCGCTTCCCGTACCGCGACCCGAACTTGCCCGCCGACTATCTGCCCCCGGAGTGGCACGGCCCTGCAGTCCGCAGGACGTTTCAGTTCGTGCACCGTCTGGCCGCGCCTTTGGCCGAGGCACACGCCCACGAACTCATTAGCGGTGCCCTAGACCCAGCTGCGGCCTAGACGACCGGCGCCGAGCCCCTGAAGATTTGGACGTACCCGCTGACCCGACCCGGGCCGCCCTACCACCGGACATGATGCGGAACGTGCCCGGGGCGGTTATGCGGGTGCTGGCCGTGCGGAGGTCAGTCCGTAGTTGCCGGCTTAGTACCTAGGAGCACATTCAGGCCCCATCCCGCGGCGGTGACGAGGAGGACGGCCCCTGCCATGGACAGCAGCTGCGGAGGACTCGTCAGGATGCCCAGGCTGACGATGAGCGTTGTCGCGCCGGCAGGAGGGTGCGGTGTTCGAAGCCAGGTCAGCACCAACGTGGTGAGCGCTACGGAAAGGGCCCCGGCGGCCACATAGGGTACGGTGAGCCCGCCGACCGGGGCCGGCGGGCTGCCCTGGAGTCCGAAGGCGTACAGGCAGAGGATGCCCGTCACCAAGCCCGTGAGGTGTCCGACCAGCGTGTTGACCGGCCGGGAGGAGGGCTGTTCCGGGGACTCGAAGAACAGCATCACCGTCGGACCCAGGCTGGGAAAAAGCCAAGGGAGGTGCAGTGCCAACCCGGCCGCGCCGGCCAGAGCGAGGACAACGAGCGAAAGCAGTGCAGCGTAAACAGCGGGCCCCAGTGCACTGCGACGGGATGTGAGCCTCTTCAGCAGGGACGGCGTCATGGGCATGGGGGCTGCCTTCCATGATGAGCTGGGTAGACGTTCAGTTTGCCACGATGAGGGCCTGCGGGGCTGCCTGTTTCATCCGGGTTTCCAGCCAGCGCAGCTGAACGGCGGTCTCGCCGTCACAGCGGGAGACGACGTCGAGCAGTTCACGGTCGCGGAGGGCCGAGCCGGCCTGTTTAACCATGGCCCAGGTCACGTCCACGAGGCTCGCCAGCAGGTAAAGGTCCTGCAGGTCGCGGAGTAGCCCCACCGGGCCCTGCCGCGTCGTTGACAGCCCCTCGGCGTGAAGCCGTTCGGGTTCGCTGTCCGAGCGAACTTCGCCGTAACGCTGGACGACGGGGAGCAGCAGGCGGCTGTGCTCGTCGCACTGGGTTGCCAGTGTCTGGCAGAGGAAATGCACGTCGGGCTCGGCGCCGTGTCCTTCCGCCACCTGGCGGAAGGATTCTGAGAGTGTCTGTTCGGCCTTGTGGAGCATGCCCAGATAGATGTTCAGGTTCATGGCGTGCCGTCCTGTCCGCCGTGCCGGATTGCCTCCGGGAAGCGGGGCGGCGGGGCGGCGCTGATGTGTTCGGTGGCTGCGGCGTCCGTGCCTCCGACGGTCGGCCGCGCCGGCGTGAGTTCCCCCGCCGCGGCGGGGCGCGAAGCTGTTGTCGTGGGCGCCGGGGCGGGCCCGGCGGCATCACCGATCTTCTCCACCTGTACCGCGGCATTCTTGAAGACGGGCTGTTTTGACACCGGATCCCATTCGGTGATGGTGAGTTCGTTGGCGGCCGTCGGGTGTTCCCCGGGCACCCCGCTGCGGTCCCAGTAGCCATAGTGGAACGGTGCGAAGACTGTTCCGCTTCGGATGTCGCTGATGCGGGCCGGGACCTCGATCCGGCCCCGCCGCGACGTCACCCGGACCAGGTCTCCCTCCCGAATTCCGAGCCGTTCGGCGTCGTCCGGCCCCAGCTCCACCCAGGCGCTCGGTGCGGCGCGGGTCAGGGGCCGGGATCTTCCGGTCTTGGTCCGGGTGTGGAAGTGGTAGGCGGTCCGGCCGGTCGTGTACCGGAACGGGTACTGTCCGTCGGGCTCCTCGTGCGGAGGGTGATAGTCAGCGGCCTTCAGGATGGCGCGGCCGCCCGGAGCGCGGGCCCGGAATGGCTCCGCCCCGACCGTGGCGCCGGTCAACAGGTCGTGGCCGTAGCTTTCGCAATACTCCGGATCCGTCGGGAAGAGCCCGTCCCCGTAGAGCCGTTCCCTCCCGACCGGGTTCTCGTCGTTGCAGGGCCACTGGATGCCGCTGCTGCCGCGGAGCCTGTCATAGGTGATCCCGGTGTAGTCGCAGGGACGGCCCCGGGAACACTCTTTCCACGCTTCGAAGGCGTCCTCTGGGCCGGTCCAAGGCAAAAGTGCTTCGCCACCGAGCGTGGTGAAGCCCATTCGGCGGGCGTAATCGAGGAAGATGGCCAGATCGCTGCGGGCCTCCCCGGGCGGCTCGACAGCTTTGTCCGAAAGGTGGACAGTCCGGTCGGCGTTCGTGAAGGTCCCAGTCTTTTCACCCCACCCCGCCGCGGGGAGCACGACGTCGGCAGCCTGCGCCGTCTCGGTCAGGTAGAGGTCCTGAACCACCAGAAAGAGGTCGGGTTTGGCGAGGATGTCCCGGATCCGGGGGAGTTCGGGCATGGACACCGCCGGGTTAGTGGCCGAGATCCAGATGAATTCGATCGATCCCTGCTCGGCGTACCGGAAGATCTGCATCGCGTGGGTCGGCGGCGCCCAGTGCGGGATGGTCAACGGGTCCACATCCCACAGCGCCGCGAGTTCCGCGATGTGGGCCGGGTTTTCCCAGTTCCGGAAGCCCGGGAGGTCGCCGTCGGCCCCGCATTCCCGGTTATTCTGGGCCGTGGGCTGGCCGTTCATCTGCAGGATTCCGCAGCCGGGCCGGCCCAGCAGCCCGCGCAGCAGGTGCAGGTTGTTGACCTGGCAGGAGGCGGCAGTTGCCTGCGTCGACTGGTAGAAGCCTTGGAGGACTGTGGAGAGCACCCGCGGCGAGGTTCCGAAGATCCGGGCCGCTTCCCGGATGTCGGCGGCGCTCACGTCGCAGACCGCCGCGGCCGCTTCCGCCGTCCACGGCCCGACCGTGGCGCTCAGTTCTTCCAGGCCGAGCGTATGCGCATGCACGTACTCCTCATCGAGCCAGCCGTTCGCCAGGATCTCGTGGACAAGCGCGTTCATCAGGGCGAGATTGGTCCCTGGCCGGACGGCGAGATGAACGTCGGCGTAGCGGGCGACCTCGGTCTCGCGAGGGTCGACGCAGACGAGCTTGGGCCGGTCCGGACCGGCGATGCGGTCCAGCATCCGGGACCACAGCACCGTCTGGGTTTCGGCCATGTTGTGTCCATAGAGGAAAATCGCGTCGCAACTGTCGATGTCGGCATACGTCCCTGGCTGGCCGTCGGCTCCGAAGGACTCCTTCAAGGCCGCGGCCGCCGTGGCCGTGCAAAGACGCGTATTCCCGTCCATGTGGGGTGTGCCGATGCCGGCTTTTCCGAGGACGGCCAGGGCGTAGTACTCCTCCAGGAACAGCTGCCCGCTGGTATAGAAGCCGTGGCTGAGGGGCCCCCTGTCCCGTAGGAGCTGCCGGCTGCGTTCAGTGATCCGGTTCATCGCAGTGTCCCAGTCGCACTCGACCAGTTTGCCGTTCTCGCGGATCAAAGGCCGGGTGAGACGGTCTTTGTGGGACATCCCCTGCCAGCTGGCAAACAGGCCCTTGGGCCCAAGGCGGCCATGATTGACCAGATCACTTGCACGGCCGCGGATCCCCACCATGGCGCCGTCTTTCACGGCAATGTCACACGCGCAGCCGTTGCTGCATAGGACGCAGGCGGACTGAACCCACTGCTCGATATCGTCCTCGGCGACGCCCTCAGCGAGCGCCTGGTCCACTCGCACCGGCCATAGCCCGTCTTTCGAGTAGGCGGTTCGCGTACCCCAAATCTCTGCGATCCGGTCAACCACGGTCATCCTCCTGTGAAGCTGCCCTCAACTTTTGTTCCCGGCTTCCCGGAGTCCCCGGACCGGTGCAATGCGGCCGCCGCGTTCGGCGCGCGACTCTTGTGGCCGGTTGGGACGAAGGCCTGTCTTTCGGACAGCGCCCGTGCACCACACCTATCAGCATGCTTAGCAATAGTCCAGTGATTTCCGAAGGCTCCCGTCAAGGAATCCGCCCCGGATTTGGGTGCTTCGGAAGCTTCGAGAACGAAGGGGCATTGAATTATAAGCAGGCTTATGGTTTCCTGCTTCTAAGTCCTGTCACGGGCTTGACCAGAACCCATGCTCAAAGGAACACTGACATGGCTGATTCCAGGCAAATTTCGGCCCCTCGGGGGCAAATCCGGCAGGCTTTTGAGAGCCAGCTCGTCCTTGACTACTTGGATCTTGCGGAGTCTCTGGCGGCCCGATTTGCCGGCCGGGGCCACGAGCGGGAAGACCTGATCCAAGTGGCCTATCTGGGGCTGGTTAAGGCAGCCCGGGCATTCGATGAACACAGAGGCACGAACTTCCCGGGCTTTGCGGCCCCTACCATTACCGGGGAGCTGAAACGCTATCTGCGTGACCGTTGCTGGGTGGTCCGGCCTCCTCGGAGCATACAGACCCTCCGGGCTGAACTGCTGCGCACAGAGCCTGCCCTGGCACAGACCCTCGGTAGAAGTCCCACCGCGGCGGAGCTGGCCGGGGAGTTAGGTGTATCAATCTCCTCTGTCGTGGAGGCAGCGGCGGCCGTGTCCAGCATGCGCCCCGATTCGCTCGATGCTGTCGACAGCCGGGACGGCGGTGCGCCGCCCCCGTCGGAACCGGCGGCGGCGGACCCGGGATTTGAGCGGCTCGACGAGCTGATGTGCCTGAGCCGGGCCATCGGGGAGCTCTCAGCCCAAGAGAGGACGCTTTTATATCGGCGGTATTTTTGCGGGGAGACCCAGACGGAGTTGGGCAGGAGATTTGGCGTGTCGCAAATGCAAATCTCACGCCGGCTGTCACGGGTGCTCGTGCAACTGCAGCAGCGGCTCTCGGCAGGGGAGCCTCAGAGCCGCCCAAGGTCACGGACAGCGTCGAGTACATCATGAACGGCGACGCCCAAGAGCGCAGGATCCGGATCCCGGGCGAAGGCATCGCCGCGGCGCAGTTCGGCCTTGGTCAACACGATGTGCGGGCCGGGCGGGGGACCCCATTCCGCGGGCGTTACGGGACCGAAGAGTACAACGGAGGGCCGTCCGTAGGCTGATGCGAGGTGGGCCGCGCCTGTGTCGGCCGAGATGACCAGGCGTGCGTCGGCGATCAGTGCCGCGAATTCCCGGAGGAGCTGGCGGCCGGCAAGGACGGCATCGGCCTGGATCCCGGCCGCGGCGGCAACTTCCAAGGCCCGGCCCCGCTCCGTCTCGCTGCCGGTGAAGACCACGGTGTGCCCGGCTTGCCGCAGCCGTCCGGAGACCTCGGCGAATCGCTCGGCCGGCCATAGACGGCTGCCGTAGGCGGCGCCCACATGGACGATCGTGGCTCCCGGCTGCGTGGTGGGGACGACCGGGGCTGACAGGTGCAGATCCTGCGGATCGGCGTCGATCCCGTGCCATTGCAACAGCCGCGTCCAGCGCTCCCGTTCGTGAATGCCCTCCACCCACGCCGGCCCGGCATCGAAGGATGCAGCGTCAATGGGACCGGAGCCGAGGTCAGGCGCGTGGCTGATGACGTGCTTTGCCCGCAGTGCCGCAATGCGGCGCTGGCTCTGGGGTCCGCGACCGTGGAGGTTCACGGCGACGTCCACGACGCCGGGCGTCAGGGCCAGTGGCTCATCCAGCCCCTGGGTCGGCAGCAACTCGAAACCGCCGACCAGCGCGACAGCGTCCTCTAGCCAGCCTGGTGCCGCATACAGCAGGCGGTGGTGCGGGTATGCGCGACGCAGGGCGTGCAGGGCCGGGACCGCCACCAGGAGATCGCCGAGCTTGAGCGCCCGCAGGGCCACCAGCACAGGCCTGCCATCGTCCCCGGATCCGCCCATCGCGCCCGCCCTTCCCGGTTTGTCTGATTTCGGAGTTTAGTCCCGCGACGGACCTGCGGGGCGTTTAGCCGAGGGGCCATCGGGGAACAAGGCAATTATGGGACCTTTCGCTGGAGCGCGGCTGAGGGCCGTCCTGTTCGACCGGGACGGCACCCTTGTCCGTGACGTGCCGTACAACGGCGACCCCGCCCGGGTGGATCCGATGCCGCAGGCCAGGGAGGTGCTGCACTCCCTCCGGTCCATCGGCATCGCGACCGGCGTACTGAGCAATCAGTCAGGGATCGGCCGCGGGATCCTGACCACTGACCAGGTGGCTGCGGTCAATCTTCGGATCGAGCAACTCCTGGGTCCCTTCGACGTCTGGGAGATATGCCCGCACGGGCCCGGGGACGGTTGCGCCTGCCGGAAACCGGCGCCCGGCATGATCCTCAGTGCATGCCGCCGGCTGGGCATCGCGACTGCCGAGGCGGCCTATATCGGCGACATCGGGGCCGACGTTGAGGCTGCCCTCGCGGCGGGAGCCCGCGGTGTCATGGTACCCACGTCACTGACCCTGCCGGGGGAAGTTGACGCGGCACCGGAGGTTGCTGCGGATCTTCGTTCCGCGGTGAGCCTTTTGGCACGCGCGTCCTCCGGACGGACGGCCTCATGAGCCGCGTCATGGTGGTCCGGCTGGATGGCGCCGGCGATGTCCTCTTGGCCGGTCCGGCGGTCCGGGCTGTCGCCCACGGGCGGCGGCCGGATGGCGGTGCCCCGAACGACGTCGTCATGTTGTGCGGCCCCGACGGAGAACAAGCCGCCTCCCTCCTGCCTGGCCTGTCGGAAGTCTTCAGCTGGAGCTGCCCGTGGATCGTGAAGCCTGCGCCCCGGGTAGAAAAGCGCCACCTCGAGACCCTGACGTCGTTCGTCAGGAACTCGAGGATCGCCGAGGCCGTCATATTGACCTCGTTCCATCAGTCGCCCTTGCCGCTGGCCTTGTTGCTCCGGCTCGCCGGGGTAGGACGGATCACCGGAGCCTCAGTGGACTATGCCGGCAGCCTGCTGGACGTCCGGCTGCGGCCCGGCGAGGATTTTCCCGAGGACCAACCCGAAGCCGAACGCGCTCTCGGCATCGCCCAGGCCGCCGGCTTCAGCCTGCCCCCCGGGGATACCGGCAAGCTCCGGGTGCAGGACTATCCCGATGTCCGCCACCTGGTCGGAGAGGAACCGTACGTCGTGGTCCACCCCGGAGCCTCCGCCCCCTCCCGGGCCTGGCCGCCGCTGCACCACGCAGCGGCAGTGGAACTGCTCGAAGGAGCAGGTCACCGCGTGGTGGTGACCGGAGGACCGGGAGAAACCGGGCTGACGGCTACGGTCGCCGGCCCGTCAGCACTGGACCTGGGCGGCCGGACAGATCTGAAGACCCTTGCCGGGGTAGTGGCCGCGGCCGAAGTTCTGGTCACAGGAAACACGGGCCCGGCGCACTTGGCCGCCGCACTCGGCACGCCGGTGGCGTGCCTTTTTTCCCCGGTGGTTCCCGCGATCCGGTGGGCCCCCTATGGCGTGCCCCTGGAAATCCTGGGGGATCAGAACGCGCCCTGCAAACTCAGTCGGGCCACGCAGTGCCCCATCCCGGGCCATCCCTGCCTGTCCACGGTGGCTCCGGAACAAGTCGTGGATGCGGTGGAACGGCTGATTGGCGGGGTGTCCTCGCTGTCCACCCGACGAAAGGTACGTCACCCGTGAGAATCCTGCTTTGGCACGTACATGGATCATGGACCGACGCATTCGTTCGCGGCCCCCATGAGTACCTCCTGCCGGTGCTGCCGGGCCATGGGCCTTGGGGCCTGGGCCGGGGCGGGCGTCCCTGGCCGGCCTCCGTGCGTGAAGTACGGCTGGATACGCTGAATGCGGACAGCGTGGATGCCGTGCTGCTGCAACGGCCGGAGGAGATAGCGGAGGTGACGCGGTGTCTGGGCCGACGCCCGGGCAAGGACCTTCCGGCGGCCTATGTGGAACACAACACCCCCAAAGGCAATGTGCCGAACGCGGTCCATCCGCTGGCCGACCAGGAGTCCATACCGGTGGTCCACGTGACACATTTCAATCAACTGTTCTGGGACAACGGCTCCGCACCGACAGTCGTAATTGAACATGGCATCCCTGACCCCGGACATGCCTATATCGGGGAGCTGCCGGAGTTCGCCGCTGTCATCAACGAACCGGTACGGCGCTGGCGGTTCACCGGCACCGATCTCCTGGACCGCTTCGCGGAAGCCGCCCCGGTGCAGGTCTTTGGCCTGGGCGGCGACGGTTTGCCCGCGGCGCTGGGCCTGCCGGCCCGGCGCATCGTGGTGCGTGGCGATCTGTCCCTCGGCGACCTGCACCGCGAAATGTCCCGTTGCCGGGTCTACCTCCACCTCATGCGCTGGACCTCGCTGGGGCTTTCCCTCCTCGAAGCCATGCACCTCGGGATGCCCGTCGTGGTGCTGGCGGCCACTGAGGCGGCGCGCGCCGTGCCACCGGAGGCGGGCGCGATATCCAGCAGCGTGGACGACCTCGCGCGAGCCGCCCGATTGCTCATTGATGACCCGGAGGAAGCCCGGCGGCGCGGCGACCTTGCCCGTCAGTTTGCGTTGGACCGCTATGGCCTCCCGGCTTTCCTCGGCGCCTGGGATGCCCTGCTCGAGGACCTGACCGACCGTAGGTTCCGGAGCGGGCGGGTACTCATCCCAGCCCAAGAAAGGAAAAGCCAGTGAAGGTTTCGATGGTTTCAGAACATGCCAGCCCGCTGGCGGCCCTCGGCGGAGTCGACGCGGGCGGCCAGAACGTCCACGTGGCTGCCCTTTCCGCTGCGCTGGCCAGGCGCGGCCACCACGTCACCGTCTACACCAGGCGGGACTCGGAGGATCTCCCGGCCAGAGTGCAGATCTTCCCGCGCCTGGAAGTGGTCCACATCCCGGCCGGCCCGGCCCGCCTTATACCCAAGGACGAACTCCTTCCGTTTATGGGGAAGCTGGCGAAGGGAATTTCACGCGACTGGGAGAAGCGGCCTCCGGACGTGGTGCATGGGCACTTCTGGATGTCGGGTCTGGCGGCCCTCGAAGCGGTCCGGCGAGTGGCCCAAGGAAGGTCCCAGATCCCGGTTGTCCAGACTTTCCACGCGCTGGGCACCGTAAAACGCCGCCACCAAGGCATCGCGGACACCAGCCCGGTCGAGAGGCAGTGGTTGGAGCCTTCGGTCGGGCAAGCGGCAGACCGAATCATCGCGACCTGCTCCGATGAAGCGTTCGAGTTGAAAGCGATGGGGGTTCCGCAGGAGAGGATTTCGATCACGCCGTGCGGGGTGGACTTGGACCTCTTCCAGGCTACCGGGCCAGCCGAGGAGCACGAGAGGACATACCGGATACTGTCCGTCGGACGCCTCGTGCCACGAAAAGGCGTCGACGTGGCCATCCGGTCGTTGGCGTTGCTCCGGGACGCCGGATTCCACGACGTCGAACTCCTGATCGTTGGCGGTGATGCCACCGCCGTGGAGTCCGATGCAGAGGCCCGCCGCCTGCTGTCCATCGCTGCAGCACTGGGCGTCAGGCAGCATGTCACCATCCGCGGACAAGTGCGCCGCGAGGCCATGCCGGGAATCTTCCGCAGCGCTGATGCCGTCGTCTGTACCCCATGGTATGAACCGTTCGGCATCGTCCCGCTCGAAGCCATGGCCTGCGGCGTCCCCGTGGTCGCTGCGGCTGTGGGCGGCCTCAGGGACACGGTGGTGGATCACGAAACCGGTCTGCTCGTCCCGCCCCAGGATCCACAGGCCACCGCCGAAGCCCTCGCCCGACTGTTGGCCGACCCCGGACTGCGCCGGGAACTTGGACGTGCCGGCCAGCAGCGCGCGCGGGCGCGTTACAGCTGGGACCGAGTAGCGGCCGAAACCGAAAAGGCCTATCTGCAGACCCTCACCGCGAAAGCCGCAGCCCGGCTGGCCGGCGCCCGCGGTCTGCTGGAACCCGCGGAAGGAGCCGCGCCGTGACCGCCGAATGGCCCCTGACCCGGGAGCACCCCCGGGGCCCGTTTGTTCCCCGCACAGGAACGGCGCAAGAGGCCCCGGACGGCGATGAACGCGCAGACACTGGCACCGTTCAGGATCCGGTCGCAGCAGTCCGGGCCCACCTGCGCAGTGTGCAGACAGCACTCGAATCGTTGGGCGGGCAGTCCCTGCGGGTGGCTGCCTGGGGCGAGGATCTCGCCCAGAGATTACAGGCCGGACACCGCCTGCTCGCCGCCGGAAACGGCGGCTCCGCCGCGGAGGCCCAACATCTCACGGCCGAGCTCCTGGGGCGTTTCCAAGACGAAAGGGCCCCTTTCTCCGCCATCTCCCTGCACGCCGACACCTCAGCTGTGACAGCCATCGCCAACGACTACGGTTTCGAGGAGCTCTACGCGCGGCAGGTCCGGGCGCACGGCCGCCCCGGCGATGTCTTGATGCTGCTGTCCACAAGCGGAAAGAGCCCCAATTTGTTGCGGGCCGCAGAGGTCGCCTCCCGGACCGGAATCACCACCTGGGCCCTGACCGGACGGTCACCAAATCCGCTCTCACTCAATTGCGACGAAACGATTGCCATTGACGGTCCCGCCCCCCACGTTCAGGAATGTCACCTGATTGCGCTGCACGCCATGTGCCGGGCATTCGACAGCGAAATCCGTCGACTGGGCCGCGCAGGAGTGCGGGCATGAAGATCGTCGTAGTTGGTGATGCTTTGCTCGACGTTGATCTTGACGGCGTGGCCACCAGGCTCAGCCCGGACGCCCCCGTGCCCGTCATCGACGTCTTGACCGTCAAAGCGAGAGCCGGTGGCGCCGCACTCGTGGCCCGGATGCTCGCCAACGACGGACACCACGTGAGCCTCGTGACCGCACTGGGCCAGGACGACCCCGGCCGCCGGCTCTTGCACGAGCTGTCCGGCATTACCGTCGTCGCAGGACCCTCAGGGGCGCCGACCCCGGTCAAGACCCGGCTTCGGGCCGGAGGCCACCCGGTGGCCCGGTTTGATGAGGGCTGCCAAGAGCGGTCCGTACCCGAAATGACGCCCGAAATGCTGCACGCGTTGAAGGGAGCGGAAGCCCTGGTTGTGGCAGATTACGGCCGCGGTCTGACCTCGAACCCTTCCCTGCGCGCATTGATCGGACGCCTCGCCCCGAACATCCCTGTCATCTGGGACCCCCACCCGGCCGGAACCGATCCCGTGCCCGGCGTCTCCGTCGTCACGCCGAACCAGTCAGAGGCCTGCAGCTTCGCCGCAGCTGTGAGCTCTGGAAAGCCGGCCCCGACTGCGAGAACAGGGACAGGCGAGATTGCCGGTACGCTACTGCGGCATTGGCGGAGCAGGGCGGTCCTGATCACGCAGGGCGAGCAGGGAGCGATGCTCGTGCGCGAGTCATCACCGGCGCCTGTTCATCTCCCGGCGCCGATGACCGCGGTAGCTGATGCCTGTGGTGCTGGCGACAAGCTCGCGTCCAGCCTGGCAGTCCACCTCCTGGCCGGAGAAGACGTCGAATTGTCCTGCCGCCAAGCGGTCCGGGAAGCCGCGTCGTTCCTGGCCGCAGGCGGCGTCGCAGCACTGGCGTCGGCGCCACCGCCGCTGCCCCTCCCGGTGGAAGGGACCGAGGCGCTGGCCTGCGTCCGCCGGGTGCGGGAAAACGGCGGAACAGTGGTTGCGACAGGTGGATGCTTCGATCTCCTGCACGCCGGGCACGCCCGTACGCTGGCCGCCGCCAGGCGCCTGGGCGACTGCCTCATTGTCTGTCTGAACTCCGATGCCTCGGCCCGCCGCATCAAGGGGGCAACCCGACCCATCATGGGCCAACAGGACAGGTCCGAGCTGCTGCTTTCGCTCGAAAGCGTTGACGCCGTCATCGTGTTCGACGAGGACACCCCGGAGCGGTGCCTTGAACGACTGCGCCCGGATATCTGGGTAAAGGGCGGGGACCACGACGCGACGCAGCTGCCCGAAACCCCGCTGGTGGAGAGCTGGGGAGGCCGCTGCGTGAGCGTTCCTTACCACCCGGCCCGCTCCACGACCCGGCTCGCTGCTGCGCTGGAACGCGTGGGCTAAGCCCGAACTCGGGCAACAAACCACAGGATCTGATCCCGCGAATCCATCCCGGCCGGCGGCCGGCCTATGAAAGGAACAAAATGAAAAAGTTCACGTCACCTTTCCGCTCCGGCGTCGGCCGGGTACTGGTGAGCGGCGGAGGATCAGGGCTCGGCGCCGCCGTCGTCGACGCCGTGCTCGACGCCGGAGGCACGCCGTTCGTCCTCGACCGCGACGTCCGGAACGTGTCCGGGGCGAAAGCCATCGAAGTCGACGTCGCCGACCGGGGAGCTGTAACGGCTGCCGTCGGGCAGGCGGCGGAGGCTCTGGGCGGGTTGGACGCGGTGGTGACGGCGGCAGGAATCGACCGGTGCGGCAAGCTCGAAGACGTCCCCGCGGATGACTGGGAACAGGTCATCTTCGTCAACCTGCTCGGAACGGTCTCCATAGTGCGGGCGGCCCTGCCGTACCTGAAGTCCTCCCGCGGCCGCGTCGTCACGGTTGCCTCCACGTTGGGTAAGCGGGCGTTGCCCGAGGCGTCGGCATACTGCGCGTCCAAGTTCGGTGTGATCGGGTTCAGCCAGGCGCTAGCCGCAGAGACGGGTGCTGAGATCGGCGTAACCACGCTGATCCCGGGCGGGATGAAGACAGCGTTCTTCGACGACCGCGCCGAGCAGTACAAACCCCAGGACGACTCGCGCCTTAACGATCCGGCCAGGGTGGCGCAGGCCGTGATGTTCGCACTCTCCCAGCCTCCGGGCTGTGAAGTCCGCGAGCTCCTTATCTGCCATGCGCAAGAGGGGTCATGGCCGTAAACGAACGCACATCCGAGTAGACATCCGTTGGGCTTATCCCTGCCAGCAGGGACGTATCGTGTTCGCAGCGGGGCGCCGTCCACCCTACCTGCGTGACGTCGGCGCCGCAGTCCGGGCACCGTGTCACCCATGACAGATGGATGCGGTGCAGGCTTCGGCCCAACGGGCCCGCATTGATCAGGTTGCCAACCCAGTACAAGCCCACCGTCGGAGTCCCCAGGGCTTGGGCCAAGTGACGGGGGCCGCTGTCATTGCCCAGCAACACAGCGCAGCTGTCCAACAGGGCTGCCAAGGCGCCCATGCTGAGTGTGCCGGCCAGCGAGATGACCCGGTCTGAGCCGGCCGCCGTCACGACCTCGTCAGCGAGTTTTCGTTCGTCCGCGGTGCCCAGTACCACCACTCGGCAGCCCTCGGCGGCGCAGGTTGCCGCCACCTTGCCAAAATTCTCCGCCGGCCAGCGCCGTCGGGGGTCCATCGCGCCCGGATGGATGGCCACCACAGGGGTTGCCGGGCGGTCGCGGAGGCGATCAAGGAATTCCTTGACCTTGGACAGGTCCCGCTCCCGTGGCCGCAGCTTGGCTTCCAGGCCGACGGGTGGAGCGCCGGCCAGCCCGGCTACTTCCAGTCCCCGAAGCGGCTCGTGCTGGTAATAGACGTAGGGGAGGTTGCGCTCCAAGGGAACAGCATCTGCTGTCCGCGACCCCACGGTGTGGCGGGCACCCAAGAGCCGCAAGAACGGATTGGAGTAGCGACCCCCGCCATGAAGTTGAACTGCCAGATCGAATTCCTCCCGACGCATCGAGACCAGGAAGGCCTCGACAGCTGCAGGCTCTTCCCGGCCCGGCCGCAATCCCTCGGCGATGGGCAGCACCCGGACATCGCTCACGGGTCCAACGGTGCTGCCGAGCAGTTCAGCGTGGACAGGAGTTCCCAGCAGCGTGACAGTGGCCCCGGGGTAGGCAGCGACGAGTGCCGACACCGCCGGCAGGGCAAACAGCAGATCACCCAGTCCGCCGCCCCGCAGGACCGCGATCCGCGAGACTTTCCGGAATTTGTCCAGCACCGGCCCGACGCCCCAGCCCGCTATGTCCGCTCCGCCGAATTCCGCTCTGAGGTCCGCCACCACCTGTCCCGTCCTGTCCCTCCGGTGCTTATGTGTGGAGCCACCATAATCCCGGCCGCAACCATTAGCTACTTCCGCGCGCAAGTAACGTATCCGATTTCCAAGGACCGGCACTTGACGTTCGGGAGCGTGAAACTGTCAGGGGCTGCAAGGTGTAGATGCCTCGGCGCGAGGGTATGGGTCTACGTAGGAGAGATCTCCCGCCCGGTCCTTGACGGGGCAGTTTGCGAACAAACCACAGGCCGCCGAAAGGAACATCATGCCAGCGATCGTGCAGATCAGCCGCCGTGGGGTGAAGCCGTGACCCGCCCGTACCCGCAGGTTGGCGACGCGCACCGGGGCGGCCTTGCGGACCAGCGCGGCCTGACCGGCTGGCTGCCCCGACGGCTGGCAGCGGCCGAGCCTCGCATAACCGTCATCGGCGATGTCATGCTCGACGGCTGGTGGTCAGGAACAATCGAGCGGCTCTGCCGCGAAGCGCCGGCCCCGGTCGTGGAAATCGGCGACCGGAAATTCTCCCCGGGCGGAGCGGCCAACACGGCCATTAACCTCGCCGCCCTCGGGGCTAAAGTCCAGCTGGCCGGGCTTTCGGGGCACGATGATGCCTCAGCCGAGCTGTTTCGCCAGTTACGGAACGCAGGAGTAGACGTTACCCGCGTCCACCAAGACGTCGGCCTGACCACCACCACCAAGACCCGCATCAGCAGCGGCGGCCAAGTGCTGCTCCGGGTCGACGATGTGCAGGGTGAGATCCCGGCAGAGGCTCAGGAAATACTGGCAGAGTCGATCCCGCAATTGCTGGAGGACCAGGAGGCGGTGGTGGTGTGCGACTACGGAGCCGGAGCGCTTAGTGGCGCCGTACGGAGCACGCTGCTGGACCTGCTGCCGGCACGCTCGGAACTGCTGCTGGTCGTGGACGCGCACCAGCCTCACGCGTGGGCCGGACTGAAGCCGGATCTCGCTACCCCGAACGCCGAGGAGGCGGCCGGTATGCTCGGCGTGAAGTTGCCGGCCGGGTCCGCCCGCGCGGCCGTCGTCGTCGATCACCATAAGGAGCTGCTCGAAGCAGCCGGCGCGGAGGCCGTGGTTGTCACGCTGGACCGGGAGGGGACGGTCTTGCTGCCCAAATCCGGGGGAATCCACCGGACCTGGGCACGTCCTGTCAAGGAGGCCCAGGCTTCCGGCGCCGGAGACACTTTCGTTGCGGCGCTGACACTGGCACGGGCGGCGTCGCTGCCCCTGACCACCAGCGTGGATTTCGCCCAGGCCGCAGCCGATGTGGCCGTACACCGTTCCGGAACTTCCGTGTGCAGCACAGCGGACCTCAGCCGTCACCTTGAGGGCTTCACCGGTGCAGCCCTCGACGCCGATGAGCTCGCCCGGCAGCTTAGCCGGCACCGCGAGGAGGGACGCCGGGTCGTTCTGACCAATGGGTGCTTCGATGTCCTGCACCGAGGCCACACCCGCTATCTCAACCAGGCCAAGCAGCTGGGCGATATCCTGGTCGTCGCTCTGAACAGCGACGATTCCGTCAGGAGGCTCAAAGGCCCGGAACGTCCGATTAACACCATCACGGACCGAGCCGCCGTCATCGCAGCACTCAGTTGCGTGGATTATGTCACAGTTTTCGACACTCCCACACCCATTCCCCTGCTGCAGAGGATCCGTCCGGAGATCTACGCAAAAGGCGGCGACTACAGCCCCGAAATGCTGGCAGAAACCGCCGTCGTGGAACGCTATGGCGGCCGGGTGGCGATCCTGGACTACGTGCCAGAACAGTCCACCACGGCAGTAGTGGACCGGATCCGCAACAGCCATACTCCCTCCCACGGCAAATCCGACGCGGCCACATCCGGTACACACCCTGCCCGCACCCGACCGACGGTCCAATAACCAAAGGAGAAATCTCCATGAATAAAGGCGCGAAGACCAAGGAACTGCCTGCCGAGCATTCGTTGACCGCATACTTACACAGCCATCTGACGGCCGCCAACGCAGGGGAGCGGCTCTTCGAGCAGGCCGTCAAGTCCTGGCGGGACACGCCCCAGAGCGCCGAGGTCGCCAGGCTGGCGGCCGAGGTCAGTGAAGACAAACGGACACTGGAGGAAGTCTGCGAGCAGCTTCATGCCAGCATGCCTGGCTACAAAAAGCCCCTCGCGTGGGCCGCGGCGCAGGGTGCCACCCTGGGTCCGATCAACCCTGGTCACTCAATCGACGGGGCCAAGGGCCAACTTGAGCTTGAGTCGCTGATCTCAGCCGTGACCGGAAAACTACTGCTCTGGAAGACGCTCCACGTGCTGTCACGCGATGATAACCGCATCGATCAGGTCCGCATGGAACAGCTGGGTAACCGCGCGGCGGCCCAGATCCAGAGCTTGGAGGCGTTGCTGCTGGACACCTGCCCAGCCAGACTCGCGCCTTCCCCGAAGCCGTGACCGAGGAGGCCGGACAGCGCTAATGGTACCCACATCCGGAACCGGCGGGGACGGCAATGAACGTCCCGCAAACATCCTCCCGAGGCCACGGCAGCCGGCGGCGGGACGCGCGACGAGCCGCCGTTCTTCGGCGCAGTGGGCACGGGACGGTGAGACAGCTGCAGAACCGGTCTCGGTGGACGTGCTGATTCCCACCTGTGACCGGCCGGCAGAACTTGCGGTGACCCTGGCAGGACTCGCGGCCCAGGGAAATCCCGTCTTTCGCGTGGTGATCAGCGATCAGTCACAGAATGTGCCGGCTTGGCAACATCCGGCCGCCGCCGCGATGA
This sequence comes from Arthrobacter sp. YAF34, assembly GCF_052113245.1. Taxonomy (NCBI): domain Bacteria; kingdom Bacillati; phylum Actinomycetota; class Actinomycetes; order Micrococcales; family Micrococcaceae; genus Arthrobacter; species Arthrobacter sp. YAF34. Next base: position 108,424 of record NZ_JBFRCV010000011.1, read on the forward strand.
TCCGCGTGCTCCGGGCCCAAGGCAGGGAGGTCATCTCGCTGCGGCATCTCCCGAGGCGGGGGATGGCCGAGCACAGGCAGTTCCTGCTGGAGCAATCGCACGCCGACAAGGCCCTGTTCCTCGATGATGACGTGTGGCTGGAACCGGGAGCCCTGGAGTGCATGAGCGCGGCCTTGGACCAGCTGCGGTGCGGATTCGTCGGCATGGCACCGCAGGGGCTGTCCTACCTGGATGAGAAGAGACCTGAACAGACCCGGCACTTTGAAGCATGGAACGGACCGGTCAGGCCCGAGCGCGTCAGACCTAAGAGTCCGGGCTTCGGCCGCTGGGCCCTTCACAGTGCGGCCAACCTCAGCCACGTCAGCGCCGAGCTTGGTCTACTGCCCGATGAATGGCTTCCCTACCGGGTGGCGTGGCTGGGCGGATGCGTCATGTACCGGCGGGAGGCGCTGCAAGCCGCAGGAGGATTTACCTTTTGGGAACGGCTTCCACCGGAGCACTCCGGCGAGGACGTCCTCGCCCAATGGTTCGTGATGGAGAAATTTGGCGCGGCGGGGATCCTGCCCGCAGGTGCGGTGCATCTGGAATCGCCCACCACACTCCCTGACCGGCGCGTCGAAGCGCACGAGCGGATACTGGCCGCAAACCCCCTGGCCGCAAACCGCAAAGAGCGGACTCTAAAGAACAGAAGCGAGAACGAAACAACAGGAAAGGAAGAAGTGAAAATGACTGAGACCCCAAACCCGATTCAGATTCAGACGTTCCTCGGAGGCGTCGATTATCCGGCGGACCGTGAGGCGTTGCTGTCGCGGGCCAAGGCTTCCGGCGCCGACGCTACCGTACTCAAGGCCCTGGAAAGCCTGCCGGAGCGCCAATACGACAGTCCCACTGCCGTGAGCTCGGCGATTGCGGATGCCGGGTCGTGAAGGCGGCCGAGACGTCTCAGTGTTTTGATCCTTTCGGCGCCTTGGCGACCGTCACCGGATGAAACCGGACCGCGGGGACACCGTCATCCTCCGGGCCACCCGGTCCTGCCCGACCCCGCCGACCCCTCGTCCAAGACCATCAGGGTCGTCCAGGAACAACCCTGAAGCTGCGGCGAACCCGGCACGGGCGCAGGAACTTGGCCGCCCTCGATTCTGCCCGGATGAGTCATGTGCGCCGGTCAAGGGCTGCGAGCATCAGGGCTTCGGCCAGGATCGCGTTCCGGAGGTCTCCGAGGTGGACCGACTCATCCGGCCCGTGAGCGCGCGAGTCCGGATCTTCGGCCCCGGTAATGAGTATCTGCGAGTCAGGAAACCTACCGGCCAGGTGCTCGACGACCGGGATCGATCCGCCGACGCCCATCCTGACCGGGGCGACGCCCCAAGCCTGCCCCATTGCCCACAGCGCGATCCGGGATGCCTCGCCGTCGCTAGCGGCGGAGAACGGGGCACTCATGCTCCCCGGGAAGAACCGAACTTCCGCACCAAAAGGCACATTGGCCATGACGTGACGGCGTACCGCTTCCATCGCCCTGGCCGGATCCGTGCCCGGTGCCAGTCGAAGGCTGAATTTGGCCCGGGCCGAGGGCAACAAGGTGTTTGACGCCACCGCCGTGCCCGGAGCGTCCAGACCGATAATTGACAACGCCGGCCCGTTCCACAACCTCGACGCAATGCTTCCGGTGCCCGCCAGACGGAGGGCACTGGGCAGCGACGCCTGAGCGCGGAACTCCGCTTCACCGATGCCCGCCGCCGGATCCACAGGTTCGTCTGCGACCGGAAGCCCGCGAATGGCCACGGTGCCGTCGCCGTCGTGGAATGTCGCGATCAGCCGGGCCAGAAGCGTCACCGCATCAAGGACGGGACCGCTAAACGTGCCCGAATGCAGACCGTGGCCGAAGGCTTCGACCTCGATGAACCCGTCGACCAGCCCGCGGAGGCTGGTGGTGAGGGCGGGAACCCCGACTTGCCGGTTTCCCGAGTCCGCAATAATGATGACGTCAGCCCGAAGCAGCTCCATATGTGTCTGCAGCAGGTCATCAAGGGTGGGAGAGCCGGATTCCTCCTCGCCCTCAATGAAAAACGTGACGCCGAGACCGAACCCGGTCCCCAGCACCTCAGTGAGAGCACGGTAGGCGGCTAGATGCATGATGATCCCCGCCTTGTCATCGGCCACGCCCCGCCCCCACAACCGTCCCTCGCGTTCGACGGCGGTGAACGCCGGAGCGCTCCACAGCTCAGGCTCGCCGGGCGGCTGGACATCATGGTGGGCGTACAAGAGAACCGTCGGACACCCCTCGGCTGCAGGTTTCCTTGCCAGAACAGCCGGCCCACCCGGTTTTCCGTTTTGCCCCGCGCCCCGCACAATCCGGACATCACCGATGCCCGCGGCCCGAAGCAGCCCCGCGACGGTTTCGGCGCTACGATCCAACTGCCGTGAATCAAATGCCGGCCAGGCAATCCCGGGAATCCCTACAAGGTCCACAAGGTCAGCCACCGCCGCTGCGAAGCCGGCATCCACCCGGTTCCGCAGCGCACCAACGGGAACGGCGCCTCCGATCGTCATGCCCACACCCTAGACCCCCGAACCCGCACGTGGGAGGAACCGCCGCCAGCGTCCGCGCCCACAGCCCGAGCCGCCCAAAACTGCTGGCGCTTCACGTCCAGGCGCCCGGCCATTGCCTCGACTTCCGCCGCCCGTCCAGCATCAGGCCCTGCAGCTACAGCCGGCCCTTCACCCGGGCGTCCCGGAATGATGCGTCCCGGAATGAGCGGGGCGGGCAGAAGCCGCCCCGCCCCGCGGGGGTCGTCAGTGCTGCCCGAGGCTTCCGGCTGCCGGCGGGATAGTGCCCTGTCCGCCTCCTACTCCTCCCTCCCGCTCGGCCTCACTCAGGGTGTCACTCGCGGCGGTCCCGTCCGCCTCGCCTTCGGTATCTACGAGGCCGTTGGTCTGATCAAAAGGCTTCCCGGCGGCGCGCTCACTGGCTGTGTCATCCCTGGACCGGCTCCCGCCCTGCACGGTTCCCTCACCCGGGAAGACGCTGCCCGCAGTCCCTGTAGGCGGCACGGTCATGGGCGGGACGTCTTTTCCAGGCCCGGGGGCCGGGTCTCCGGCGGGTTCTTTGTGCCCGGCCACTGCCGCAACACCTGCGGCAGCCGCGGCGGCCAGTCCGACTCCGGCAACCATTTTGCCCGAGACGCCGGCCTTTCCGCTGTCTCCCCGTGACCCCGCGGCAGCGTCTATGTCCGGCGTGCCGGCCGGGACGCCTTCGCTGACGGTTCCCCGCCAGGCCCCGGTCGCGTAGCCCTCGTCCTCGATGAAGGCCTTGAACCGCTCAAGATCATCCTCGGCCTGTTTCGCCACGATGCTCAGCCTGTCCGCGACCTTCTCCACGATGCCTTCGGGCTCATAATCGAGGAACAACTTCACGGACGTCTGCCCGCCGCCAAGGTCCTCAAATGTCACCGCGCCCGCATTGGTTGCGCCCTCGGTGGCGGCCCATGCGACTTTGCGGTCTGGTACCTGCTCCAGGATTGTGGCCTGCCACTGCCTGTGCACCCCGGCGATTTCCGCAACCCACTCCAGACGGTCATCGCTCAGCTGCTTGACGCTCTTCACCCCGTCCATGAAGTGCGGAAAGTCCTCGAACTGGGTCCACTGGTTGTACGCCACGCTCACGGGAACGTTGACCAGGACACGCTTTTCAACTCGGGTGCTCATGCTGTCTCCTTCGACTCGGTCCGCAACTGATCAGAGCGGAATTAATCATCAGTAGGCTTACTATAATCGCAGGCATGCGCTTCGGCCAGAGGAGCCGGGAACTTCCACCACCGGAGTCCCAGGCAACGGGCCGGACACTCCGACCGGGCATGGCTTCGCGGCGCCCTGCTCATGTGCCGGCGCCGGGCCGCAACGGGCGTGACGCGGCCGTCTGCTTCAGAGCGCGACTGCCGGATGGCGTGCGGCCCGGCCCGATGCGCATTCGTTGGACGTCGGGCCCGTTCGAAAGACCTTCGCGCGGGGACGCTCAGTCGTGCAGCGTCGCCGTCCATTCGGCACTGGTTGGTTCAAGCGGTGCTGTCCGGTGCGAGGGTTCGTTCGTCAGCCGGTGACCGGGTAGCTGGCCAGGATGTAGTCGGTCGCGGCACGTCCGGCCATGCGTCGTCGGCTGTTCCCCGGGGCTATTCCCTGGCGCCCGATGGCGGCGCGGAAGTCCAGATCTTTCAATGGTTTGATGCTGTGCAACAGGCACCAGCTCGTGTATAGCCCATAGAGGCAGTCCGGGCCCAGGGGGCTTTCTGTCTCATCGGGCACGGTAGCTTCTCGAAGGAATTGATGGATGTGCGAGATGGTCATTGCGGTCTCCTGATCCGCAGGTGCAACCATGTGCCACCGCACTGCAACAGTGGCGCTCTGCCCCGCCGTGCACCCGGCGGGCAGGATCCGTCCCTGACGGGTTCCTGGATGCTCCGAATTTACGACGCCGGCGCTAGTCTGTCCAGATGTCGGTAGTCTCGAAGCGGCTCTGGGCGAACGGCAGCGGGAACACCCTGCGCTGATTCGCCGGGCGCACGCCGTCGTCCCCGTTCGGCCTGCGCCATCTGCACCGATGTTCTTCCAGCGATTTTGAAGAACGTCTTTACGCGTCGAAGTGCGTCCGGACTCTCGGGTCGTGTGATATCGAGCCGACGACGGAGGCGGCGATGTCCCGGAGTTTGACGTTCCGTGTGCTGGAAGCAATTTTCAGGATCTTGATGGCCGTGTCCTGGCCGCAGCGGTTCTGCGCCATAATGGCCCCGGTCGCCAGATCGATCGTGGTCCGGGATTCCATAGCAGCAATGAGGTGGGCTTTCGTCTCGACCAACTGGCTGATCCGCACCGCCAGTCGAAGTGCCTTGGACGCATGGTATGAATAGGTTTCAACCATGCTGATGTCCTCACTGGTGAAGCCATGGGACCGGGTGGAGTACAGGTTCAGGCCCGCTTCCGCTTCGCCCTCAAGGACCAGCGGTACGGACAGGCTGGATCCTACTCCCGCTTCCAGGGCGGCCGCAGTGAAGGCGGGCCAGCGGTCCTCGTGAGCCAAGTCGGGGACGTGCACGACGACCTGGTGGCGGATCGCGGAGAGGCAGGGCCCATCACCCGTGCTGTACTGGGTTTCATCCAGCCGGACCGCGCTGCTGTCACTGTTGGCCACCGTCACTGGTTTCTTTCGCTGAATCAGCGTGATGCTGCAGAAGGCGATGGCGGGGTCGGCCAGGGTGTCGGCGGAGAACTCAGCAAGTTCGTCCAGCATCTCCTTCACGCACTCGGTTTTCAGGACAAGGTCCTGTAGGTGGTCGACGAGGAGATTTGGGAAGAGCAAATGTGTATCGTCGGCCATGACTTGGCAGGTTCCTCATTTGAGCCCTGAGAATAACCCTTGACGGGACACCGGAGGACGGCGGAGCAGCGCGTGCCGCTGTCCCTTGAGTATGCGCCGCTTCTGATGCCATGGCCAGCAGATCCCGTCAGAACGGCTGCGGGGGTCAGGGGAGTGATTCGCCGTAATGACCGGCGTCGTTTTATCAGCGCTGAATGACTGGTAACAGGGCTGCGGCATGCGGTGTGCCGGACACGTGTCCCTGCCTTTCCACGCATTCGATGCCCCTGCTCGGTGACTATCGTGCACGGATGAGGGCCTCTGGCCGGGCCGTTCCTTCAGGCCTAGAATCGGGATGGACGCCAACGGATACGGCACCTCCGGATGCGTCTGATCGAAATGTCGCGTTGTTCCAGCCGTGCCGGCTAGGAGTCTGACCATGATGGATACTCGCCCGCTCGTCAGTCCGCCACCGGAGGATCCCTCCCGCCTCGATCGTCCGGCCCCGGACCGGCGGCCAAGGTTGCATGGCCTCCGTCCGAACGTAACAGCGGCCGTCGTCGTCGGGGGCGAAACCTGAACGCCATGGTGACCTCCGGAATGCTTGAGACTGAACAAAAGTACGACGCCGGGGCCTCCACGCCGCTACCTGAACTGCTGGAAATCCCGGGCGTGGAGCGCATCGCAGAGCCGGTAGCTGACCAGCTCGACGCCGTCTACTTCGACACCCCGGCCCTGGCCTTGGCTGGCCGCCGCATTACGGTTCGGCGGCGCACGGGAGGGGCAGATCAGGGATGGCACATTAAGCTTCCCGCCGAGGCCGACCAGCGGCGGGAACTCCACGCGCCGCTGGGCCAACAAGACACCGTGCCGGAGGACCTCAGCGACCAGTTGGATGCGTACATCCGCGGCGAAACGCTCATCCCCATCGCCCGGCTCAGTACGCACCGCACCACCTACCGGCTTTACGGGCCGGGAGGCGAGCATTTGGCCGACTTCACCGACGACCTCGTCCAGGCGGAGCGGCTGCACCCGCCCGGACCGGCCACGGCATGGCGTGAATGGGAGATCGAACTCGTCGACGGCGCCCCCCGCCTGTTCACAGCCGCCGCCGAGACCCTTATCGCCACGGGCGCCGGCCCCTCCCGGCACGCCTCCAAACTGGCCCGCGCCTTGGGGGATACGTGGCCGGCCGAGCGCTTCCGCGCCACGCCCGGCCCCCGGAAGAAAGGACCCGCAGCCGACGTCGTGACCGCCTACCTCGACAAACAGATCACTGAGCTCCTGACCAACGATCCCGGCGTGCGGCTGGGGACCCCGGACGCCGTGCACCGCATGCGGTCCGCCACCCGCCGGAGCCGTTCCGCACTGGCGACGTACCGCACACTCTTCGACAAGGCCGCCGTCCGGAGATTACGTGATGAATTGAAGTGGCTGGCCGGAATCCTGGGCCGGCCCCGCGATGCTGAAGTCATGCGGGAACGGCTCCGACAGCACGTGCGCGACCTGCCCGCGGGGTTGAGACGTGGACCCGTGGCCAAGCCGATCGAGCTCGAGCTCGGCACCGCCTACAACGCCGGGTACCGGCGGGTGCTGAAGACCCTCGAGAGCGACCGATACTTCCGGCTCCTGGATGATCTCGAAGGTTTCTGCAATCAGCCGCCCCGCACGTCCCGGGGTTCGAAGCCCGCGCTCAAGACGGCGACCAAACTGATCAACAAGACCGCAAAACGCCTGGACCGCGCCCACGACGCGGTCACAGATACCGTAGAAGGCGCCCCACGCGACACTGCGCTGCACCAGGTCCGCAAAGACGCCAAACGGTTGCGGCACGCGGCCGAATCCGTCACCGGAATTCGCGGGAAACGCGCTCGAAAAATTGCAAAGGCCGCCCGGAAGCAACAGAACATCCTCGGAGATCACCAGGACAGCGTGTTGGCACGTGCGCTCCTGAGCCGCCTGGCTGCCGATCCCGAACTGCCCGCCCGCACGGCCCTGGCCTACCGCCGGATCCACGGGGTCGAGGACGACCTCGCCCGCGCAGCAGAGGCAAAATACGTCAAACTCCGCAAGAAGGCCTACGGTATCCGGCTGCACCGCTAACCGGCCGCAACACGAACTGACAGGCAGCTAGCACCTCGACGGGCAGCTCTAGGTGCCCCTGATCAGGTGCTAGACCTTCCGGTGCGCAGGGATCCAATAGCGCTACGTTCAAAATTCTCCAACAGGTGCCGCGGGTTGTCGTAGATCTCCGTGGCGCCGGCTCCCCGCAACTCGGCCTCACTGATTCCGCCGCAAGTCAGGGCAATGGTGGGAACTCCGATTGCCGCGGCGGCCTGCACGTCCCACACGGCATCGCCAACAAAGACGACGTCCGCCGGGCTGAGTTCAAGCTTTTCCAGGCACGCAAGGAGAATGTCGGGGGCGGGCTTGCTCTCGTCGGCGTCGTTGGAACTGGTCCAGGCATCGATGGAGGTGCCCGCGTCCAGGAGGCGCCGGGTGACGGCCAGATCGCGCTCCTGCGCTGAGGACGCCAAGCCCACGGCCAGTCCGGCGTCGGAACACGCTGCCAGAAGGTCCCGGGCAGAGTCGAAGGGCCGCAGGGAAGGCCAGAACGTGGAGAACACGGCGCCGTGGGCGGATTTCACGTCCTCCCGAATGTCCTTGCCGCACCCGGGAACCAAGTGCTCAACGAGCTTGTCCCCTCCCATGCCGACGCAGCGGTGGATGGCGGAGATCTGGACATCCAGGCCCTCCCTGCGGAACGCCTGCCACCAGGCCAGCGCGTGGAAATAGCTGGAATCTATCAAGGTCCCATCGACATCGAAGAGGACACCGCGCTTCTTCGTGGACATTGAGCCTGACGACATTGTTATCCCCTTCGCTTAGGGCCGGCCGCGTGCGCCGTATCCCAACGGTCTTACCCATCACGGGTTCTTCCGGTCCGGAATCCGGTCCCCACCCAGGGGGCCATACTACCGCTGCTCTTGGGAAGCGGCGCTGCGACGGAGAAACAGCTGCCTGCTGGTGGTCCGGTCACAGCTCTGTTTGTTGCTGGGACCGTGCGGGGCTGGGGACGTCAGGTGCTCAGTTCCATCATGAGGCCGGGCAGTTCGTCGGCCAGCTCCCTGGCCAAGTAGCCGGGGCTTCCCTTCCGACTCGCGAGTCTGTCTCCGGCAGCGGCGTGGAGGTGGGTGCCCCAGCAAGCGGCCTGAGCGGATGTGGCTCCCCGGGCCCGCAGACCGGCAATGGTACCGGCGAGGACGTCCCCGCTACCTGAAGTTCCGAGACCCCCCGAACCGGTAGTGATTTCCCAGCAGCGCGCCGTCGCCGCCGGGTCCGCGGGCTCGGCGATGATGCCTTGGCAGCTGATGACGGCATGGTATTTCTCTGCAATGGACGCCGCGTCTACACGGAGGTCCCTCAGGTCCCTTCCGAGCAGCAGGCCGGATTCGGTCGGGTTCGGAGTCAGGATCAGCGGCCCGCCCCATTCGCGGATTTCGCGCTGCAGACGCTGCAGGATCCCGAGAGCGTAGGCGTCGATGACGATGGCCGGTGTCTCGTTTGCTGGTACCTGCAGGAGGAGTTCCCGCAGAAGTCCCGCTGTCTCGTCGGGGTTGTCCAAACCGGGGCCGATCAGGATGGCGTCAGCGGCGCCCAGTTCCGTTTCCAAGGGGGCGATGCCGTCGGAGCGGACAGAACCGGAACGGGTTTCGGGGAGGCCGATGACCCCTGCTTCGGGCAGTGCCACGGCCAGCGGCACGGCGGCCGATTCGGCGACAGCCAGGGTCAGGCGCCCGGCGCCGGCGCGCAGCGCGGCAGTGCCCGCGAGCAGGGTTGCACCGGGCGTTTTCCGGGCGCCGCCGATCACCAGTACGGAACCGCGTTCGTCTTTGCCGGACCCGGGCCCGGGCAACTGCCAGCTTCGCAGAAGGGTTGGTGTCACCGGAGTGGCCGGCGGCAGGTCATTGTGGATGGACATCGGCGTCACCTCCATGTTCGGTGAGGGCCACACCCTGTTCCGCGAGATACTCGGTGACGTTGAAACTCTCCAGCCTCCAGCGGCCGCGGCCGCCATCCCGGCCATAGCGGGTGAGCGAAGCGTTCAGCACGGTGGAGGTGGCCGCGACATCCAGGAGCTGCCGTTCGGACAAACCCTCCAGGATGTAGCGGAAGAGCAGTATGACAGCGTCATGGCTGACCACCAGGATGCGCGTAGCCCCTGGCTGGCGTTCGAGATCGGCGAGCAGGGATCGTAACCGCAGTACGACGTCGGCCCAGGATTCCCCGCCCGGAGGGCGGTAGTAGAACTTCCCCAGCCACCTGCGCCGAGCGGCTTCCCCGGACAGCCGGGCTTCCACGCCCGTAGCGGTGAGCGTGTCCAGGATGCCGAGCTCCCGGTCCCTGAGGCGTTCATCGAGAAGGATCGGAACGGCCCAGCCGGCAGTCGTCGCGGCGACTTCGGCGGTTCGACAGGCGCGCATGTAGGGGGAGGACCAGATCGCATCGGGGCGTTGCGCGGCGGGAATGCCGGCCAGTGACAGGCCCAGCGCCTTCGCTTGGTCATAGCCGACCGGTGACAGGTCCACGTCGGCATCACGGGCGGGGACGTCGATCACTTCCGCCCCGGACAACTGGGCCGTCGTGGCTGCCACATTGCCCAGGCTCTCCCCGTGACGGACCAGCACCAGTTCGACCGGTCCCTGCGGGAATGGTTCGTGCCAGTTTTCGCTCATCTAAACCTCCTTGAGGGAACCGCTTTCCTCGACTAAGCAGGCCGCCCGGTCCTGTCCTCCCGGACGGATCCGCCACACGTTACCGGCCGGACGAAGGAAACGCCATAGTGCCGCGGGACGAGTCGTGGCGGCAGATGCGGCACCGGATGGGGGTGAGCCCGTTCTCGCATCGCCCTGTCAGCCAGAGATCGGCGGTTCTAAGCTTACGTACCATTGCGCTTGCGCAAGCAATCCAGTTAAATTGTTATGCAGGGGAATCCGGGTCGGTGTCCTCGGGGGATTTGCCGGGATGCTGATGTCATTGCTGACACGCTGAAGGAGTCACCTTCATGGAGAAAGCCCGACGCATCGTCGTCATCACCGGAGCCAGCGGAGGAATCGGACGCGCATCGGCAGTCGCTTTCGGCCGTCAGGGTGCCGCGGTGGCGTTACTGGCCCGCGGCGAGGCGGGCCTGGCAGGCGCCGCGCAAGAGGTGGAGGCCGCCGGCGGCCGGGCATGGACCATGAGCGTCGATGTCGCCGACAACGAAGCGGTCGATGCCGCCGCCGGGCGAATCGAGCGCGAGCTGGGACCGATCGACGTGTGGATCAACGTGGCCTTCACCTCTGTTTTCTCCCCATTTACGGAGATCACGGCGGAGGAGTTCAGGCGCGTCACCGAGGTCAGCTACCTCGGCTATGTCTATGGGACGATGGCTGCTTTGAAGTGTATGCGACCCCGGAACCGCGGAGTCATCGTGCAGGTCGGGTCGGCGCTCGCTTACCGGGGCATCCCACTGCAGACCGCTTACTGCGGCGCCAAACACGCGATCCAAGGATTCAACGAATCCCTGCGCTGTGAACTGCTGCATGAATCGAGCGGGATCCACACCACGATGGTGCAAATGCCGGCGGTCAACACACCCCAGTTCTCCTGGGTGCTGTCCCGTCTGCCGCATCAGGCGCAGCCCGTGCCACCAATTTACCAGCCCGAGGTCGCCGCGCGGGCCGTCGTGTACGCGGCGGACCATCCGCAACGACGCGAGTACTGGGTCGGAGGCAGCACTGCGGGGACGCTCATCGCCAACTCCTTCGCTCCAGGCCTCCTCGACCGATATCTCGCCAAGACCGGCTTCAAGGCCCAGCAGACCCAGGAGCCTCGCAGTGCGGACCAGCCGGTGAACCTTTGGGCACCTGCCGATTCCGTGAAGGACTTCGGAACCCACGGCATTTTTGATCGCCGGTCCACCCCGCAGAGCGCGCAACTGTGGGCCTCCCAACATCATGCGGCAGTGGGCGCTGCCATGGTCGGTCTCCTCGCGGTCGCCGGCGGGGCCGTGTTGCGGGCGGCGAACCGGTGAAGCCGCTGGAGGTGGTCCGGGCGGCCTACGGCCTGTGCGAGCTACTGGCCCCGGCTTTCGTGGCGGGCGGGCTCCTTGGCCGGGCACCGGACGGCAGGGAGCAGGTAGTGATTCGAATCCTCGGCTTACGGCATTTGGTTCAGGCGGTGCTGACGGTCCGTGCCGGATGTACGGCCCACCGTGTAGGGGGCTGCGTGGATGCGGTCCACGCCGCCAGCATGGTCGTACTTGCCGCGGTGGATGGCCAGTATCGGCGCCCCGCGGCCGCGAGTGCGGCTCTTGCGTTGGTCTTCGCGGCGGGCGAGTTCGAATGAACTTCCGCGGCGGCATTGGGAGTGAGCCCGGAAGCGCCGCTCACTGGTGGAGATCAAGGGTGAACCTGCCGTCCGCGGTGCCCCCGCCGCCGTCGGCTGCGGCAAACGCGTTCATGCCCAGGGCCGCCACGGCCCGTAACTCCTCCGGCATCCGTGCCATCACCGCGGCTACGGCTGTCCGCCGGTGTTCCAGGACGGTGTTGACCAGAGAGGCGCCTTCAGGCGTTAGCGACAGCGCCCGGTACCGCCGGTCGCCGGGGTCATCGCGCCGGGCGATCAGCCCGGCAGTGACCAACCGGTCGCAGATGCGGGTGGCGTTGGAGGGGTGGACCTTCAGTTCGGTCGCGACGGCGCCCGGGTTCTGCGGCCCGCGCGTCGCGATCAGGACAAGCACCCGCAGTTGGGGGCTGGTAACAACGTCCTCGACTTCGATGACCGATTGTGCCACGACGCGCAGCAGGACGTTGGCGGCCCGAAGGACTGCGTCGACCTCGGCATCGGCTGTAATTCTCTCCACGCACCCCAGTATCACCCCGGTACTTGCGCGGCAGCAAAGGTTGCCCTGCGCCCCATGTCTTTCTGATTGAGGAGGAATGCGTCATGGAACGTGCATCTGAAATGGAGGTGGTCCACCTCGTGGACCGCCTGGTCCGCAACGTGAAGACGGGCAGGTTCGAACGTTCGCTGTCGGGGCTCACCGCGGCGGGTGCCTTGGTGACGGCGGCCGAGATTTACTTCGAACACGACAAGGCCAGCTTCGGGAACAAATGGATGTGGCTTCCCGTGGCCTTGGGCCCGGTGGGGGCCGTGGCCGGCGTAGCAGGAATCTTCAGCCGGCGGATGGCCAAGACCGCGTTGCCGCTCACCAGCGCCGCGATCGTCGTCAATGGAATCCAGGGAACCTATCTTCATGCCCGTGGCATCGCCCAGAAACCGGGCGGATTCACCAATCTGCGCTACAACCTGGAGATGGGGCCGCCGCTGCTCGCGCCGCTTCTGGTGACCTTTGTTGGGGGAATGGGGCTGCTGGCCTCTGTGCTGAGGCGGGAGCGATGAGTCCCCTTCCCCTGGATAAGGGTGCCGGCGCCGGCCGGTATCCCGGTTTCAGCACACTCGGCCAGTCCGGCCACTGGGACCAGGCCACCGCAGGTGTGGTCCTGGGCCGGCTCGCGCCCCCCGCCGACATCCGGTTCTTCACCCCGTCGGAAGAGGCCACGGCTAGGACGCTCTTTGACCAGTTGCTGGATCAGCGCGCCGAGCCCCGCGTTCCGGTCGTTAATGTCGTCGACACCCGGCTGGCCGAAAACGAGTCGGACGGCTGGCGCTACGACGACATGCCCGAAGACGGGCAGGCGTGGCGCCAATCGCTCGCTGGGCTGGACCGTGCGGCGCAGCAGTCGTACAGCCGGACATTTGCCACCTGCACCGACGAAGAGCAGGCTGACCTGCTCCGGACCGTCCGGGACCTGGGCTCCTCGTCATGGCAAGGAATGCCGGCCGGGCGGGTGTGGGGACTATGGACCCGCTACGCCTGCACGGCCTTTTACGCCCATCCGTGGGCCTGGGACGAAATCGGATTCGCAGGGCCCGCGTACCCGCGCGGATACAAGAACCTGGGCGTTGACCGGCTGGAACCGTTCGAAGTGGCCGATGTCAGGCCGGGGGAGGACCCCGTGGCGCTGGACGGGGAACCGCGGTCATGAGCCAGCTGCGGAGCCGCAATGAATCCGCGTGGCTGCTTCCGCCCGGGCCCGGCAGCAACCACCGGCTACGAGATGACATGCGCAGCTTCGATGACCACGACGAAGTGGACATCGTGGTCATCGGTTGCGGGGCGGGAGGATCAACCCTGCTGCAGCGACTGGCCCGGGCCGGCTGGCGGGCGGTGGCCCTCGACGCCGGTCCATTCTGGGACCCGGAACGTGACTGGGTGAGCGACGAGGCCGGCTCACACCACCTGTATTGGACCGAGCCCCGGGTGATCGCCGGCCACGATCCCGTGCCGCTCGGATCCAACAACTCGGGCCGCGGGGTGGGCGGGTCCATGGTGCACTACGCGGGGTACACACCCCGCTTCCACCCCAGCGACTTCCACACGCTCACCGCCGACGGCGTCGGCGCCGACTGGCCGCTGGACTACGCGGATCTTCGTCCGTTCTACCAGGACATCGAAGAGGAGCTCCCGGTGGCCGGGGAACCGTGGCCGTGGGGGGATCCGCACCGCTACCCGCACCGGCCGCACCCAGTCTCGGGCAACGGCGAGCTCTTCCTCCGCGGGGCCCGCGCCTGCGGCATCACGGCCAAGGTAGGCCCGGTCGCGATCGCCAACGGCCGCTTCGGGAACAGACCGCACTGCATCTACCGGGGCTTCTGCCTCCAAGGTTGCAAGGTGAACGCGAAAGCCTCGCCCCTGATCACCCACATCCCGGACGCACTGGCCCACGGAGCTGAAGTCCGCGCCGATGCGATGGCGACCCGCATCGGCTTCGACGAGAGCACCGGCCGGGCCACCGGCGTCCACTACATCCGCCACGGACTGGAAAGGTTCCAGCGCGCGCGCACAGTAGCCGTCGCCGGCTACTCGATCGAAACCCCCAGGCTTCTGCTGAACTCGACCTCGCCGAGATTCCCCCAGGGCATGTGCAACGATTTCGACCAGGTCGGCCGCTACCTGATGGTCCAGGGCGCCCCGCAAACAGCGGGCCGGTTCGACGCCGAAGTACGCATGTGGAAGGGCCCGCCCCCCGAAGTCAGCACTGAGGATTTCTACGAAACAGACCCCACCAAACCGTACAAACGCGGATTTTCCATCCAGACCGTCTCGCCGCTGCCCATCACCTGGGCCGAGCACGTATCCGCCCAGGGGCACTGGGGAGCGGACCTGCGCCGCTATATGAGCGACTACCCCCACTGGGCCTGCTTGGGAGCCCTGTGCGAATTTCTTCCACAGGCACACAACCGAGTCACCCTCGCGGACGAAAAGGACCGCAACGGGCTCCCCGTCGCCCGCTTCAGCTACACCCAATGCGAGAACGACCGACAACTGATGAGCGCCGCCCAGTCGGTCATGGAGAAGATCCTGAAAGCGGCCGGTGCCGACGAAGTCATCACCATCAAACGCTTCGCCCACCTGGTCGGCGGGGCCCGGATGGCCGCCGACGAACGCCACGGCGTCGTGGACCGGACGTGCCGCAGCTTCGCGATCCCGAATCTGTTCATCACCGACGGCAGCGTGCTGCCGACGCAGGGAAGCGCGAACCCGGCGCTGACGATCATGGCAGTGGCGGCCCGCGCCGCCGAAAAACTATGCACTGGAAAGGACGATTGATCATGGCAGC
Organism: Arthrobacter sp. YAF34; assembly: GCF_052113245.1. Classification (NCBI taxonomy): domain Bacteria; kingdom Bacillati; phylum Actinomycetota; class Actinomycetes; order Micrococcales; family Micrococcaceae; genus Arthrobacter; species Arthrobacter sp. YAF34. The sequence continues at coordinate 123,499 of NZ_JBFRCV010000011.1, forward strand.
ACAGACGGTTGCCGATTACTTGCTGGCCCGGCTTCGCGAATGGGGCGTGGACCATGTCTTCGCTTTTCCGGGCGACGGCATCAATGGGATCCTCGCGGCCTTCGGAAAAGCCGGCAATGAGCCGAAATTCATTCAGGCCCGGCACGAGGAAATGAGCGCCTTCGAAGCCGTCGGCTATGCCAAATTCTCCGGCAGCGCCGGGGTCTGCATGGCCACCTCCGGCCCGGGAGCGATCCATCTGCTCAACGGCCTGTACGACGCCAAGATGGACCACGTGCCCGTGGTGGCGATCGTCGGCCAGACTGCCCGCAGCGCGATGGGCGGCTCCTACCAGCAGGAAGTGGACCTGCTGAGTCTCTTCAAGGATGTGGCCTCGGACTACCTCCAGATGGTCACCGTTCCCGAGCAACTTCCGAATGTCCTGGACCGGGCGTTGCGGATAGCGCTGGCCAAACGGGCGCCGACGGCGGTCATCATCCCCTCCGACGTCCAGGAACTGGAGTACACACCACCGACACACGCCTTCAAGATGGTTCCTTCCAGCCTCGGCATCCGGTGGCCGGACATCCAGCCCGACGCCGACGCGATCCGGGGTGCGGCCGAACTGCTGAACCAGGGAAGCAAAGTGGCCATGCTGATCGGCCAGGGCGCGCGCGGAGCGGCGGCGGAAGTCCGGCAGGCCGCGGATCTTCTGGGCGCGGGCGTCGCCAAGGCACTGCTTGGCAAGGACGCCCTCCCAGACGACCTGCCCTACGTCACCGGAGCAATCGGGCTGCTCGGCACCCGTCCCAGCTACGAAATGATGCGCGGCTGCGACACACTGCTGACCATCGGATCAAGCTTCCCCTACACCCAGTTCATGCCGGAGCAAGGCCAGGCGCGCGGCGTCCAGATCGACGTCGACCCCGGCATGATCGGTCTCCGCTATGGCTACGAATTCAACATCGTCGCCGATTCCGCGGCTGCCCTGCGGGCCCTCATCCCGCATCTGAAACGTAAAGAAGACCGCGCGTGGCGCACGGACCTTGAATCGAAGATCACCCGGTGGTGGGAGACCATGCGCGCCGAGGCAATGGTCGACGCCAGCCCCATCAACCCGATGCGGCTCTTCTCGGAGCTCTCCGACAGGCTGCCGGAGGACGCGATCCTCACCGCGGACTCCGGCTCCGCCGCCAACTGGTACGCCCGGCAGCTGAAGTTCCATGGCCGTATCCGCGGCTCCCTGTCCGGCAACCTCGCGACCATGGGACCCGGGGTCCCCTACGCTATCGGCGCGAAATTCGCCTATCCGGACCGCCCGGTCATCGCGTTCGCCGGGGACGGGGCCATGCAGATGAACGGCATGGCCGAACTCATCACCATCCAGCGGTACTGGCAGGAATGGGCTGATCCCCGCCTGATCGTTGCGATCCTGCATAACGATGACCTGAATCAGGTCACCTGGGAAATGCGCGCCATGGGAGGTGTCCCACCGTTCCGCGAATCGCAGACACTTCCCGACGTCGACTTCGCGGCCTTCGCCTCCAGCCTCGGATTGCACGGGATCAACGTCGATTCCCCCGACGAACTCGGGGCAGCATGGGAGCGCGCCCTCTCGGCTGACCGGCCAACCGTCCTTGATGTGCGCACCGACCCGGACATCCCCCCGGTCCCGCCCCACGCGACCTTCGAGCAGGCACTCAACAGCGCAAAGGCAGTCGTCAAAGGCGACGACAGCGCCTGGGGCATCATCAAAGAAGGTGTCAGGACCAAGGCGCAGGAGTTCCTCCCGCACGGGAAGGATTAGGCACATGACCGACCAGTCCCTCCGGCTGAGCTCACTTGACGTCTCCGCGTATACGGTGCCGACCAGCGCGCCGGAGGGGGACGGCACCTTCGCATGGGACGTCACGACCATGGTCCTGGTGCAGGCCAGGGCCGGCGCCTGGACCGGCATCGGCTGGACCTACGCGCCGACGGCGTGCGCCGCGCTGATCCGCGACACCCTTCAACCGGCCATCACGGGGCTCAACGCGTTCGACGTTCCCGCCGCCGCCGAAGCAATGTCCAGGACGGTCCGGAACGCATCGCGTCCCGGACTGGCCGGCTACGCAATCTCCGCCATCGACTGCGCACTCTGGGACCTCAAGGCAAGGATCCTCGGGCTTCCCCTACACCGGCTCCTCGGCGCGGCCCGGGCAGAGGTGGAGGTCTACGGCAGCGGCGGATTCACCACCTACTCTGAGGCCCAGCTGCGCAGCCAACTGGAAGGATGGACCGGGCCTCAGCAGATCCCGCGGGTGAAGATCAAAATCGGTCAGGACCGCGGGTCGAACCTTTCCCGCGACCTTGTCCGGATCCGGCAGGCACGCGATGCCGTCGGGCCGCACGTTCAGCTCTTTGTCGACGCCAACGGCGCCTACACCGCCAAACAAGCCGTCAGGGTATTCGAGGCCGCGGCGGAGGAGGACATCGCCTGGTTCGAGGAGCCGGTGTCCAGCGACCATCTCGACGGACTTCGCCACGTGCGGCGCTCTATCAGCGCGGACGTTGCTGCAGGCGAATACGGCACCGACTTGTTCTACTTCCAGCGGATGTGCGATGCCGGCGCCGTGGATTGCCTCCAAGTGGATGTCAGCCGCTGCGGGGGGATCACGCAGTGGTTCCGTGCTGCGGCCGTGGCCGCGGCCTACGGGCTGGAAATCTCCGGGCACTGCGCCCCGAACCTGACCATCCCCGCCGCTGCCGGCACAGTGAATTTCCGTCACCTGGAGTGGTTCCACGACCACGTCCGGATCGAGGACATGTTCTTTGAGGGGACCGGGGATCCGCGCGGCGGCAGTGTGCGGCCCGACGACGACCGCCCGGGCAACGGCCTCATCTTTCGGGCGCAGGACGCCGAAAAATACCGCATATAGCCCGCAGGTCAGAAGGGAGCCGACGTGAAACGCCCAACCTCCGTTCGAGGCTGCAGACAGCCCGGCACGGCACCGGGGGAGCGCAGATGACCGGAACCCAGCCCGGCAGCAACGGCGTGCTCTTTCCGGCTCATGTCCTGCGCGACTACGCGTTACTGGGGGACGGTGAACGGGGCGCGGTAATCGGCCCGCGCGGGGACCTGGTCTGGATGTGTGCGCCGCAATGGCATGACCCTGCGGTGTTCTCTGCCCTCGTGGGGGGTACCGGCGTATTCGCGGTGACGCCCCTGAACCCGCGGTATGTCTGGGGAGGGCACTACGACGACGGCACACTGATCTGGACCAGCCGCTGGGTCACCACTGACGGGATCGTCGAAAGCCGGGAAGCGCTTGCCATGCCAGGGGACCCGGCGGTTGCGGTGCTGATGCGCCGCATCCGGGTTCTCTCCGGGACCGCTCCGGTCCGGGTCCTTCTTCAGCCCCGCCCGGACTTCGGCCGGTATCAAATGGACTTCTCCACCGCCGGTCACGGGGTCTGGTCCGCTGACGGCGGCGGACTGTGGCTGCGCGTGCGCGGGATGGGCCAGGCAACGGTAACCGGCCGCATGCTGCAGCAAGACATTCATCTTAGGCCCGGCGAGGAACACCAGATCGTCATGGAACTTTCCAGCCAGCCGCTGCCGGCTGGTGCGCCCTCCCCGTCGGATCTCTGGGCCGCCACCGAGCAGGCCTGGGCCGCATCGGCAACCGGTATGAACGACACCGCTGCACCCGCGGACGCGCGCCGGGCATGCGCAGTCCTGCGCGGGATGACAAGCTCGACCGGAGCCATGGTCGCAGCCGCCACCCTGGGCCTGCCGGAACGCGACGAGGCCAAACGCAACTACGACTACCGCTACGCGTGGATCCGGGATCAATGCGTCGCGGGCCAGGCGGCCGGTGCTGCCGGAGCCGCCGGCTTGCTCGACGGCTCGGTCCGGTTCGTCAGCGAGCGGTTGCTGGCAGACGGCACCGGCCTCAAACCGGCCTACACCGTCAACGGCGGCAGGGTCCCGGACGAACAGACACTGGATCTTCCGGGCTACCCCGGCGGCACGGACAAGGTTGGCAACTGGGTCAACGGGCAATTCCAACTGGATATTTATGGCGAAGCCCTGCTGCTTTTCGCCGCGGCAGCCCGCGCCGACCACCTGGAGAGCACGCACTGGAAGGCCGTCGAGCAGGCCGCGGCGGCAATAGAAGCGAAATGGGGCGCCCCCGATGCCGGCATCTGGGAACTCGGGAACGAACGGTGGACCCATTCCCGGCTGATGTGCGTCGCCGGGCTCAGAGCGATCTGCCGTTACGCCCCGGCCGCCCAAGCCTCCGACTGGGGTGCGCTTGCCGACAAGATCATGGCGGAAACCGCCGCCACATGCACGCACCCCAGCGGCAGGTGGCAACGATCAGCCGCCGACGGCAGGACCGACGCCGCACTGCTCATTCCGGCCATCCGCGGAGCCCTCCCTGCCCACCACCCCCGCTCCCTTGCCACGGCGGAGGCGGTGAGGAAAGAACTCCTCGACGACGGATACGTCTACCGGTTCAGGCACAAGCCCGGTCCTCTGGCGAATGTCGAAGGTGCCTTCCTCCTATGCGGGTTCTTCCTGGCCCTGACGGAATACCAGCAAGGAAACCTCACGGAAGCCTTCAGACTCTTTGAACGCAACCGGGCCGCGTGCGGTTCCCCGGGGCTATTCACCGAAGAATTCGACATTGAACAGCGCCAGCTTCGCGGGAACTTCCCGCAAGCCTTCGTCCACGCCGCCATGCTTGAAACAGCCCATCGGCTGGCCTTACCACCCGGGCAATGACGGCGGACGCAATTTTCGGGGTGTCTCACCGGGGAGGACGCGGCCCGCGAAGCTCCTTGATCCGACGGCGGCAGTTCGGGGCGGCGTTAGACGGGGCCGAAAGGGCATCCATCGGGGTCCTTGACCCTCTCGGGTTACAGCGAAAAATTTGGTTGACAGGAGCAACCGGTGCTCTTAAATTCTGAAGTATTCGGGGGCCTTTCTGGTCTGGTCTTACTTCACATTCAAGGCTGTTGCTGTTTCAGTTAGGCGGCTATGCCGCAGGGATGCAGGAGGCCACAATGGCAAAGACAGCATTGGAAGATTTCCTCAGTGAGTGCCTTGCGCCCGACCCGGAAGGGGACGGACTCAGCATGGATGAACTGTATGGGCTGTACCTCAGCTGGTGCGGACTCAAGGGTTTTGCGCCCGTTCGTGGCAGGGCGTTCAGAGCCGGTTTGTGGGCAGTCAATATCCGTCCTGACCACCGCGGAAGCAGGTGCCCGGAACTGATGATGGTCGGCCCGGCAGCCTGTGATTACCTGATCCACCGGGAACTGCCGCTTCTTGTGCTCGACACGCCTTCCGGGCGCCCGCAACCTGGGTCACCGGGCGGGAAGCCTGTCACGTCGCTGGCCGGCCGTCAGCCCGGGGACGTCCGCGGTTCCGTGCCCGCCGCCTGACGTGCCCGTGGCCGGGTGGATGGGCCGCTCCGGGCGGATGATCCGTAGCGGACGCATAAGGGAAGCCTCCGCGCGACTTCTGGACTCCAGCGCGCAGGCTCCCGGCTCTCCAAGCTGGGGTGGCGGGAGATCGGAATTGAGGGTAATAGTTAGCTGACACATCAACACCCGTTCGGGCTCGGGAGCGCACCGCGGCCGCCGTCGCACCGCCGAGGACTTAGCCCGGCAAAGAGACGGCGAGGACCTCAACCACGACGGCGGGAAGGGGCGCCCGCACGGTGCCGGCGAACGGCGCTTACCGCGCGAACTGCGAGGACGGCGGCCGCGATCAGCAGCGCGGCTCCGGCCAAGGCCGTGCCCGCTCCGCCGATGCGCCAAGTTAGGGCCCGGGGATGTCCGCGTACTGCCTGGCTGGGGGCGCCGCCTGCGACCTCCTTGTCCGTGACTTCCCATTCAGCAGGGGAGGGGAAGATCCCGGCGGGAAGCCGCTGCTGCCGTAGCCGACGACGTGAGGCAAGCCCCCGCCGCACTTCCTCATTCGGGGCGGGCACTTCTCCGTCTGCTGCCAGCGCCGCGGGGAGGTCGATAATGTAGGGCTCACCGTAGGAGGCCGCGGAAGCCACCGAGTCGAGCCAGGTGTCGGGCGGGGGTTCCACGCCGCGCCGCGAGAACGCAGCGAGGAGCATCTGTCGGATCTCGCCTAGGCTCTTGCCCCGGGCGTCCGGCGTGACTTCGAAAATGGCCAGTTGGAGCTGCACTTTCTCATCCGCAGCCGGGTCCTTGGCGCTCGGATCCTGCTCAACGGGGTCCATGTTCAGTGGCCCGGTCTTGGGCGAGTCCGCGTTGCGGGGGTCAGGGCTCATTGGGGTTCCTTTCATCCACGTCAGGCCCAACCGCCGTGGGGGACCCGCCTGGGATCCCGGGGGCGATTACGGCTCCACCGGGCCAGACTAACAATGACCTGCGGGCTGACAACAGGGACCGGCGCTCTGGGTCGTGAGGCGTCCCTGCACTGCCAGCCTTGGACGGCGGCGTTGAGGGCCTGGAAGCCTGCTTTTGCGGTTTTTTCATCCATCTAACCGGCGGCGTGGAGACGCCCTTTGACTTGGAAGGGCTACTTTGCCTGACCAATGCGGCTTCCTTCTCATCCGCGGGGTTTAGGTGGGCCCTGGCCGCCGGGCATACGGGCGCACCGGCTTAGCGCGTCAGCGGCCGGGTTTGCCCGGCGGAGGGCGCGGTCTATCTAACCGCCCGCGTTGGCGGACTGGCAGGTCTGGTCGTTACCTGTCTGGGCCACGACGCTGCCGGGTGCATGGGCGGGCGGTGCTGGCCGGGTGCCGGTCGTGAAGTCTTCACCGGCGTAGAGCTGCACGCCCTGGACGCCCGGAGCCGCCTGTACGCGTTCCGGTGGAAGCCCAAATACCGCGCCGACGTCGGCTGCGACGTCGGCGAAGCCGGCACCGTAGTAGACGTACGTCTCGGGTCGAGGTTGCGCCGGGATCGGAGAGACGTCCGTAAATCCTGCTGAGTTGAGGACCGAAGAGATTTCCTGGCTTCTGCCATCGACGGTTGTCCCGTTGGCGACGGTTATGGGCTGGATCGTTTTGTCATAGCCCGATTTGGACGCCGCCGTGGGAGGAGCCGAGGACGGGCTAGTGCCGGGTGCGGGCTGACTGAGGTCGGCGCTCTGCCGGAGCTTGGCGAATAGGTTGCCTGCTGCCGGCTCGTCGAGGCCCAGCCTGTTGGGATCCGACGCCGCAGGCACAGTTGGGACGGTGATGAAATTGACCTTGGCCGGGTCGATATTCTTTAGCCGGCCGGCGAGGGTCAGCATCGTCGGAACCGAGGCGAGGCCGTCATCGACGGTCAGGTTCTTGGTCATCGTGTCGGCGATGGACAAAACTTTCTGGGGGTCACCGAGGGTCCCGTCGGCCTTCAGCTTGCGGGTGAGGGAGGCAAGGAAGGACTGCTGGGCCTTGATCCGGCCCAGGTCTCCGCCGTCGGCGAAAGCGTGGCGGGTCCGCAGGAAGGCCAGGGCCTGGTCGCCCTGGACCTGCGAGGTTCCCTTGGGGAGGTGGAGTCCGGATTCGGGGTCGGAGACGGCGGCGTTGACGCAAACATCGACGCCGCCGACGGTATTGGAGAGTTCCTTCACGGCATTGAAGTCAGCCATCATGAAGTGGTCCACTTCCAAGCCGGTGAGCTTGTTCACGGTGTCCACGGCGCAGCCGATGCCGGCGTCGGCCATGGCGCTGTTGATCATCACGTTTTGCCGCGCATCGTGTTGCTGGTTGGTCTTGCGATCCATGCAGGCCGGGACGTCGACGAGGAGGTCCCGCGGGAAGCTGATGACGTTGACATGGTTGTTGTCGGCGGAGATGTCCAGCACCATCATCACATCCGACTGTCCGTATCCCGATGACTGGTCCACGGTGCCGTATTTTCCGTTCTTCCCGCTTCTCGTATCACTGCCCAGGACGAGGATCTGCAGGCGGTCCTTGCTGTCATCGACGGGCCCTTCGGTCCGGAGGCCGCCGGCCCCGAGAGCAGACGTGGTGATGTTCGACTGGAGGCGCCAGAACCAGTAGCCTCCGAAAGCGATGGTAACCAGCAGCAAAACAGCCACGGCGATGCCGGTGTACTTGAGCCAGCGCGGCCGCCGGCGAGCGGGTTGGTTGCGGCTGCTGTCAACCAGGGTGCCCTGCCCCGGGTATGACGGGGACGTGCTGGATTCCTGGCCGTGCATATCGTGACGCAATGTGGCTACCTCTATGGGGGACGTTCGGACCCGCCCATGTTACTGACGGTTGCTGGGAACACCCGCAAACGCGGCGGAACCGGGGGAGCGGGGTCTCACGACACACCGCATGTGGGAAGCGGCGTTACGCTGTCCTGGCTCCTGGTGCACAGCCTCTTCACCCTGCGCTATGCCACCATCTACTACCGAGACGACGATGGAGTGGACTTCAACGAAAAGAAACCGCCCCGGTACGGGACTTCGCCTACCTCGCTTTCACCATCGGGATGACCTTCCAGGTCTCGGACACCGACCTGAAAACCGACGCCATCCGGTACACCGCCCTCCGTCAGGCACTGCTCTCGTACTTGGCGCCATCGTTCTAGCCACAGTCATCAACCTGGTCTCCGGCCTCATCCACTGACCCGAAACAGTTTTCGTCGCGGCGCTGGCGCACTGGTTCTGACGGACAGAGGAGGGCTTCCGCAGAAGCCCTCCTCTGCAGGCCTGTGCGCGTCAGCGCTGCGGGAGGGCCTGGGTTCCCTCGATCTGCACTGCCTGCAGTTTGTTCGGGTCCAGGCCGAGGGTTTTGAGGATTGTCGGGGCGATCTGTGTGGTTTCGACGGTGTCGGTCACGGTGCGGGCGTGGTCGTCGTGGGTGCCGGAGATGACGAGGGGCACGTTCCGGTCGTCGGCGGAGGCGCCGCCGTGTTCGGCGATTTTGGCTGTGCCGCTGGTGTAGACGACGCCGGTCTGCGCGATGCCCAGGATGTCGGGGTAGCGGGCGTCGGTGGTCTTTGTGCCGAAGTATCGGGCGACGTCGCTGCCTGCGTAGATTTTGCTGAGTCCTGAGGTTGCGAGGGTCCTGGGGGCGCTGTTGATGTCGTTCCCGGCGGCCGTGTGCGAGGCGAGGTAGTCCTTGGCGAACTTCGCTGCGGGCTGGGAGTGGTCCGAGAGCCAGAGTTGCATGATGTCATCATCGGTGGAGAAGGCCACCAGGTCCGCGGACCCCGGGTGGGCGGCCTTCCATGCCGCGTTGAGTCCGTCGATGATCGTACTGTCTGGAACCCGGGTCAGTGCAGCGGGCTCCATGGGGGACTGTCCGTGCTTCGCCGAGAGGATGATGGTCGTGTCCTTGGCGTGCCCGGTGGCGGACAGGGCAGACTCCATTTTCCCGACGGACGCGTCCACGTAGTCCAGGGCGTTGCCCAGCAGAGGGCCCGGCACAGCGCCGCCCGGGAGATACCCTCCGGGGAGGCCGTCCGACGTCGGCAGCTTCTGGGCGGTGGAGACGGACTGGAAGTTCATGCCGAAGATGGCCGGCACGGCCGCGGCCCGGGTGCCGGAGTGGTCCTTCCCGCCGATTTCGTTCAGGACCGCCTGGACCTTGTAGCCGTCATACTGCCGGGTTGCGGCGTTGTCCTGGCTCCAGTCGCCGGTGAACGGTGCGGGTGCCTGGCTGTTGATCTCAGGCGTGAAGAGATCGTCCACGCCTTTGCCTGAGGGTCCGTTGAGGATTTCATAGGCGGGGTGTTTGTCCGACCACGCCGTGGTCAGGCCGGCGCTCTTGGCGACCTCGAAGACGGTGTTGACCTTCAGGTACTGATGCGGGTAGACGGGTTTGCACGTCGCGGGGTCCACGGGCAGCGCTGCAGGATTGAGCAGGGATCCGGGCTGGCCGGTCATGGTCATGATGCTGGAGGGTAGGCCGGTGAGGCCTTGCCCTGCGTCGAGCGCGTTCGGGTTCTTGTCCGCGGCCTCGGTCAGTGCCACCTCGGTCCCGGGTGCGGTGTTCTTGCAGTCGGTGGTGCCGGCCGGGAGGAGCGCCCGGTTGAACGTGTCGTCATAGTAGATCCCGGTCGTTCCCGGGTTGCCGCCGGTGAATTGCCCGACCATGCCGGGGAAGGAGTCGGAGGGCACGGGAGTTTGTGCGTGGGTGTAGCTTGTGCCGTGGTTCACCAGGGCAGCCAGCGCCGACTGCGGATGCGCCGCGACATACCAGTCGAGGTCTTTCTGGTGCAGGCCGTCCACGGAGAGTACAAGGACGTGCTTGGTGCCCGTGCCGTCCTGGCGCTCGTGCTGGCCTGAACGGTGGTCTTGGGCGTCGTGGTTCTCGTGCCTGCCGGCGTCCGCCATGGAAGGTGCGACGGCAGTGCCGGCGAGCAGGGCGGCACCGAGGAGCGCGGCCGCGGCCACGCCTGTGGTTCTTGCTGAAGTCATGGGATTGAGACCTTTCGGCACAGTTGCGCCAGAGTTTGGAGTTGTCTCCCCGAGTCTTATCCGTTCGGAAGCCCACACTGGCGTTTTCGGGGCATCCATGGCGAAGGTTCCCGAACCGTTAATCGGCTGGTCGCCGAATTCAAAGTAATTTCCCAGCCTTAGGGGCCGCTGCGCGTCTTCGACGATGGCCGCGGGCGTCCACCACTTCAGGGACGCGTTCGGACAGTGCCGATTGGCGGCTCCCGCGTAAGGAAAGCGCCGTGCTTCCCCGGCCGTGGGCGGCCTTCAGTGTCCTGTTCAGCTAGGGGTAGGGATCATGGGGCACAATCACGGGATGACAGATTCCCCTCAGCAAGACAATTTTCGAAACGGCGCCGCGTCTGCCGTTCTGGACGAACGGCGACTGGCCCGGGCAGGCGCTTCGCCGCGCCGGGCTGGGGCGAAGGTTCCGGAAATCACGGCCTGGTTCTGGGTCGCCAAGGTGCTCACGACCGGGATGGGCGAAACCACTTCGGACTTCCTCGTCCATCAGATCGAGCCGGCCGTGGCGCTCGGCGTTGGCGCGGTTGGCCTGGTCGCTTCGCTTGTTCTGCAGTTCGCTGTCCGTCGCTATATTCCGTGGGTTTACTGGCTGGCTGTGGTCATGGTCAGCGTGTTCGGGACCATGGCTGCCGATGCCGTGCACGTCGTGCTCGGCGTCCCGTATCTGGTGTCGGCGGTGTTCTTCCTCGTTGTCCTGTCAGTCGTTTTTCTCCTCTGGTACCGGTCCGAGAAGACACTGTCCATCCACAGCCTAGACACGCGGCGCCGCGAGGCCTTCTATTGGACCGCAGTGCTGACGACGTTCGCCCTTGGCACCGCGACCGGGGACATGACCGCGTACAGCCTGAACCTCGGCTATCTGGCGTCGGGTGCGGTGTTCACCGCGGTGATCGCCGTGGTTGGCCTCTTGTACTGGCGTGGCTGGATTGGCGCGATACCGTCGTTCTGGTTCGCATACATCCTCACCCGGCCGCTCGGGGCGTCCTTCGCAGACTGGACAGCCGTGTCCTTCGACCGCGGCGGCCTCGGCTGGGGGACAGGCCCTGTCAGCCTGGGCCTCGCCGCGTGCATCGCAGCATTGGTCTGCTACCTGTCCATCGGGGGCAGGCGAAACGCCTTGTCCCGCTCTCGCTAAAGGATCGGCCCATACCGGGAGTCGCTGGAACAGCTGACGACGGCGGTCAACGAGACCGCATTGGACGAGGAGTTTACGGCTAGATCCAGTCCCGGTTTTTGAAGGCCAGGTAGAGGACAATTGATCCGCCGGCCATCAGCGCGCTGGAGAGCCAGAGCCCGTAGTCGCTCTGGAAGCCGAAAAACGGCACATTTTGCCCGAAGAAGCCGGTGACGGCGGTGGGGACGGCGATGATCGCGGCCCAGCTGGTGACTTTTTTCATGACCAGGTTCATCTGGTTTCCCTGGATGCTGATGTGGGTTTCCAGGATGGTGGTGACCAGGTCACGGAGCGCTTCTGTCCATTCGGTGGCGCGCAGCACGTGGTCGTAGACGTCCTGCAGGAAGGGCTGCATGGCGGGGCTGCAGCCGATCAGGTCATCCCGGCGCAGGAGGGTGTTGAGGACCTCGCGCATGGGCAGCACGACGCGGCGGAGCCGGACCAGATTCTTGCGCAGCTCGAAGGTCTTGCGCTGCAGGTCGTGGTCCGGGGAGTGATCATCGAAGAGTGAGTCTTCCAGGGCATCGATGTAGCCGTCGAGTTCCTGAACGGCGTCGAAATGCCCGTCCACGATCATGTCCAGCAGGCCCCAGAAAAGGAAGGGCACCCCGTGCGTGGCCAGGTCCGCCTCTGCGTCCCAGTGCGCCGTCAGTTTGTCGGTGTCGAACCCGGGCCCGTGCACGGTCACCAGGGCATTCCGGGTCACGAATGCCGAGATCTCGGCGATGGCCAGCTCCCCGGTTTCGGAACGGAGCCCTGCCTGATAGGCGGAGAGGAACAGATGGTTTGGGTATCGGTCCAGCTTGGGCCGTTGGAAGTCGTGGACGGCGTCCTCGACGGCGAGGCGGTGAAGCCCGTACACCGTTTCGACGCCGAGGAGGTCATCCGCCGTCGGATCCGTGTAGTCGATCCACAGCACGACGTCGTCCTGTTGGGCCAGGGCCTCGATCTCGTGGGCACTGACATTGTCGCGTTCGAGTTTGCCTTCGCGGTATAGCCGTATGAACACCATCCGCCCCATGGTACGGGAGCCGTCTCCGAGTCTCCTCAACCTTCTGCGCTGGTATCGGCACTCTCGGCGGTGTTGTAGCCGTGGCCCCGCACCCCTGCGGGCGCAGGTATGCGGGGCCACGATGGTTCCGCTACTTTTTGCCGAGGAAGATCGGGTTGGTGAGCGCAGCCATGGGACCCAGCAGCAGGGCCGTTCCCATGGCTGTTCCGTTGCTGGGCGTGCCGTCGGTCATCGGGTGGCGCACCTCGACACGGATGTAGGCGGCGAGCTGCGGGGTGGTCACCCAGGTGCTGGTGCCCTGGCCAGATGCCGGGAGGGTAATCTGCTGGGTTTGGCCTTCGTCAGTGATGAACCTGACCACGCCGTTGGGGACACCGGAGACCTTTGCGGTGACCGTGACGCGGGCATCCGGTGAGGTCTCGAGGCGTTCCCCGACGCCGGCGCTCCGGGCGCCGGCCGTGACGTTGAAGTCCAGGGAGACGTCTGCCGATTCGGCAATCCAGTTCCGGCCGTTGCGGATGCCCTCGAGGAGGGCGTCGCGGGACAGCGCCGAGGCGTTGACCACGTTGTGGGGGAAGCCGATGACCTGCGGGGCGCTGTGGGCGTCGCTGTTGCCCATCGCCGGGAGCCAGCGGCCGCCGGTGCGCGCGGAGTGGGCGAGCATGGAATCCCAGGTGTTGATGGCGTACTCGTCGTCGGCGGTCCATGGGCCGGTCCAGACCTCGACTGCGTCGGCGTCGTCGTACCCGAACTTCCAGCGGCAGGCGACGTACGGGCAGTACGGGTGGGCCGGGACCACGATCCCGCCGGAGGCGTGGATCCGCTGGGCCTCCTGCTCGAACCCCTTGTCCCGGGCCCGGTAGCGCCAGTCAATCCACTCTCCGGCCTCAAGCCCGAGAGCGAGGTAGTGCCCGTTCCGGGTCGTCACCTCCTCACCCATGAGAATGAGCAGGTCATTGCCGGCCAGCGGCCCCCATGCGCCATGCGACGCCGGGGTGTTGTGGTCCGTGCTGATCATGAAGTCCAGGCGCGCGGCGCGGGCCCCGGCAGCGACTTCCTCGGGTGTGCGCTTGCCATCGGAATATACGGTGTGGAGGTGGGCATCGCCGCGGTACCAACCGGCGCCTCGGCCGGCAATCTGCTGTGGCGGGTACTGCGGGCGGAAGGCGGCGCCGTCGGGTCCGTACTCCAGCGTGACGTTGACGGTGTAGTCCATGCCCTGATCGGCCACCTGGTACGGGCCGAGCGCGATGTTCCAGGTGCCCTTGCCTACCGGGCCGGGCAGGTATCCCGGAGTGGCTTCGGCAGCGGAGATGAAGAACTCGGTGCGGAAGCCGCCGGACCAGCCGCGGAAGCCCTTGCCCGCGAGAGCGGTTCCCTTCTCGTCGAAGACGCCGATGTCGCAGGCGTTCGTCAGGAGCCCGGAATCGACCGTGGGCTTGCTGTAGCTGTAGGAAACGCTGATTTTGTTGACACCGGCGGGCACCTCGACGGGAAGGTAGACGAAGTCCGCGGCGCCCGGTTCCAGGTGCCCGGTGATCGTTTTGGTTTTGCTGGTGCCGGTGTCGGCGGCGGCGAACTGCACCGGGGCCAGGGTCAGCGCCGCCCCGGTCAGTGCGGCGGCCAGGAAACCTCGGCGGGAAGTGGAAAGGGGGACGTTGTCGCCCGCATGGGCTTTGCATGGTGAACTCACCGGCCTCATGCTCACCATGCGGGATGAACGAAATACAACGCCCCGGCCAACACGACGTGAAACTAGTCCCGAGTGTTCAGTCGGGGCCGCCCCCAGCGCCGGCGGGCGGTTCCGACTTCATCAGCGCCCGGGTGTACCTGACATGCGCCTATTTGTTGACTGGCAGGTACGTGTTGACTGGCCGGCCGGTGGTGCCGTACTCGAGGTGGAGGGCCACCCTGTCCTTCCGTTCGAGCTCGCTCAGGTACCGCTGCGCTGTGGGCCGCGAAATGCCGATGTGGTCCGAGATGTCCTGGGCGCCCAGGGGGCGCCCGGCCGAGACGACGGCATCGAGGACTTTCTGCATCGTCGGCGGGAGGCGCCGCGCGGAGCTGGGGCCCGCGCTGGCCGGGGCGGCCGCCCGCCGCGAGGCAAAAAGGGCGTCCACGTCCGTCTGCCCGGTGATGCGCCGCGACTCTGCGTCAGTGCGCCACCTCTGGTAGGCCCTTAGCTGCTCGGCGAGCTGCTCGAACCCGAAGGGCTTCACCAGGTAGTACACGGCTCCGCCGCGCATCGCGGCGCGCACCGTCCCGACGTCGCGCGCGGCGGTGATGATAATGACGTCAACGTCCTCACCCGCCTCCCGCAGGGTTTGCAGGAGCGAGATGCCGTCTTCGTCTGGGAGGTAGATGTCCAGCAGCAGGAGGTCGGGGCGCTCCCTCGCTATCGCGGCTCGCGCCTCGGCCACCGTGTGCGCCTCGCCGACGCACTCGTACCCCGGAACCTGCGCAACCTGGGCGGCATGGAGCCGCGCGACGCGGTAGTCGTCGTCGACGATGAGCACCCGGATCATCCTTCTGCCCCACTTCTTGGAATCCACACTTCGAAGCGCCCGCCCGGCCCGGCGAACACGTCCATTGTGCCACCTGCACGACGAACGATCCTCGTTACAAGCGCCAGGCCAATACCGCGCCGAAGTGCCCGGCCGTCGCCTATGCCGGGCCGTTCGTTCTTTGTCGTAAAGCCGTCCCGCACCACGTCGTCCACCGCCTCCGCGGGTACGCCCGGACCGTTGTCAGTCACCGACACGAAGACACCCGAGGAATCGTCCAACGTGAGGGTGACTTCACGCGGTCCCGGCAGGCTGGAGACGGCGTCGACCGCGTTGTCGAGCAGGTTCCCCACGATCGTGAGGAGGTCCTGCGTCCCGAGGCCGGGTTCGCGGAGGCGTGACTCGTCAGACACCGCCACGCACACGTCCTGCTCCGCGGCCACCGTGATCTTGGCGTAGATGAGCGCTGCGAGCTCGGGGGGCTCGATCCGGGAGCGCAGCCCCTCGCCGAGCGAGCGCGACGTGTCCGCGATGCCCGAGATGAAGGTGCGCGCCTGCTCAATGTCGCCGAGGTGGAGGAGTGCGCCCACGGTGTGAAGGCGGTTGGCGTACTCGTGCTCCTGCGCACGCAGGGCCGCCATGAGCCCTTCCAGCGCGCGCAGGTCCCGCACCAGCGCCTCCACTTCGGTGCGGTCGCGCAGGGTCACGACGGCGCCTACGCTCCGGCCGCCCACGCTCACGGGCATGCGGTTCGCCACGAGCAGGGAATCGTCGGTGATGATCGTCTGGTCCGCCCCGGGCGCCTCGCCTGTGAGGACGTCGCGGAGCCTCCCCGCCGGGATGAGCTCTTCAACTGGTCGGTTGAGGGGAGTGTTGTCCAGGCGCAGGAGACGGCGGGCCTCGCCGTTAATCACGGTGACCCGGCCGGCGTCGTCGATTCCCATCATGCCTTCACGGATGCCGTGGAGTAGGGCCTCCCGCTCTTGGAGAAGCGAGGCGATCTCCGCCGGCTCGAGTCCGAACGTCACGCGCTTGATGGCGCGTGCCAGGAGGAACGAGCCGGCACCACCGATCAGGAGGATCAGCACCGAGGAGCCACCGACGATGCCGGCGTCGCGCTCAAGCTCCATGCTGACGGTCGTCTCGAGGATGCCCACCGAGACCTGTCCGACGATCTTTCCCGTTGCGTCCAGGATCGGTGCCTTGGCATTGGCCGAGTCGCCGAGGCTGCCGTGGTCGGTACCCACATGGGTTTGGCCGTCGAGGACCGCGACAGGCTCCTCGAGGCGCTTCCCGATGAGGGACGGCGTGGGGTGCGAAAGACGGACCCCGTCCCGGTCGGTCACCACTACGTAGTCCGTCTGAGCCCGGGTCCGCACCTGTTCGGCTACCGCCTGGATCTCCTGCCTCCCTTCGCCGGAGGCAGCACCGGTGGCAACTCCGGGCATCTGTGCCACAGACTCCGCGACGCCAAGGGCGCGCAGGCGGAACTGCTCGTCGAGGACCTGGCCGGTGATTCGGTTGGTCACCAGGCCGCCGAGGGCCACAGTGACCACGATCAGCACCAGCGTCCACACGAGGATCTGCGACGCGAGCGGCCGTGCCCGCCACCATGCCCGTGCGTTGCTCAAAGCTGGCCCCGAACGGCTTTTCGAGCAAAAGGTTCAAAAGATGAATGAAGGCTAATAACCCTCACAAGGCACGCAAGCGTGGCTGTAGCACGGCAGTCCTTTCTAGGGTGGGTGCACTGATCATGACTCATGTCACACAGCACGAAGTGGTGAGAGGCATGGCTAAAGGATCCACCGGACAATGGCGTCGCCGCAAATGGGCGGTTGGCGTCGATTTAACAGAGAGGCTTTACACCATGGGTGTAGACCGTCGAATTCGCCCACCAGCAGATGGCGGCGGTGATGCCGGCATCGAGGTCACCGGGCTGACCAAGCGCTATCTCACGCCGAAGGGTGAAACTTTTACAGCGATCAGGGACGTGACGCTTTCCGTGGAACCGGGGCAGTTCTGCTCGATCGTCGGCCCCACGGGCTGTGGCAAGTCGACCACCTTGGCCCAGGTTTCCGGGCTGGAGCGTCCCAGCGAGGGCTCTGTGCGCGTCGGCGGCAATACCGTCGATGGCGTCACTGACGGCGTCAGCTACATGTTCCAGGCGGATGCGCTCTTCCCCTGGAAGAGCGTGCTCAGCAACGTGATGATGGGACCGGTCCTGCTGGGAACCCCAAAGCGCGGGGCCACCTTGCTTGCCAGGGACTGGCTGCGCCGTGTGGGGCTGGCGGGTTTCGAGGACCGCTACCCACATCAGCTCTCGGGCGGCATGCGGAAACGCGTGGCCATGGCCGCGGCGCTCATCAACAACCCGAGGATCCTGCTCATGGACGAACCGTTCGGTGCCCTCGACGTGCAGACCAAGGCCATCATGCAGAACGAACTGCTGAAGCTCTGGGAGGAGCTCCGGCCCTCGGTCCTGTTCATCACGCACGACCTCGACGAGGCCGTTGCACTCTCCGACCGCGTGGTCATCATGACCAGCAGCCCCGGGACAGTCAAGGACGTCTTCGACATCGATCTGCCCCGGCCACGCGGCAATGTCCAGCAAATCCGCCACGAAGAACGCTTTCTTGAGCTTCAGGGCCAGATCTGGGAATCGCTTAAAGACGAGGTCACCCGTGCCTACGCGCGATCGGCAGGTGCAGCAGCATGACCGCTCTTGTGCAGGGGGAAAAGGTGAACTCGCAGGAGCAGCAGCAGGCAGCGGCCGTGCAGTCCGGAAAAGCGTCGCACCGGCGCCGCACGACTGCCATCTGGGTGGGCCGTGCCGCCCTCGCCGTGGCTGTGGTGGGCGGGTGGCAGTGGTTTACGGAGGAAGGCTGGGTGGACAAGTTCTTCTTCGGTCAGCCCAGCGAGATCTGGAACAGCCTGGTGATGCTCTTTACGCAGGGAACAGCGTTCGGGACAATCTGGGAGAACCTCGGGGTCACCATGGAGGAAGCGGTCCTCGGCTTCCTGCTCGGCACGTTCGTCGGCGTGGTGCTTGGGATCCTGCTGGGCTCGAACAAGTACCTCTCAGCCGTCGTCGGCCCGTACATCAGGATCGTGAACTCGATTCCCCGCATCGTCCTCGGATCGATCTTCATCGTGGCTTTCGGCCTCGGTGTGTTCCCCAAGGTTCTGCTCGCCGCGGTGCTGGTGTTCTTCGTCGTCTTCTTCAACGCCTTCCAGGGCGTGCGTGAGGTGGACCAGAACCTCGTCGCGAACGTCCGCGTACTTGGGGCATCCCCGGTCCAAGTCGCGATTCACGTGACCATCCCGTCGGCGATGACGTGGATCATCGCAAGCCTCCATACGGCCTTCGGGTTCGCGATTATCGGCGCCCTGGTCGCGGAGGTGCTCGGTGCTCAGCAGGGGATCGGCCTGATCATTAGCCAGGCCCAGGGCACCTTCGACCCGAACACGGTATTCGCGTGCATGGTGATCATTGCCGTGATCACGCTCGCGGCCGAATATCTGATCAGCCTGCTGGAACACACCCTCCTGAAATGGCGGCCGCCTAACCGGTCCGAAGCCCAGGCGATCTGACGGCTTCCCCAAATTTTTACCCGGAAACACAGCAATATCCACGAAGAGAATAAGGAAAAGTGCCCCAATGATGAAGCACAAGATCTACGCCACGGCTACCCTGGGAGTGGTTGCGCTCAGCCTCGCCGCCTGCGGCGGCAGCACGTCGGCCAGCTCCCCTGCCTCAAGCGGTTCCGGCAGCGCGGCGTCCGCCGACACCTCGGCGATGCCCACGGTCAAGCTCATGGTCGGCGGCATCGACAAGCAGATCTACCTCCCGTACCAGCTTGCCGAAAGTCTCGGCAACTACAAGAAGTATGGGGTGAATGTGGAGCTCTCGACGGAGCAGCATGGCGGCGTCGGCGCGGAGGAAGCAATGGCCTCCGGCCAGGTCGACATGGCCGGCGCGTGGTACATCCACACCGTCGACTTCCAGTCCAAAGGCAAGAACGTCATCGACCTCGTGCAGCTCTCCAGCGCCCCGGGCGAACGCATCATGTGCAGCCCCAAAGCCAATGTCCACTCCGCGGCGGACCTCAGGGGCAAGACCGTCGGCGTGACCGACCTCGGCTCCGGGACCGATGAGCTGACCCAGTTCATCGCCGCCAAGGCGGGAGTGACGAAGAACGACTACCACACCATCGCCGTGGGCGCCGGATCCACTGCCATAGCGGCGATCCAGCGCGGATCCGCCGACTGCGTCATGACAACGCAGCCCACCGTCGGCGCGCTCGAGAGCAAGAACCTGGCCGTCTCCGCGATCGATCTGGCCACCTCGGACGGCACCAAAGCTGCGCTCGGGGGCGCCTGGCCGGCGGCCAGCGTCCTCGCCCAGTCCGACTGGGTCAAGTCGCACGAGGACTCGGCCCAGAAGGTTGTGAACGCCCTCGTGGACACCATGCACTGGATCAGCACCCACTCGGCGGCGGACATCGCGGACAAGCTGCCCTCCTCCTTCGTCCAGAACAGCACCATCTCGAAGGACCAGTACATCAAGGCCCTGGACACCGACAAGGGGCAGTTCCTGTCGGACGGCCTCATGCCCGCTGGCGGCCCCAAGGTGATCTTTGCGATGGAGAAGCAGAACGGGGTTGACGCTTCCAAGATCAACTTCACCGACACATTCACCAACAAGTACGCCACCGCGGCGCTAAAGCTCGAAGGCTACACGCCGACGACGACGCCGGCCGGCTCGGACGGCTAGCCTCCGGCTTCAGAGCTACAGCAGGTTTCCAGAACGACGTCGGGCCCGTACCTTCAGCGCGAAGGTACGGGCCCGCCGTCTTGCGCTGACACAGCGATCCAGTCGCCCTTCTCGTTAACGGTCGAGCCATGGCGGGGGCGCGGGCGGCCGATTCTCCGGCGGTGTGACAAGGGTGCCTTGGGTTAAGAACAAATTGCAGTTACTATGCAGATTGTTAGGTAAGTGTGAGCTGGATCGCACTTACGGAACCCGAGGCGAAGGGGCCACCCGGTGACCCGAGTGGACGTGAACAGCGACTATTTCCTGCTTGACGATGAGTTGACGCCGAAGGAACGGAGTCTCCGGGACCGGGTCCGGTCCTATGTGGACTCGGACATTCTTCCGGTCATCAATGATTATTGGGAGCGTGCGGAATTCCCTGCCGAGGTGTTGCCGGGACTGGCGCGGCTCGGCATCATTGGCAGCACGATCGACGGTTATGGCTGCCCGGGGCTGGGCCGCCGGGCGGCCGGTATCGTCGCCCGCGAGATCGCGCGCGGCGACGGGTCTATCAATACTTTCATCGGCGTCCATTCGAGTCTGGCCATGGGCTCGATCAATATGCTCGGCAGCGAGGCCCAGCGGCAGCGCTGGCTTCCCTCCATGTCAGCCCTGGAGAAAATCGGCGCGTTCGCGCTGACTGAACCGTTGCATGGCTCGGATTCGGTGGCCTTGGAGACGAGCGCCCGCCGGGACGGCGAGAGCTACGTCCTCAACGGGCATAAGCGATGGATCGGAAACGGACACATGGCCGACGTGGTTGTCGTGTTCGCCCGCGACGCTGCCGACGGCCGGGTAAAAGCCTTCGTGCTGGAAAAAGGCGACGACGGAGAGCACCCTTCCGGCTACCGTCCGACCGTGATCACCGGCAAGATCGGCAAGCGCGCCATCCAGCAGGCTGACATTGTGATAGACAACGTAAGAATCCCCGCGGAAAACCGCCTCGAGAACTGTGATTCCTTCAAGGACGTCACCAGGGTTCTCACCGCGACCCGCGGCGGTGCCGCCTGGGAGGCAATGGGCCATGGGATGGCCGCTTACGAGATCGCGGCCCGGTACGCCCTGGAGCGGGCGCAGTTCGGCCGGCCGATCGGCTCGTTCCAGCTGGTGCAGAACAAGCTCGCCAACATGCTCAGCGAACTGACAGCCATGCAACTGATGTGCCACCGGATGGCCGAACTTGGCGAAACGGGCCGGCTGACCGGCCCGATGGCCTCCATGGTGAAGATGTCGACTGCCCAGAAAGCCAAATGGATCTGCGCTGAAGCCCGGGACATGCTGGCCGGGAACGGCATTCTGCTGGAGCGCCACGTGGCCCGGCACATGACCGACATGGATGTTGTGAGCACCTACGAGGGAACTGACTCTATTCAATCCCTGCTGGTCGGGCGGGACATCACCGGCATATCCGCATTCAGCTAATCACCGACAGAGAGGTGGGGACGCCGTGCCCGGACCTGCAGACCAGATCGTCACCGTTTCCCTCGTGGACGGAGTAGCGCGAATCACCATGAACAGCGGACGGGTGAACGCACTGGGACGCGCCCTGCGCCGGGCACTTAGCGAAGCGCTCATGCGGGTCGCCAGGGATCGGGCTGTTACCGCTGTCCTGTTGCTCGGCCAGCCCGAAGCATTCTCGGCCGGGGCGGACGTCTCCGAATTAAACAGCCCCGAATCAGACAATTCCCAATCCGGCGTCGCCGGGTTGGGAAGCGGGGTGGGCCGGCCGGATCTCCGGGAGCTCATCGCGTTGGTCGAAGACTTCCCGAAGCCGGTCATCGCTGGAATCACTGGTGTGGCATTGGGCGGGGGACTGGAGCTGGCGATGGCCGCACATGCCCGGATCTCCGCGCCAGGCGCGCGCCTGGGCCTGCCGGAGATCGCCCTTGGACTGTTGCCAGGGGCCGGCGGGACCGGGCGCCTGCCCCGCCTGGTGGGCCCGGAACGCGCCCTTGAAATGATCCTCACGGGAAAAGAAGTGTCAGCCTCGGAGGCGCTCCGGGACGGTCTGGTTGATGCGGTGATGGAGGATCCCGGCTCGCCGGACGCGGTGCGCTGGACGACGGAGTATGCGGCCACGCGGGCGCCGGGCCGGACCCGGGACCGCACCGGGAAGGTTACGGAAGCCGCGGCCGTGCCCGGTACCGTGAGCCGTCTGGCTGCGGACGCGGTGCGCAAGGCCAGGGACCCGTATGCCGCCCAAGCCGCGGTCGACGCCATGTCGGCGGGCATCGAGCAGTCCTTTGACCGGGGAGCGAACGTGGAGCAGGAGAAGTTCGAAGAGCGAGTCAAGAGCCCGGAGTCGGCTGCCCAGCGCCACCTCTTCGCCGCCGAAAGGGCGGCACGCAGACCCGCTTATCTTGACACCGACGCGGCGAGGGCCGTCCGCCGTGCGGGCGTCGTAGGTGCCGGGACGATGGGGGGCGGGATCGCCATGGCGCTGGCGTCCGCCGGCATGCCGGTTACGGTCGTGGAGGCAGAACGGGCCGCCTTGGACCGCGGCCTGGCACAGGTCCAGAAGAACCTTGCTGCTTCGGTGTCACGCGGCAGCAGGACGCAGGCAGGCGCTACACAGCTGGAGTCGCTGATCACGGGCAGCCTGGACTACGCGGATCTCACCGACGTCGACCTCGTCATTGAAGCAGCCTTCGAGGACCTGCAGGTCAAGCAGGGGATCTTCGCAACGCTGGACCGCTTCGTCCGTCCCGATTGCGTCCTCGCTTCGAACACTTCATACCTGGGCATCGACGACATCGCGGCAGGTACGCGCTTTCCCGCCCGGGTCCTGGGGATGCACTTCTTCAGCCCAGCAAACGTTATGCCACTGGTCGAAGTGGTCCGCGGATCCTCGACCGACGACGCGACGCTGGCGACCGCTTTCGCCACCGCACGCCGAATCGGCAAAACACCCGTCGTCGTCGGTGTCTGCCACGGCTTCGTCGGGAACCGGATGCTTGAGGTGCGCTCCGTTCAGGCCGAGCAACTGCTGCTCGAGGGGGCCCTGCCCGGCCAAGTGGACCAGGTCCTGAAAGGCTTCGGTTTCCGGATGGGGCCGTTTGAGATGGGTGACATGGCAGGACTGGATATCGGCTGGCGCAACCGCAAGGCCGGGGGCAGGACGGCGCCCGTCGCCGACGCCTTGTGTGAATCCGGACGGTTCGGGCAGAAGACCAGTGCGGGCTACTACGCCTATGTGGGACGCGAAGGGCACGATGACCCCGAGGTTGAGCAGCTGATCTTGGAAGTCTCGCGGAAGCTTGGCGTATCCCGCAGGGAAATTTCGGACAGCGAGATTCTGGAACGGTTGCTCTTTCCGATGATCAACGAAGGCGCACGCATTCTGGATGAGGGAATTGCCGAGCGGGCCGGTGATATCGATGTCATCTGGGTCAAAGGCTACAACTGGCCCGCCTACCGCGGCGGTCCAATGTGGTACGCCGATCACGTCGGCACCGGCTACGTCGCAGACCGACTGAGGCGCTACGCCGAGCAGTGCGGTGACGTGAGTCTACTGCCAGCCGGCTTTCTGTCGAAAGCCGTCGATAGCGCGACTTCAGGCCTGGGCCTGCCCGGATGACTGGTGCCGTGGATGGACGAAGCGCCCGCGCCCGGCGAACCCGGCAAATCATCAGCGATGCCCATATCGGGCTGATCAACGACGGCGAACTCAAACCCTCCGCCAGGCAGATCGCGGCCCGTGCTGGAGTGTCGATCCGTGCGCTGTGGGACCACTTCAAGGACATGGAGAGTGTCATGGCCAACACGGCCGCGCGCCAGCTGGCCGAACAGGACGAGGCTTTCGAGCCTATTCCAGTGGTACTTCCGCTGGCGGAACGCACCACTGCCTACAGCCGGCAGCGCGCCCCGATCCTGGAGGCCATCGCTCCGCTGGCCCGCGCCGCCGACCTGCAGCGTCCGTTCTCCGCGGCACTGCAACAGAACCTGCAGGAGAACCTGAAACGCATCAGGGACGACGTCGAACGCTTGTTCGACGCGGAACTGGGCGAGCTGGAGCCGGCCCACCGAACGCGCATGGTCCTGTCGATCTGTGCAGCGGCGGACTGGGCCAACTGGAAGCTCCTGCGGGACGGCCTTGGGCTGTCCGCAGACGAGGCACGGGCAGTCGTGGAGAACACGTTGGCCGCATTGCTCGATCGTCCGTCGGCCGGGCCCGAAAACAAGAGAAAGCAGAACCCATGACCGTATTGTCGCTCGCCGCGATTCTCGCAGAATCGGCCCGCAAATACCCGAACAAGACGGCCGTCATCAGCGGCGGCCAGTCATATACCTATTCCACGTTGTGGCAGCACGCCCGCAACTACGCCGCCCAGCTTCAAGACGCCGGGATTGGGCCGGGCGACGCCGTGGCGCTGATGTCGCCCAACGTCGTCGAGTTCCCCGCCACCTACTACGGCGTGCAGGCCGCCGGCGGGGTCGTGGTTCCCGTACACCTGTTGCTGACCGTCGAGGAAGTCATCCACGTGCTCCGTGACAGCAGAGCCAAAATTCTCGTCTGCCACGGGGCTTTCCTAGCCGTGGGACGGCAGGCTGCTGCGGCGGCCGGAATCCCGCTGCTGCTGGTGGGCCGCAAGCCTGACAGCGATGAAGCCGGCGTGGACCGTCTCCGCTCGGACGGCGCCAGCGAACTGCGCAGCTACGTTAGCCGAGAAGCCGAGGATCCCGCAGTCATCTTTTACACCTCTGGCACGACCGGCAGGCCCAAAGGCGCCGTCCTGACACACCTGAACATGGTCATGAACGCGACCGTGTCCGCTGTGGACGCCAACGACGTGCGGACCAGCGACATCGCGCTGGGTTGTCTTCCCCTGTTCCACGTCTTTGGGCAGACGGCGAGCATGAACGCCCTGTTCCGGCTCGGGGGCACCCTCGTCCTGCTGCCTAGGTTCACGGGGGAGGCTGCCCTGGAGCTCATGGCAGCCCACAAGGTCGACGTCTTCCACGGCGTGCCGACCATGTACATGCAACTGCTCAGCGCCGCCGAGGGGCGGCCCGACCTGCCGTCGCTGCGGCTGTGCGTCTCCGGGGGAGCCGCGCTGCCCCTGGCAGTCATGGAAAAGTTCAACGCCACCTTCGAAGTCACCATCTATGAAGGCTACGGATTGTCGGAAACGTCCCCGGTCGTCGCGACAAATACACCCCATTCCGGAGTTAGACCCGGAAGCGTCGGCCAAGCCGTCTGGGGTGTGGAGGTCCAAATCGCCGACCGCCGGCTGCCCGAACGTTGCGTTCCGGTCCCCACGGGCGAGCTCGGAGAGATCCTGGTGCGCGGCCACAACGTCTTCGCCGGCTACCTGAACAACCCGGAAGCCACGCAGGAAGCAATGGTGGACGGCTGGTTCCGGACAGGCGACCTCGGAACTATGGACGAGGATGGCTTCATCTACGTCGTCGACCGGACCAAGGACGTCATAATCCGCTCAGGCTATAACGTCTATCCCCGGGAGGTTGAAGAGGTTCTTTCCCGTCACCCGGCCATCGCCCAGGTCGCCGTCATCGGCCTGCCGGACGAGCTGCGGGGCGAAGAGGTGTGCGCCGTCGTAATCCTGGATCCCGCCCACGAGGGCAACCCGCCCAGCGCGCAAGACATCATTCACTGGAGTCAACAGCATCTCGCCAAACACAAATACCCCCGCCACATCCGGTTCGCCGGCGAGTTCCCCCTGGGCCCGAGCCACAAGGTGCTAAAACGTGAGCTGCGCCGCACACTGGCGGCCGACTGACACGACCCCAGCCGGACACCAATGCCGCGCAGTTCCGGTGGCAGTGTGAGATCGTGTTCATGGAACTACAGCCCCTCTTCCACCCCCCCTTTGTGACATGATGTGGCAGAGCATTTCCCAAGACTTTCCTGCCGGACGCACCGACCCCGCTTCCCGGTCCTGCATTGCCAATCTCTGGCTGAGGTCCTTGGAAACATCCCGCGCTTGCCTCTGAGAGCGGACAGCAACAACCAAGAGGAACCGAGATGGACTCTGCACCGAACCAGTCCATGACTATCGCCAATGCCTTGGTATTCGACGGAATTTCGCCTGAGCTTCGTGAGGCGTCCATCGTCTTCCGCGGCGGGCTTGTTGCCGCGGTGGGAGACGTGGCACCGGAGGGGCAGGTGGTTGACGCCGGGGGCAAGGTGGCGGTGCCAGGGCTGATCGACGCACACTTCCATGCATATGCCGTCGGGTTAGGAGGCATGGAAGTGGAACGGTGCCCGCTGAGCTATTCTGCGCTGGTGGGGGCCAGGCGGCTGGGCTCGGCGCTGCGTCGGGGTTTCACTACCGTCCGCGATGTTGCCGGCGGTGACAGGGGCCTCGCGCGGGCGATTGAGGGCGGTCTCATAGCCTCGCCGCGCTACTACTACACGGGCGCGGCCTTTAGCCAAACGGGCGGGCATGGCGACCCACGCTCGGCCGACGTCGACATTTGTTTCAGCCATGGCCACATGTGTGCCGTGGTGGACGGCCCCGACAACCTACGCCAGGCTGTTCGGGAGCGGTTCCGCACGGGCAGTCACGCGATCAAGATCATGGCCTCTGGCGGCGTGGTCTCCCTGACCGATCCGATCCGCCTTCCTCAGTATTCCGCAGAGGAAATCCGGGCCGTGGTGGACGAAGCAGTGCGGCGCCAAAGCTACGTGGCGGCACACGCCTATTCGCCGGAGGCAATCCGGCACTCGGTGGAGAACGGTGTCCGCTCAATTGAACATGGAAACCTGCTTGACCAGCCCACCGCCGCACTCATGGCTCAGCATGGCGCATTCCTGGTGCCAACCCTGGCCGCCTATGATGCGATGAATCGGCGTGGCGAGGCCCTTGGCTTGAACCCCGTATCCCAGGCCAAAAATGCCGAGGTGCTCTCGGCCGGCAAAGAAGCCATTGGGTTGGCATTGGAGGCCGGCGTCAAGGTGGGCTTTGGTTCAGACCTGATGGGCGATCTGGAAGACGACCAACTGGCGGGCGTGCGCCTGCAGATCGAGGCCGTCGGCGTCTTTGAAACCCTGCGGTCGATGACGTCCGTCAACGCCGAGCTGCTGCAGAACCCGGACATTGGCCGCATCGGCGCCGGAGCTGCGGGCGACGCCGTGCTGCTGGACGGCAATCCCTTTGAAGAGCCTTCGGTGCTGTGGGACGAAGCCAGGCCACGGATGGTCATCCAGGGCGGCCGGGCAGTGGCCTGAGCCGGCGGCCCAGGAGACGCCAGTGGTAAAGGCCGGCCCAGCGATCACCACCGAAAGCGGGCGCTGGGACGTCAAGCCGGTTTCTCGGCTGAAGTAGGCGCAGCCTGTCTATGGGACGGCGCGGATCTCGATGAGCGCCAGGTTCCAACGATCGGCGGTGGGGGCGGTGTCGTTGATGGCCACGACGGTTCCGCTGGTGGCTGTCAGCCCGGTTTGGCGCTGCACCCAATACGTATCGCCGGCCGGGGGGAAGTATTGATCGACCAGGGTCTGGGCCGGCCCGACTGTCCGCGCCCGCGCAGCGTCCCAGTCGGTTCCAACGCCCCAGACCCATGATCCGGCGCGGGTGGTGGTGAGGCTAGCGCTCGGGGCTCCGGAGGCGGCGCTGGCCCCGGCTGTGGTGCCATTAGTGGTGTCGGCATTGTTGAACGCCACGACGGTCATCGCTGACTGCCACGAGCCCGAGTTCTGGGTTGCGGTAATGGTGACATTGGTGAGCGGCCCGGCTGAGACGGCCTGCCATATTTCGGCTGTGCCGGCCTGGGCGTTTGTGCGCCGGCGGAGCGTCCAGGTGAGACCGCCGCCACTGACCGATCTCATGGATTCGGTGCCGCCGCCGCTGGGGCCGTCGGAACTGATAAAGGCAAGAATCAGCTGGTTGCTTCCGGTGGTCGTTAGGCCGGAGGCGCGGACTGTGGCGGCGCTGGTGCCCTGATGGGCGGTCACGAGCTTGTCGACGGTGATGGTCCGGACGCCGGAGGCTGTTGCAGTGGCGGTATTCGAGGGGGTACTGACGTTTCCGGCCGCGTCCTGTGCCGTGACGGTATAGCTGTAGGTGGTGCCCGCGACTACTGATCCATCAACGAAAGTCGTGCCGGTGGCGTTGCCGACGGGTGTCCCGTTGCGGGAAATGTTGTAGCGGGTGACGGCGACGTTGTCGGTGCTGGCGCTCCAGGCCAAGGATATTTGGCCGGAGCCGGCCACGGCCGAGAGGTTTGTGGGGGCCGTTGGGGCGGTCGTGTCTGGGTTCACGGTGATCGTGAGCGAGGGGGTGACCGCGTCGGGGCTGATCCCGTTCGTGGCGGTGACCGTGAACGTTGCCGGGCCGGCCGCCGTCGGGGTGCCGGAGAGGACCCCGGTGGTGGTGTTCAGGCTGAGTCCGGCCGGCAGGGTGCCGGAGGAGACCCTGAAGGTCGGCGCCGGATTACCACTCGCGGCGAACGTGTAGCTGTAGGCGGCGCCGACGGTCGCCGTCGCTGGCGGCGTGGACGCCGTGAACACCGGGGCCGACTGGGCCTGGCTCACGGTGATAGTGAGCGAGGGGGTGACCGCTTCGGGGCTGATCCCGTTCGTGGCGGTGACCGTGAACGTTGCCGGGCCGCCCGCCGACGGGGTGCCGGAGAGGACCCCGGTGGTGGTGTTCAGGCTGAGTCCGGCCGGCAGGGTGCCGGAGGAGACCCTGAAGGTCGGCGCCGGATTACCACTCGCGGCGAACGTGTAGCTGTAGGCGGCGCCGACGGTCGCCGTCGCCGGCGGCGTGGACGCCGTGAACACTGGGGCCGCCTGGGCGGGGTTCACGGTGATGGTGAGCGAGGGGGTCACCGCGTCGGGGCTGATCCCGTTCGTGGCGGTGACCGTGAACGTCGTCGCCCCGGCCGCCGACGGGGTTCCGGAGAGGACCCCGGTGGTGGTGTTCAGGCCCAGCCCGGCCGGCAGGGTGCCGGAGGAGACCCTGAACGTTGGAGCCGGATTACCGGTGGCGGCGAAGGTGTAGGTGTAGGCGGTGCCGACGGTGGCCGTCGCCGGCGGCGTGGACGCCGTAAACACCGGGGCCGTCTGGGCGGGGTTCACGGTGATCGTGATCGAGGGGGTGACCGCGTCGGGACTGACCCCGTTCGTGGCGGTGACCGTGAACGTGGCGGGGCCGGCCGCCGTCGGGG
>NZ_JBFRCV010000012.1:0-204510 GCF_052113245.1 Arthrobacter sp. YAF34
ATCGGCCGGACCCGCTACCGCCTCACCACAGCCCTGCGGCAGTGGCTCCGGCTCCGCGACGGCCGATGCCCGTTCCCCGGCTGCAACAACCCCTCCCTGGACAACGACGCGGACCACCTCCTGGCCTGGGCCGACGGCGGCACCACCGGGATCACCAACCTCGCCCAGCCCTGCCGCAAACACCACCGGCTCAAACACTCCTCCGCCTGGACACCCACCGAAGCCAGCAAGAACCACCCGCCCGGCTGGATTTCACCGACCGGGCGGCACTACCGCAGCGAACACCAGGACTGGGGACCACCCCACTGGCCGGACCACCTCCTGATCACAGGCGCAGATCCGGACCTGGACGCGCCTCCGGATCCTGGACCTCATCCCGACCTGCCGCCGCCCCAGGACCCCTTCCCGGACTGGTACGAATTCACGGCCGCGCATCCAATGCCCGCAGAAGACTGGGACTATCCGGGCTGGCCGGCGACCTTGACCGACCCCATCCCGGAACTGCATCCTGATCCAATGTGCCAGCACGAACACGCTCCTGCCGGCGCTCTTTGACCGTGGTTCCGGGCCGCGTCGGGCCCGTTGCCCGCCGAACCCGGCAGAGTGCAGGACACCGGCCGGCTACCGGCGGGTCCTGTCCGCCACACGCAATCAGGACTACGATTTTTCAAGCACGCGGTGACAAGCACAAGTGAGGGCGGAGGCAGAGTGAGGAAAACGCTGTGACGGGAGAGCCGAGGTTGAGCGGACCACACTGGCGGCGAGTCGTGGCAGCTCTCGCCAACAACGACGCTCGAACCATGTACGCCCAAATAGTGCTCGGCGCCCACCTCCCCGATGTGGCCGCTGATCTCAATGATCAACGGCGAAACCGGGCCATCGCCGCCCTGCTTGAGTCGGGGCTCGTGGATCGGAATGCTGCAAACGAACTGGAGGCACCTGAGGCGATCTTCCGCGACCTTCTCACGCAGCAACCTCGGCGACAGGCGCAGACCGGACTGGACCGCTTCATGCGCCTGGGGAAGATCGAGAGGTATCCGGCAAACATGACGGAACGCCGAAACCTCTTGGCCTGGATTGTCAGCGAAGCCATCGAGCCGGGCGAACACCTAACGGAGAAGCAGGTTAATGAGCGGCTCCTCAGCTATTCCGATGATGTCGTGATGTTGCGCCGCTACATGATCGATTTCGGACTATTGGAACGGACACCGTCCGGCTCCTCCTACTCGCGGCACGACGATGCATAGGCTTGGAACTTGACGTGCTCGTGGGGTCAATGCCCGCCTGAGCGCCAGCTCGGTGCAGACGAGACGGAGTCGTTTCAGGTGCCAGGGGGCAGGATGAAAGCAGGCACCGGACTTGAAATCCTGATCATAAGCATGCTTAGGATGGAGTCATGGCCGTAGCGAACGGCTGCCAACCAGAGGAGGAAACACCATGGGACTAGGCGACAAGATCGATAACGCTGCCGAGAAAGCTGGCGGTAAGGGTAAGGAAGCTGCCGGGAAGGCCACGGGCGACAAGAGCCTGCAGGCTGAAGGCCAGGCTGACCAGACCAAGGGCGATTTGAAGCAGGCCGGCGAGAAGGTCAAGGACGCCTTCAAAAAGGACTGATCCGAATGCAGGCGACGGGCGCACCTCTGACACAGGGGTGCGCCCGTCGCTGTGTCCGGACGATCACGCCCCCGCAAACGGTGGCACATTTCCCCGGTAATCCACGTCGCAGATTAGTGCGGTAGTTAGAACCGTCCGTAGCGGGCGCGGGCCATCGAGTAGATGCCGTAGCAGATCAGCCCTGCCGCAGTTGCGGCGAGCAGGAACACACCATACGGCTGGGAGCCGAGGGTCTTCAGGCCGCCGTCGAGGCCGGACGATTTCGAGGGATCCGCGGTGGCCGCGGCGACGATGATCAGGATGCCGACGACGGCGAGGACCACGCCTTTGGCGGCATAGCCAATGATTCCGATCCACTTGACCGCCGTGCGGGCGTTGCCCGGGACCTGCAGATCGTCCATGAACTTCCGGGTGACGCCCCGGTAGACGTAGAAGGCACCGGAGACGATGATCGCGAGACCGACGGCGATCAGTAGCACCCCGCCGGCCGGTGCCGCCATGAGCTTCGCGGTGAAGTCACTGGCCGACTGGCTGGAATTCTTGCTCCCGCCCGAGGCGAACACCGCGAAGGTAAAAGCCAAAAAGCCGTACACCACGGCTTTGCCCACGGCCGCCCCCGCCTCTTGCAGCTTCTTCTTCGAGTCGGCCTCGGAGCGGGCCTCGAAGACGGCCTCGCTGAGCATCCAGAGGGCCAGTGCGGCGCAACCTGCAAACCCGGCCCAGAGCAGGAACGGACCGCCCGGCTTCGAGGCGAGCGATCCGATCGCTCCGGACTGGTCGGCCTCACCGCCCTGCCCCCTGTTGATCTGCAGGGCAATAACTCCGATCAGGATGTGGACCAGGCCGATGAAAACGAACCCGGCGCGCGCCAAGGTTCGCAAGGCGGGGCTCCGGCTCGCCGACGCCGCTTCGGATACCGCCCGATTAGCTTTCTGCGAGGCATTGCCCATGGCCAGACCTTCCCAATATGAACTTGATCGTCGGTTGCCCACTCAGCATCGCCAGCCCGCCAGCGTCGCGGAATGATTCAGTCTAAGTCCGTCCGCGGAGTCCCGACAGACCCGGCTAACGGATGATGGTCTCCACGCCGGCGCTCTTGCTCTCCACGGCCGCTGAGCGTATGAGAGAAGCATGGGTTCGCAACGAGACGTCCTCCGCGGACGCGTAGCGGTGGTGACTGGCTCGACACGCGGGCTGGGGTTTGCCATGGCCCGGCTGCTGGGGCATCAGGGCGCGACGGTGGTGCTGGCGTCCAGGTCGGACGGCGATGTTGCGGCCGCCGTCGAGCGGCTGCATTCGGAAGGGATCGAGGCGGCCGGACGTCGCTGCGACACCGGTGAGCTGGCCGACGTCGAGGCCCTGCGCGACGAGGCCGTAAGCCGCGGGACGCTCGACATCTGGGTTAACAACGCCGGAGCCTCCGGTGTCTTCGGGCCGACGGCGTCAACCCCGGTGGATGACTTCACGCGAGTGGTGCGCACGAACATCCTCGGCACTTTCCACGGGTCGAGGACTGCGTTGCCGGTGTTCCTCGGCCAAGGCCACGGCGACCTCGTCAACGTTTACGGCCGCGGCGATCAGGGGCCGGTGGCGCTGCAGAACGCGTATGCGTCGAGCAAGCGCTGGGTCCGCCAGTTCACCGAGACGTTGCGACTGGAGACCAAGGGCACCGGCGTCCGGGTGCACGGCATGAATCCGGGCCTGGTGATCACCGACATGCTGGGGCACGTCAGCTCTCAGCCCGGGTACGAGCATCGACTGGGCGGCCTGCAGATCGTCGTCGGGCTGTGGGGTCAGTCCCCTGACGACGCCGCGAACCCGCTTCTGGGCCTCGTAACGTCGGACGCTGCCGAGTTCCGGTTGACCAAGACGACCATGCTGACCCGCGGGGTGCGCAACGCCCTGGCCGGCCGCCTCCGTCGCGCCAACCGCATGCCCTTGGACGTCACCGTGCTGGGCCAACACCGCAAGGGGTGACGGGGCGGTTGCCCCGCACGTCGTCGTCGACGGATACGAGGTTGGGGCGAGGTCACCCGGTGCGGGTGAGGCGCCGCACGTGACCGGGGCACAGGATGGAACTGTGGCGCTCCGTCGGACCGCCTTGTACCCAATCAGAAACGGAGGTCATCAGCATGGCTGAGTCACTGGATGAACTAGGGCCTGTGGACTGGCTCGTTGTGGAGTTCCCCGGGCCCGACTTCGGCAAGGGCCAGATCGCCCCATTCCTGGAGGACCTGGTCAATCGTGACCTCATCCGGGTGCTCGACATGGTGTTCCTCAGGAAGGACGGGGACGGCACGCTCGAGATGGCGGAGATCTCGGACCTCGACCCGAGCGAGCTCGGCGAGGTGCGCGTGGCCGAGGCCGAACTGGCCATGGTGCTCTCCGAGCAGGACCTCATGGACCTGGCCGAGACGATCGAGCCCGGCCACTCCGCCGCGGTGCTTGTCTGGGAGAACCAGTGGGCGGCCCCGTTCGGCACGGCAGTGCGCAAGGCCGGCGGCCAGCTGGTGGCCAGCGGCCGGATCCCGAGCCAGGCTGTCATCGCCGCCTTCGAGGCCGACGCTGAAGCCGAAGCCCAGTCACCCGCAGGAATGAAGGAAGGAGCCTGACATGCCGCTAGCAGCACGACGCAGGCGCAGGACCGCCGCCGCCGTCGGCGGGGCCGTTGTTGTCGCCCACGGGATTAACCGTCGCGGTGACCGACGTGAAGACCGGCGGGACGACCGCGGCGACCGCCGCGACGACCGTCGCGACCGCCGCGACTGACACCAGTTCCGGTACACTCAAGTGCGCATGACCCTCCTGGGGTCATGCGCACTTGTGTGACGGCCTCCTGAAGTTGACGCACACACATCCGGCAAGGCTCACCGGATTCTCAGCGGTCAGCCCGCGCCCTGGCCCTCGCGGGCCACCTCCTCCAGGATCCTGGCCGACGGCGGTGCCGTCATCAGCTGCCCTATCACTTCGGGTTTGTCCCACACCTGGCTGCGCAGCCGTTCCAGAAAGACGGTCGCAGCGTCCTGGGTGTCGAAGTCGAGGAGCACGGCCACGCTGTTCTGGTCCTCGGTATCCCGGAACACCCGGACAGACCGGGCGCCCGCGGCGGCACGGCCTGCCGGATCGGTGTCGAAGACTTTCTTCCATGCCTCGTAGTCCCGGACCGGATAGCTAATCTGCAGGGTGAACATCGTCGTTCCTTTCCCTTGGGTTTTGTCAGGACCACGATAGGCCGCCCAGCGTCGTCCCGGTAGGGCCGCAGGGCGGCCTTGATCCGGTGTCTATGACCCGGTCGCTGCCATGAGTCGGCACAGTCGTAGGCTACTTTGGAGACCGGACACGAGTGGCCTGGCGTCGGCCTGAAAGAAGGACTGAGTGGACAGTAATGCTGGTACGTGGTTTCTGAGTCGTGCTGAGCGGGGGAATCTGGCCACAGACGTACACGCGGGCGGCGCCGGGTCGCCGTCGTGGTCGGAGGGCAATCTGGTGCGGCCCCTGATTCATGGAGCGACCTACTTCGCCCGGCTGCATGAGGAGTTGACGGCTCTGAAGGCCGGAGACCGCGTGTGGTTCACTGACTGGCGTGGAGACGCCGACGAGCGGCTGCTGCCGGACGGGCCGTCGATCGGCGACGTGCTCTCGGGCTTGGCCCGTGCGGGCGTGGAGGTGCGGGGCCTCGTTTGGAGATCCCACGGGGAGCGCGTAGCGTCCCCAATCAGCGGCCGATCCAATGAACTCCTAAGTCGTCGGGTCAACGACGCCGGCGGCGAGGTGCTGCTGGATCAGCGTGTACGTATGTTCGGCTCCCATCACCAGAAACTCTTCGTCATCCGCCATCGCGACGACCCGTCGCGGGACGTCGCGTTCGTTGGCGGGATCGACCTTTCCCACAGCCGGCGAGACGATGCCGACCATGCGGGAGACCCGCAAGCGGTGGACATGGATTCCCGGTACGGGAAACGGCCCCCGTGGCACGATGCGACCCTCGAACTGCGTGGGCCCGTGGTGGCAGATGTTCTGGCGGTGTTTGCCGAACGGTGGAACGACCCCCATCCCCTGGATCGGCGTACCCCGTACCGGATGCTGCTGCAGCGTCTGGCCCGAATGCCCCGGCACCCCGAACCGCTCCCGGAAACTGCACCACCACCGCCACCGGCGGGTCCTCACTCCGTGCAGCTGCTGCGCACCTACGGGGTGAAACGTCCTCCGTTCCCGTTCGCGCCCGAGGGGGAACGCAGCGTCGCCCGCGCCTATGCGAAGGCTTTCTCCCGGGCCCGCTCGCTGATCTACATCGAGGACCAGTACCTGTGGTCGACAGAGGTGGCGGCCGGAATCGCGGAGGCCCTCGAGCGGAACCCCGAATTGAACGTGATCGCCGTCGTGCCCCGCTACCCCGACTCCGACGGCGCCATCGCCGGGCCGGCCATCCGGATCGGGCAGCTGCGTGCCATCAGGATGCTGCGCCGGGTCGCGCCGGACAGGGTCGGCGTGTTCGACCTGGAGAACAGCACCGGAACCCCGATCTACGTCCACGCCAAGGTCTGCATCATCGATGACACCTGGATGACCTGCGGCTCAGACAACTTCAACCGCCGATCCTGGACCACCGACAGCGAGCTCACCTGCGCTGTACTCAACGCCACCGCTGACAACGGGGAAAATCCCGGCGCCGACACCGGCCACGACGTTTCCCGGCCGCTGGCCCACGGTCTCCGGCTCCAACTCTGGGCCGAACACCTTGGCCTGGACCAGGACGATCCCCGGCTCCTCGACCCGGCGGCCGGGCTCAAGCTTTGGAACAGCGCCGCAGACGCTCTAGACCAGTGGCACGAAACCGGGCACCGCTCGCCCCGCCCCATCGGCCACGTGCGCCACCACACCCCAGAGCCCGTGTCGTCCCTCCAACGTCTCTGGGCGGTTCCGATGAGCCGCTTCGTCGTGGACCCGGACGGGCGGCCCCGCCGGCTGCGGGGCACCACAGAGTTCTAAGCAGGACGGTGTGGGCGCGGCCACCAACGAGGGCGGAGGCAGAACCAAGGCCGCACCCTGGCCTCGCGCCGGAGGGTGCGGCCTTCGTTCCTCTGCAAAGTTAGGACAGTCGGCTGGAGAATTCCTCGGCAGTCATCGGGGTGGAGAACATCGGGTAGTCGTACGCGATCGCGTTGTCGTGTTCCTCAACCGATGTTGCAGCGACACAGTCGCTCAGCGTCACCACCTGGTACCCGTTCTCGTAGCCACTGCGCATGGTTGATTCGACGCAACAGTTGGTGAGGAATCCACCCAGGACGATGGTGGTGATGCCTTTGCTGCGCAGGATGAAATCCAGGTTTGTGCTGGCGAAGGTGTCGAGACCCCTCTTGCCTTCAATGACGATGTCCCCCTCGGCCGGCGCCAGCTCGTCAATGATGGCCGCACCCCAGGTTCCCTTGACGAATACGCCACCGTCCACGACCCCCTTGAGGATCCCGTACGGATGCTTGCCGAGTTCGTTGTAGCCCTCGGCAAACGTGATGGGCGCGTGCATTATCGTGACCCCGGCCGCGCGGGCTGCTTCTACAACGCGAGCGGTGTTGGCGAGCATGTCGGTTTTTTCCATGACCGGTCGGACAGCGTCATGCAGGCCGCCGCCCTCGGACGTGAAGTCGTTCTGGTATTCGATAAGTACGACGGCGGTGGTTTTCGGATCAAACTTCAAGGCATCCTCCTGGTCGGCGGTGGAGCGCCCGCGGCGATGCCGACGGTCGAGGTCAGACTAGCCGCGGCCCCCGCACAGGACAAGGGCTCGCGTCTCCCACGGGCGCGGAATCGCATCCCACTGCGCCGCGCTCGTTCATGCTGGTCGTCCCTGTCCCTGGCATATCTGATGGCCGCTGTATCCTCGTGCTCATGACTGAAAGCCCCCAACTGGTGAACAGAGCACGCGATTGGATCGCAAAGGGCCGTTCATTTCACTACCAGCAACTCGCCACGCACCGCAGGGTGAGGCGCCTCGGAAACACCCGGCTGACATTCACCACAGGCCAGGCCATAACCAACGTGAGCGCCTTTTTTGTTGCCGGGTCGACGGGCTCAGCAGGCTTACCGGATTGGGCCGTCGTGGGTGTTTTGCTCGCCGGCTTCCTGGGGGGCAAGTTTCTGTTCCCAGTCCCGGTCAGCAGTATCGCCAGTCGGCGAGGCCCAGGCGATGTGGTCAGTAGAAGCGCAATCGAGCTGGACAGCATGAACCCGGAGGAAATCCGGGTGTACGAGAACAACATGGTGTTAAAGCACCGGCTCAAGGACGCCGGAGAACTGGGGGCCGCACAGGCGCTGCAGCGCCAGCGAGAGGCGGCCCGGACAGCGGAGGAGTCCGCTGGGCTACCCACGGGAAGCCTCAACGGGCTGTCATTGGTTGACGCTCGGGCCTATAGCGCCGTGGCCGCACAGCATGACCGCCTCAAGAGACGGTGGCTGGCCTATGAGGTTGACCCGCAACTGCAGTTCGACTTTCCGGCGATGTCCGATACTGCTTTCCCTGCTACCGCCGCCATGATCAGGGCGATGCGGAAGGCGGAGCAGGCAAGGTTGGAAGTCAGCACGGCGAACTACCAGTCCGCCGTCGCGGGGTTCGGCGACGCGCTGACGGTAGCCGAAGCCTCCGCCGGAGTGCCTTAGGTGTAGGCCACCGGCCGACGCACTTGAGCCGCGTAAATGGGGATAGCTCCGAATGGGGCACGGGCCAGCGGACCGAATCAAGCTGCCGTCACGGGTCGTCCAAGTCCCTCGCGACGACACTGCCGGCCGGCTCGGCATTGTGCCGGGGGCCTTTGATCTCCGCTCCAACCGGGCTGGTTCTCCAAACCCGGCGGCATCTGCCTGCGACGCTGGGACGGTGGGATCGGCCGGGACCCCTTGCGTGCGCCCCTTGGGGGCCGTTCTTAACATAGCGTGGGGGCAAGGGCCGCAGCCGGGCCCGGGACTGTTTGACGGAGGACGAACATGGAATACATCAAACTCGGCAACACCGGCATGGACATCTCGCCGCTGGCACTGGGATGCATGACTACGGGGACCCGGGCCGGGGCCCGCATTCCTGGACGCTGCCGGAGGACCAGAGCCGGCCGCTGATCCGCCAGGCCGTGGAGGCGGGCATCAATTTCTTTGACACTGCCAACGTGTACTCCAATGGTTCCAGCGAGGAAATCATAGGCCGGGCCCTGGCCGATTTCACCCGCCGGGATGAAACCGTCATCGCCACGAAGGTGCACGGCGCGATGCGGCAGGGCCCCAATGGGCGGGGCCTGTCCCGCAAGGCCATCTTCGCCGAACTCGATGCCAGCCTGACCCGGCTGGCAACGGACTACGTGGACCTGTATCAGATTCACCGGTGGGACCCCTCCACGCCGATCGAGGAGACTTTGGAAGCCCTTCACGACGTCGTCAAAGCCGGCAAAGTCCGCTATATAGGCGCATCCTCGATGGCCGCCTGGCAGTTCAGTAAAGCGCTCTACCTTCAGCAATTAAACGGATGGACCCGT
This sequence comes from Arthrobacter sp. YAF34, assembly GCF_052113245.1. NCBI lineage: Bacteria > Bacillati > Actinomycetota > Actinomycetes > Micrococcales > Micrococcaceae > Arthrobacter > Arthrobacter sp. YAF34. The sequence goes on from NZ_JBFRCV010000012.1 coordinate 9,132, forward strand.
TTCGTCACCATGCAGGACCACTACAACCTGGTCTACCGGGAGGAGGAACGCGAAATGTTCCCCCTCTGCGCGGACCAGAAGATCGGGGTGCTGCCGTGGAGTCCGCTAGCGCGGGGGAAGCTCACCCGGGACTGGGACGAGAAAACCAACCGCTCGGAGAAGGACGAGTTCGGCAAGACGCTCTACACCACGGAGGAAAGCGACAGGGCAGTGGCCGAAGCCGTGCGCGTCATTGCCGAACGCCGCGGCCTGCCCCGCGCCCAGGTCGCCCTGGCATGGGTCCGCTCCAACAGCGTGGTCAGCGCGCCGATTGTCGGGGCGAGCAAGCCGGCACATCTTACCGACGCCGTCGCTTCCCTGGAACTGACGCTCACCACCGAGGAAAAGGCGGAACTGGAGAGCCCCTACGTCCCGCACGCGGTCGCCGGATACTGAGCAGCGACGGCGTGAGGTGACCCGTCGGCAGCACCAACCGCGCGATTGACGGACGCTGAAGCGCGGCCTGGCTCGGATCTGACAAAGTCAGCACACGGGGCGTCGCGGCATTCAGGCCGTAGGCCTTTCGCCCCCCCATCATCAGGTGAGTATCCTGCCGGCGGCTGAATCGGCAGAGAACCCCATTCGTCCGGGCGGACAACTCAGCGCCACTGGAAGTACTCGCGGTGGATGTTGGCTGTGCGGACTCCTGCAGAACGGAAGGTCCTCCGGAACTGCCTGAGCATGGGATCCGGCCCACCCATGAAGACCGAGAGCTTCCGGGGCGAGGTGTCCACGGCGGCAAGCACCTGCTCGGGCGTCAACCGGCCGTCGACGGCGGTGTCCACCAAGTGCACGGTCAGGCTCGGGTAGTCTTTCGCGATGGATGTGATTTCCGCGGCGAACGGGGACGGTCCTGCCGACGTGACAAAAAAGTGGACTGACTCCCGCAGGTCCCCCTCCAGGGACCGCAGCCAGCTCAGGAACGGTGTGCTTCCCACACCGGCGGCAATCCAGACCTGGTGTTCCGTTCCCTTATGCCTGTCGAACCGGCCATAGGGCCCGCCCACCACCGCCGGCATTCCGGGCTGCACCACGTCAGGAAGCCTTGTTGTGTGGTCCCCGAGCGCCTTGACGGTGATACGCAGGTGCGGGTCCCGGGCCGAACCGGACATGGAAAAGGGATGGCGTTGCCAGCCCTGCTTGGTTTCCAGGTAGATTATGGCGAACTGGCCAGGCCGGAAGTCCAGCGGTTTGCCGAGCGGTGCAAGGCTCAGCTCCACCAGATCAGGGGCCACCGCTTTGACCTGGTCCACCTGGTAGTCGTGGTGCGGCAGGAAGCGGCGCGCCAGGAGCTCCCGGTAGGCGTAGAACGCCAGCCCGACGCCGCCGATGGCCACGAAACTCCACCGTAGCCCGGGGGCGGCGTCGAACGCGCTGGCGTCCAGCAGTCCGTGGAAGAACCCGGCCGCAACGAATATTCCCGTCAACCGGTGGAAGCCACGCCAGCGCTCGTAACCACCCAGCAGGCGGGCCAGTAGGCGGACCGGCCGGGCGCGTCCGAGGCCAAGGACCAGGTCGCGCACCCGCGCGGGGACCATGGTCCGCCAGCGCGGCAGGATGGCCCAGGCCACCAGGGCCGCGAGCCCGGAGATCCCGATGACGGCAAGGGTTTTCCCCACGCTGGTCGCCTCGGGGTTGGCTGCCAGCTCGATGTGCGGAAGCAGGAGGACGGTCCCGGTGATGGCGGCACGCCGGTGCCAGATGGCTGCGTGGTCAATCCCGCCGAACACGTGCTCCACCTGCGGAAGGGTGCTGATCAGGACCAGAGCGATCGAGAGCAGCAGGATCGACTCCCCGCCGAAGAGCTGGCCGACGTATCCGGCGGCAGGTTCCCCCGCGGGACGGACCAGGAGCCAATACAGGGCGTAGGCTGCCGCGAGGATGATGATCACCGTGGGGCCCACGCGCCTCAGGGGCACGCCCGGGAGCGACGTCAACGGTTTGGCTCCGGGCTGCGGAACTACCAAGAATCTCGACTCCTTTATCACGGCTTGCTCGTGCAGCACCGCCTAGCCGTCATCCTAGGCCAGCCACGGGCGGCCCGGAGAACCAGACACCAGCATGGGCGGTGGCTGTGCCGGGGTCCCCTTGTTGGATGCCGTCCGCATGGCATCGCCCGTTGTCGGCATAGAACCGCGCGACCGGCGTGCCCGATGTCCGCACTCCTAAAGCTCCGCTCAACCCAACTCCCTGCGCGGTCTCATCAAGCCATGGGCTGCTGAGTGCTCACAAATCGGGCCCTGCACGATTTACCGTGCAGGGCCCGATTTAGTTGCAGCTACTTGGAATACTTCCAACTAGACAGACGATGCGTTTCTTCCAAATAGGAAGCTATTCTTCCAATTAAGTCGACATCTCACACGAGTGTAGATGGACAGGCTACTTGGTCCGAAGGACCATCGTTTCGACCTTGTAACTACGCGATAGCTGGCGCCCAGGCGTTACTGGCCCCGGACAGGCCAGATGGTCCTTTATGCGCTCGGCCCGGTTCCCAATAACGGTTAGGGGTTTGAGAGTTCCACGTCGCGCCCCGGGTCTTCGGGTTTTCCCTGACCGCCCGGTCAGCCTCGATCCGTTTTGCCGCTCAAGGTAGGCACGCTCGGCTGCATTTTTGATACCGCCAAAAAGTCCGGCTATGGCGTCGCCAACCGCAGTTCCACCATGCTGGGCAGCAGCACCACCCAGACATTAGCTCGCTGTCGGAAGCAGCCGTTGACCCGCCGGCAGGCCCCCGATCATGAGCGCGCATTCCTCCAGTAATCCCCCTGGTTACCGAAGAACACAGATTCATCCATGCTTAGCTCCAACTTGTTCTCGCATGATGCAGCAACCTGCTTCTTGACGGCCCGGACTGGAACCGGGCTCGTACGTGTCGACGAACCGGCGTCGGGAAGCACTGGCCGCCTGCCCTGCTGCGGAATCTCGGCCCGACACACTTGTTGGCTGACTTTCGACGCCACGGGAGCTGCTTTCCGAGGACTTCGTGCCGTCAGCGGGCGGCACATGACCGGGATTTCCCGCTCGTAGTCCTTCAGCAGGTCCACTAGGAGGCCCACATATCGCATGTAGTGCTCGCCCCCGCGCAGTTGTGTGAGATCCAGGCGCTGGCGTTCATGTCGGTATCGAATCACCATCAGCTTTTCGCCAGGGAAGCCGGTACCGGGCAGGGACACGATGGCTTTCGTCCAATGTGTGAGCATTTCAAGCCGGTTCAGCTCCCGCTCTCGCGGTGAAGCGTTCGTGCCGTAGACACGAGCAAGCCCGCGCCAGGTACCGAGAAGTTCACGTCGGGGGTCCACCAAGGACAGCCCTTGTGCGTAGGGCGACTGCACAAGCTCGATGATGTCGAGAACCAGGGAACTTGGCAGCGTCTGTCCTCCCCCATGCCCCAGTTCCAGATACCGGTCGACGCGACCTGCCACAATGCCGAAGGCACGCATCCATGTCCGTGCCGATCCGGAAACCCTGCCGTTGACGGCAGCACTGTTAGCGAGGTACTGGGCCACCCACCGGGTGAAGGGCTCGTATGGCTGCAGTTCATTATTTGGCATGGCCGGGTTCCTTACTCTTGTTTGTTTTTGAGCACAAAAAAGGGCCCGCATGGGGCCCGTGGTAACTGCTGTCGCGCTATTCAGAAAGGCACGATCTGTGGAGATCGTGATTTTTTGGCTGAAAACTAATAAGGGGTGATGTCCCTAAGAAGGAACGGCACGTTCGACGACATCAGGGATGGTCAGCTCCCGAACGAACGCGAAATGATTTCGTCAAAGGCGTTTCGCGTCTGCTGACGCTCGGCTTTTTGGCTGATCCTCTCGGCAAGGTCGGCATGCAGTGCTTGTACCGCCAAATGGAGCTCATCGCTCTCAACCTCGGTGCTTCGGTACGGAGCGGCCCGGAGGTCCATGTTGATGTATTCGGACAGAAGTGCCTCGGTCAAAACCTGGAGTGCAAGTACCGCCACGTGGGGACCGAAGAGTTCTTCGAGCTCCTCCGCTGCAATACCAAGGCCTTCCGACGCCGTCACAGTGACCCATCCATCGCGGAGGGGCAGGACCTCGACGTCCTGGACGCTAAGCCCCGTGTCCTCGAGCGGTATACACAGTGAGCCCACAAGGTGCCGCGTGTCCATTCCCGTAACCCTGACCGGGTACATATTCACCTCGAGCACCGGGAGTCCATGCTCGTCCTCGCCGGCGATGACGAGCTCCATCGCGAACGTGGAGTCCAGGTGATTTTGGTTGTAGTCAAAGTTGCTCATTGGTCTTTCCTTCCAGTTTCCGTGTTTGCCCGAGCCAGGAGTGGGCCGAGGCTTGAACTTATGACTTCATGTCGGCCCAACTGTGGGCACAAAAAAAGACCGCGGCATGCGCGATCTCATCTATTGTCTTGCCAGTACTGTCCGAAGTTTCTTCGAAGCCTTCGGGCTTATCCGTGCGTTGGGACCGGTCCCAGAGACAACTCCGGGTTCAAACTACCGCGCGTCACTTATTGCTAATTATCGATAGTGGCGTCAAGGGCAGAATGGTTACGTCCGCGTTCATGGCCGTCTCTGCGCACTCACCACCAACGTCGCCCGTTCAGTACAGTATGAGTTGTCCTGGGGTTGTCACTGCCTATGTTTAAACCTTACAAACCGCCGCCAAGGATTCTGCGTACGCACTGCAAGTCGGGCTCACAATTGTGGGCCTTCTTCTGCAATCGGCTGTGCGGACGACCCACCGCCGGTAATCTGGCAGGCGACTCCCACGAGTTCACCTGATTCCGCGCCACCGCGGCAATTGCGCCGGCGAACTTCTGCAGGTGGGCGATGGCCAGCTCAACAGCTTCATCACTTCTACTGTATAGGCAGCACCAAATTCTGGTGCCGACCCACTGCTGCCACGGCCTTCAATCTCTGACATGTGGAAGACGCCTCCGGGCAGGACGCCTGGATGCCTATTCCTAAGCTAACCGGTACTGTCAAATCTTCTGGTTACGCTGATTCGACCGCTAGCTGCACCTACGAAAATCCTCAGGCTGAAATGAGGCTCGCCCATCCCGGCTCCATACCTCTATGCCCACCAAACATGCAGCTGCCAATCTCGTAGGCCGGTCACTGAGGACGCGGCGTACGTGCACCGAGCGCGCCCCCGGTAAGTGGAAACCGTTGGTGTTTCTTGAAGGATCACGTGGTTGGATACCATCAACTTCGGAATGGCGACCTCCGCTTCAACTTCAAGTCGTCCCATAAGACGGCGGAAGAAGCCTGCGCAGGGCAAGCGCCTCGTACATCGCTTCAAGACTTGACTCTCTTCCAACCTCCGTGGCGGATCCAAGCTCGAGTGGAGTGCTCATTCCCAGTCGCCGCATGAGGGTCTCTCGTTACAGTAACTTATCCAACAATTTGCGTTAAACGTTCCTTGGATACTGTTCTCGATTGTGCACCTTGGAGCGTAACCAAATCCAATGTGGTGTCACCGCGCGTATTTAAGGATAAGTAGACTTCCGTTTCACCTCCAACGCGTGTTTCTGGGCACCCATGCAGGAGGTCCGCGACCGACAGAACCTAGGGACGTATGTGCCCCGTTGATTCGCGAGCATTTTCATGCCCGCGAGGCCAGCAGTTGTGTAACCGTTCGGCATTTCGCAAATGTCTCTTAGCGCAAAATGGACTCATCACTTCTTCGGCTCGATTAGCAACCCCGCTGCGTGCACCCCGGCAATGGCGCTGGACCCATCTCCTTGCGCGATCGTCAGACCAAGAGCAACTCAGAGCTCACAAAGCGGGGCCTGCACGATACCGTGCTCGTCCGGACAGCAAAGGTCAGAGAATCGGAGCGATGCTGATGAACTTCGGCGCGTTCCGGGCACACACCAATACAGCGGATGACACCACCCCGGTGCCCCCTCGGTAAATGAGATTCTTTGAAGGGGCCAGGGGTGAGGCAACGCTGGACTTGATCATCCTGCTCAGGTGTCTTTCTAGGCGGGCGGGTCTTCCTCGTGTCGCAGCTCCAGGGTGAGCTGATCTGCAGCGGCGAACTCGCGTACTCGGAGTTGAACGGTCCGCTTGCGTATGACGTCTTCCGACTTTGATGAGGCAAGTGTCCCGAATGGGTCTTGAACGGCTCTCACGAAGGGTGGGGCATTTTCGAGATCGGCGCGAAGATTGCCGACGAGGTAAAGCCAGAAGTGACTTCTGAGTTCGCCCCCGGCTGTCTTCCATTCGTTCCAACTCATGGCTTGTACTTGTGCGTCGACACCGGACGACTTCAGTTCAATCATTCGATCAATCGAACCACCCTTGATGGTCAGGACGTCGAAGCCGGGGTAGAGCTCGCTGATGCCCTGCTCAGCGAGCTGGTCAAACACTTGCTCGATCACGGTGGACTGTTCGATAGCGGCTACGATCTTCTCCGGTGAGCTGACGTCGACGATGAGCACGTCCGCATTCTCAGAGGGCGTCTCTCCTGGGAGTACGACCGTCTTCTGCCCGACGAATCGTCGCTCCTCAAATGCGAAGCTTATACGCATGCCAAGTCCGTCAAGTTCGTTCAGGTCGGTGCCGGCGGCTGCCCTAGGCGCGCCTGGAGATCCACCCGCTTGGTCGCCATGTCCGTCACCTGCGGCTCCGGGTTGGCCGTTGCTTCCTGTGGTCTCTTGCCTGGGACCTGCTCCCTCGATGCGGATGACTTCTCCGTCTATCAGGAGGTCCTCATAGCGGTGCAGCGGGATACGCGGAGCGGCACGGGTCGCAGCGGGAGGGGTTCTGTCTGCGTGCCCGGTGGCCGCTTCTGTTGACTCGCCATCTGTCGTGTCGAGCTCGCTGCCGTCTGTGCGGTCTGCCAGCTGATCGACCTGATTGGCGTCACCTCCGACATCGGCAAGGTCTTGCTGAACCTCCTCCAGCTTCTCCGCGGCGCCGGCCAGATCGAGTAGTTGCTGTCGCTGCGCGGGGTTCGCGTTGATGAACGATAAGAAGGTCTCGACAGTGTTGACCTCCAAGGTCTCTGCTAGCGCCATAGCCAGGGTATGAGCGTCCTCCGCTATCGGCGGCCATGCAGGGCCGGCCCACATGGCGAAACCTTGAAATCCCGAGCCCTCCGAGCGCCGCACGTAATACGTCCGCTGCGGAATCTGACCAAGGTTCTGCCCTCGGAATGAACAGCTCAGACTGAGCGACTCCACGGGTTCCAACCTCTCAGCGAATTCAGTCAAGGCCCGTCGGTCGGCCCCACTCCGGTCAGCTCGATCGGCACTAAGGCGAGCGAGTAGCGGTGGGATCAGGTCTCGGAGTCCCTGGCGGAAAGTGCCGAGGCCGGGTGCGTCAAGAGCAGTTTCGCCCGGCATCACCGACCACTCCAACGCGCTCTCAAGGAGTGGGGTTCCGAAGAGCTCGCGGAGCGGACGAAGCGCTCCCGGCTCGGCCTCAAGAACGAACAACGGCACCTTGTCCTGCACGCCGCTCCGTTCTCGACTGCCAGACACCGACGCGTACACGACGTCTCGGGCGGCGAGGAACTCGTACCCGGCCGCCGTGCGCGCGGCAAGCGGGGTGCCACTGAGTGGCACCCCGCTGTTCACCGTGCAGCCGACCAGGAGTTCGAACATCTGGCGGTAGATCGGCCGCAGTTCCGAGCGCAGTGCTTGGTCGGTGATGCCCGACGGGTAGATGTGCGAAATGCGTACGCAGAGATCGTGTGCATCCTCGACAGTGAACGCGGCCGGAGTCAGCTCGCCGCGGACTTGTAGTTCGTCGAGGCAAGCGCGGAGTGTCGAGGTCGGCACCCCAATCGGTTGTTTGAGAACAGGAAGGTAGTCCTCGGCGTCCCGCCCACTGCGGCCCAGGCGACGAATGAGCTCCTCGGATCGTCGCCACGTTTGGTTTGGACGACGGGGACCATGGCTTGTGGGGCAAATCGCGTGGTGACGGAGTCGGTAGAGCCATAGGTCCGGGCCAGCAGTGACGAGTTCTTCAGACGCTGCTCGCGGAGGAGTCGTCCTTGCCGACGGCTGTTTGCCGGCTCGGACGAATGCCAACTCGGCCTGGGTGTGGCGAGCGTAGGTGTTCCAATTGCGAACGAGGTGGTCGAGCAGCTTCTCGGCCACCTCGGTGTCCCTGCGGAGGGCGACTTCGGCGATCTCGTCGAGCCGATCAAGGTTGTGAACCTGGTAGAGATAGTGGTCCGTCGGCTCCCACCGTGGATCAGACGAGAGTTCGCCGATGAGATCCGCTTTGTATCCGGACCATACGTTGTCCAGACCTGAAAATGCCCAGCCACCGGGGAGGCCGAGACCCTTCGTGTTCGTCCACCCGGTCCCGCTGTCATCGACGTCGTGAAAGTGGATCAGTCTCAAACCTCGGCTGACGCCGAGCCAGGCGAAAAAGTTGCGCCACCGATCGTCGACGGTTGTCTCAAGGGCTTCGTCGGTGTCGTCATCGAGGTCGACTTCTCCCTCGTCGGGATCGACTGTCGCATCGCTCGCGTCGTCTTCCACGTTGACGCCGATGGTGGACGAGAACTCGGCGAACACGTCGGGCGACGCAAGGAATCGGATTTGCATGACCTCGCCCGCAGCGGCCATCGCTTCAACGATGGTCTCGACCGAATCATCGCCAACCCAGTCGCTTCCGAAGTAAACCTGATGGGCCGGAGCCCACGTCAACTCCCCGCTAGCATCGGCTCGACACGGAACATCAAGGCGGCTGAGATTGAAGAACGCTCGGTCCGAGCCAAGCCGGCCCATGGGGAGAGGCTGATCGGGTTTGGTGGTTTTTCCGGCCAACCGACAGATCGTGGCGAGTGCTTCGATGGTGCGGTTTGACTCCCGCAACTCGGCGTCGGCCGCGGCCGTGCGCGTCAGTCCTGGAAGGACTGCGGCGCGCATGACTTCCTCGAAGCGGAACTCCTTGATGTCGAAGAGCGCATCCCACGCCTTCATCTGGCGCTCCAGGACCGACCTCTGTTCGGTCCTGCCGAGAATGCCCCAACACACCGCATGTGCGAGGAACCGCAACTTACGAAGGGGAAGTTCCTCCGCGGAAGAGCGCGGCGGGTAGAACGCACTTTCGTCTCCCAGGGCTATCCGCCTTACGGTGCCATCGTCGTTCTCACCCACCGGAAAGACCGGTTCCAGCCGGGCGCTCTCCTCCAAGGCCTGGCGATCCGCCGCATCAGATCGTTCCCAGAGGAGCGCGCAGAGATCAAGCACGGGGTCAACCCGATAACGAGAGTCGGGGCCTGGTCGTAAGGCCGCCTTCCTCGTATCGAGGTTGTGCGCAAGGGCACGTAGTGAGTCAATTGGGCTGAGGGCCACTGCCCCATAGGCCGCACATACCCTGGCAAGCGAACCTTCACAGAACTCGGGATCAGGAAATTGTCTGCCGCTCAGAACGCAGTCCGCCTTGAACAGGTCAGCGAAGGCGGACCCCTCCGCGTCGAGAACGCTCGATGGAAAAACCGCCTCATTGAGGGCGAGTTGATTCGGTCCTGATGGCAGGAAGCGGGCACCCGTCATTGCCCTAGCAATGGCGTCGGCGAGGAGTCCGCCGGCCGACCCGGCGTCGCTTTCGTCTCGATCCAGAACTCGCAGGACGTAACGTGGGCCACCCTCGGCAAGGAGGTGAGGCATAAGCGTCTGCACGAATGTCTCGGCTGCGCGGCGTACGAGATACCCGTTGTAGTTCGACGCGGTGTGCGCAACTTGAACGTGCTGGCGTGAAAGGTCGGTCGTGAAGGCCCCGTTGACCAGTAGCGAGCAGGATGAAGGCTCCTGTGTAGGCAGGAAGACGTGAAACCGGCGGTCTTCCGTCTTGATATGGGGGTCCTCGGCATCCCGGACTGCGACTGACACTTCAGAGACGTCCACGCCCTCCCATGCGGGCCCGCTCAAGCCATCACGGTGGTCGCCGATTCGCACGTTGCCGTCGTGAGCAACCCAGTAGCGGTCACCCTCACCTTCACGGTTGACCAAGTCGACCCTGAAGAGGCCCGACTCGGTCAGGCCGGCACACCGCTCTACGCCAGCGGAGGTCACTCGGTGCCTCTCCAAGAGCCACTGACGGTCTGACTTCTCGCTGGAGGTCGCAACCTCAATGACCACTTCTTCAAGGTGCTTGAGGAAGAGCACGCTGGTCATCGGAAGGTTCAATAATTGATGCGCGAGTGCGGCCTTCTGTTCGGAGCTGACGCGTTCGTGGAACGGGAATCGAAACGCGCTGTGATAGCCGGCTGCACGGAGTTCGTCCCAAGTCTCGTGCACCTCGGCGATCGTCCGCGGGAACCGCATCGCCGGCACCCCGCGGACCTTGCCGCGGTCAAACTCCTTCCAGAGCAGAGACACCTGCGCTTCCGCTTGCTCCCGTCCCAGTCGGAAACTCACCGTCTCGGAGTAGGCCTCGGGGCTGTCGGTGATTTCGAGGACCGACTTGAAGCCCAACCCCTTGTGACCGATGCTGGCACGCTTTGGGCCGTCCGACTGGGCCTTGGAACTGGCTCCCAAGCCGCACAGTCCCCGAATATCGGCCTCGGTGAAGGGGCGCCCCGTGTTGGCAACCCACAGCTCCGTGTCGGTCAGTCGAAACAAGGCCCTGTCCTCGGTCCTCGTAACGCCAACCAGTGCGTCATCCGCATTCTGAAGGAGCTCATACACGAGACGACCGCGATAGTCATGGGCGACTTGTGCCTCTTGGCTGACGTCCTCCTGGAGCCGGCCCTGTGACTCTCGGTACACAGCGAGGTTCTCACGGCAAATGCGCTCCAGGATGTCATCGGGCGGGGTCGTCTCAGTCATGTACGCTATTCCACCACATGGTTCCGACGAAGGGTGGGTGGACCGTGCTGGCGATCTGCGAACCGGCACCTGTGTCGAATACCCCAACTACGGTTGACCGTGGATTGGAGCAGCCGCCAGGCACCGCGCCAACTCACCAGCGTTTCATCGATCGCACACGTATCACTGCCGCCCTCTCAGATGCGAGTGGGCGTGGCACTCGCTGCCGCCTGCGGACTGATGTCCTCAGTCGTGTCCTACCTGGCCAACCTTCGCCCTGCGCCGGGTACCGGCCCGGATCTTGGGGCACCTTCACCAGCACCACCCCATCTCGGCGGCCCGGGCCGGCTGGGTTATCCTCCATCAGGCCCTTAACCCAAACGACTGGTAAGGCATCGGGCTGATCGTCATCAGCTCCGTCGTGGTGTCGGTACGGGGATTTGCCTCGTCCCAGGAACGGGCGGCGCTGCGGGCATCACGGACGGGCTAAGGCCGCTGCTGTCTCGGCAAATCCTTCCCGCCCGACCGCATCGAGACTGAGACCTTCCGGATGGCGAGCGTAGGACCTTCCCTCGTCGAGGGACTTCGCCCAACACCGCCGCCGCACCGACTACGACGACACACAACCTTGATGAGCCGTTTCCCCCGCTGACCCTGCCAAATGGCACTACGATTCGAAGTTGTGAACACTTTCACCCGACTCGGAGAAGTTCGATGGTCCTGCCTCTAGTACCCCTTGCCCTAATCGGCATCGGGGTCATCAGCGGCGCGAGCGGCGCGGCCTTTGGACTCAAAGGCGGCTATGACATCAAGAGCGCCAACGACCGCATCCGAAAGTCTGGAGCGCATTACGACCAGGAACGTCGCAAGCTTGAGGCTCACGAGCTGGTCACGAACGATTCCCTCAAGGCCCTTGGCACCCGCCAGGAGCAAGCCATACAAATGGTTGTTGAGCGAATGGCTGACTTCCTGCGGCGGCACGAAAAGCGGGTGACCGAGAGCGAGAAGCTCTTGGTAGACGGACTCGAGTCGACCCCGGGGCAGGTCACGCTCGAAGGAAGTCTGGGGCAGGAAGCGATCTCCTGGATGCGCGGGATCGGGGGGTCGGCAGCCACGGGGATCGGCATCAACGCCGGGATCACCACCGCAGTCACAACGTTCGCCGCTGCGAGCACAGGCACCTCCATCTCGGCTTTGTCCGGTGTGGCCGCGACAAACGCGACTCTTGCCTTTCTCGGTGGTGGCAGCATCGCCTCGGGCGGCGCCGGGATGGCAGCCGGAGCAGCCGCCCTCAACTTCGCTACGATCGGGCCCGCGATCCTCGTAAGCGGCCTTGTAGTCGCTGGGCAAGGTGAGAAGGCGAAGACGAAAGCCCGCGAGAATGAGGCCAAGATAAGCGAGGCAATCGCTGAGATGCAGGTGACGAAAGCCAAGTTCGACGCGATCGGCGAACGATCCGCGGAACTTGAGGAGTTGCTTTGCCGACTTGTCGTGCGAGCCACGTCGGCACTCGATCTGCTCGAGTCCGAACTGTTCGACCCGGCACGCCATGCTGTTCGGTTCCAGCAGGCAGTGACGCTGACGATTGCTGTTCGCAACGTCGCAGCAGCCAAGGTTGTTGACGAAACCGGAGACCTGAACGAGGAAACCGCCACGTTCACTGTCAAGTACCGAACTCTGGTCAAGGAGGCTGAGGATGTCTGACGCGAAGGTGCACGTCGGCAAGGTGATTGGATCAAAGCACTCAGCGATTCTCAACGCTGATGCGTTCGTCGCTCTCAGCGAGATCGTAGGGGCCGCACGCGAGTACGGCCGGATCCGCCAAGAAGAACAAACAAAGCGCGCGGCTATTGCAGCGGCCGAGCATGTCCAAGTCGACCGAATCCACGCGGCCGAGAAGATTCTGAGGCTCTACTTCGAGCGAGTCTTCGCTGAGCGCGCGCAGACCAGCGAGGACATGTTCGTCCGCCTAGACCAGGCCATGGACTCAGGGGACCCCCAAATGGTTCACGCCGTCGTCCGGGGCATTGTCGATCTCGCCCAGTCTTCGCCGCTCGCTGGCCTGGACGACTTTGGCAAGTTCTGGGCAGAACTCGGCACCGACGCCAACCCCGTTGAGCTTTAAGACTGTTGGTGTAGGTCTCCCTCATCTGAGCACCTCGACCTCTACCCGGCCACTCTCGCGACCGCGCCGCTGCATCCTCAACCGCGAAAGCCCAATAGGTGACTCTTCGCGGTGAATTCCCTGCCACAATGCATGTTAAGCAGACCGTGGTCAGGCTGCGTTCCTGAGCACCAAATCGCGGATCACACTTCTCTCCACCACTGAACACCGACGAGCTGGCATTTTTCGACGCGGTGGACCAAAACGAGTCCGCTTTCCAGGTTCCAAGAGATGGGGTACTGGCCGATATTGCCCGAGCTGGTCTTGGCCAGGCGCCGTGACATCCGTACAGACTGGACGGTCTTGGATGGTGTGCAGGCGAAATTGCACTCTTCTATAAAGCGGTTGCCGGTCAAGTTCGACTATCCATCGACCAGCAGCCGGAGGCGATCAAGCAGGTCATGGAGCAGATGGTTTCCTTGGCCCCCGGTTCGCGGAGGCATGGGCGTAGGCTAGAGATTTCCGTCATCCGGCCGTTGCAAACGCGCAATTCTCAGTGTCGGTGACGGCCGAAAACTGAGCCATTGTTGCGGCTTGCCCACGACGCCCCAAAACTTCCCCGAGTTGTCATGAAGTCACGTGATCGGAGAGGCTGCCATGCGATCTTGACGCTGCGTCGTAAGCTGTCCTCTACATCACCCGGTCGCCTATCAGGGAGTACGCCGAATGTCGCCGAGCAAGATCAACATCGTTGACGCCTACGAGAAGGGCTGGAACTCGACGGCCAAGAACTTCATGCTGGGAAACCAGCTATTTGCAGTCAAATATGGTGACAAATTCAGCTACGCCTGGATGTGCGGGGCAAGCGACAAGCGCAAGAACAAGAACAAGTGGTCGAGCTTCGATGAAGCCGTCGATTACATCAAAAAGGAAGCCGAGGAGAAAGCTGCTCGAGCGGCCCGTCGCCCCGAGGATCCCCCCGCGATTCCCGGGCTACTTGATAAGACCGCGCGCCCCCTTGAGTTCTCGGCGTCCCCCAGCGGTCCTGATGCGATAAGTGGGGCGACGAAACTCCTCCCCGTCAGAACAACCGTAAAGGCTGAAGAACAGGCGTGGAACGTGTGGATCTTGACCGCAAACGTCAAGAACGAAGGCGAATTTCAGTGCGTGGTCAAATCTGAGGATTTTTGGATGTCACAAATAACAATCCGAAATAGGTTGCGCAGGTTGGAAACCAGCATTGAAAACCTTGCACTGGAGGCCAGTTTGACTGAAGATGAAGGTCTCGCGCGAGAACTTCGCAGAGCTGCATCGCGCGCAACCCGGCTCCACGAAGAAACCTCCGCGAAGTGGCCCCGGAAGTCTGCAGAGACCTAAAAGGAGGCGCTGCAAGAATATCTCTCTGGAACAAGAGGGCCTCCCAAAATGGAACGCTCCTGAGTCGTGAGTATTTGCCCCACGTACTCGCTGCACGGAAGGCACTCCCTTAGGGCGGCCATGTCGGCGAACGCAACGGCCGGGTCGAACAGACCCGTATTGATCCCCGGGCCGCGTCTTGCGGCGTCGATGTCCTGGTGCTTCTCCAACGCCCATCCGGTGAGGCGTCTGATGGCTCCGGTTTCATTAGGCGGGACAACTATGACCCGACGGCCAGCAACTCAACAATCGTTGCCGAGGACACCGGGCTTCTTTCCTCCCGTTCTTGATTGGAATGTTGTTCCTTGGCGAGTCGAGAACCCTGCCTTCCCAGGGACGACGTTGCCGAGAGAGGCACTCAAGGCCGCCCCGTATCGGATCCTCCAGACCATACCGGGTCTGCAATTGGGAAGCAGGATCCAACTCCGTAGCATAAAGTTCGCCGGCGTGACCATGCTGCCCACCGGCGCGCCTTCAACCGGCTGAACTCCCACTACCATAACGCCGTCGAACTCGTCGCACGGATACTCCGCTACTCCTCAGTCGAACACCGTATCGGCGAAGTACGGCAACTGTGTGCACTCTCGTGCGTCCTGCCCCTGGCCGCTTGTTCCCCTCAGCGCCCGTCATTGATCCCTCGTCTTCGATGTCCTCGCCACGAAAATTGGCCTCGATTATCGGACGTGAACTGGCGATGCAGAGCTCGGAGACGTGATGAGAGCGTTTGGCTGCACCACGAGTTCGTCATTTCCTGGCCGGCTCGGGCGGAGCGTCATATCCCCGGGCAGGAATCGAAGTTCGGCCTCTTTGATCTCATTGATCAGGACATTCCTAGCGTGGTCTGCACCCTCGGCGCCAGGAATTGCGGCACCGAGAAAGCGGTCGCGGGGAGGGAAGTCCAGTGCCACCATAACTTCTGCGCTCAATAGGGTCTCCCGTCCTCGCCCGCCTTGTAGGTAGCTGGTGTCGTGTTCCCACGAGACTTCCTCAAGCAGCTTTCCGACCATGACACGGCAAGACCGGGCATGTCTTACACGGCCACTTCCTCCCTGCCTCAGACCTGACCACGGTGGCATCACTTCAACTGGAACGGCACTGCTTCTTCAATGTTTCAACCCAAGCTTCAGGCGAAACCGGTCTGTCGCTGTTGTAGATTGCCTCCACTTCCATCGAGTACTGAGCGAGGAAGGGGGGAGAATCCATAGGCACTTGGGACACAATGTAGTTCGTATTCGGGCCAGCATAGATGTAGGAAATAAAAGTATCCATCTCATCAATGATTTGCACTCCCCGCTCTAGCAACCCGGCCCTAAAGGTAAAATACTCGTTAAGATCGCGCCCCGTTACGATTCCAGCCATCAAGAGCGTCAACTGGTGCAACGGAATGACCGACACTCTGCTCAAGTCGGCTTCTTTCGGGAAGATTTCAGCCAGACAAGTTCGATCCAGAATCGCAGCAGCGTAGGAGTGAAGTGGAGTTACGATTCCACGAACCGATGAAGACGCAAGGCCGCTAATGGCAACCCCAGAAACAGTGACATCATGTCCAGACTGGACGCGCGACTGTCTCATAGACACTTGATCTACAGCAATCGCCAGCTGATCCTTAAATGCATTGAGGACCGTTTTTGCTTTGGTCGGCGCAACCATAGCCTTACACTCGCCGATGTAGGCAAACCCTTGGCTATCGTAAAAGAAAAAGTCCGTTTCACCCTCATTCCCTGGCGAGCCCGGATCAGTACACAGAACCTCACCCGATGGAACAGTGAATCGGTCACCCGCAACCTGCCTGACGGTTTCACGGACTGTGAGCTCAAAGAGATCCGACCGCAACTTGGTGGCTTCGCGTCCCATAAATGTCTTACGTGCCATACCAAAAAAAGCAAGATCCAGGGACGTGAACGCGTCGCGAAGCGCTATAGGTAAGTATTCATCACCAAACTCGATAATAGGTCCGCTCTCAATTGCAGGGTTGAAAACTAGTGCAGCAAATGGCTCACCAGAAAGACTCCCGCTCTTGGTAGACACTCCAGATAGAATTGAGGGCGTCGATTCCGGCGTGACAATCCGGCCAGATAATGCGTTGTATGACCCTTGGTAGTCCATGGCAAGTTTCGCCATCCGCAACCACTCAAATAGGCTTCGGACGCTGTCGGTAGTGACATGCCTCAGGGCTGCGAACCGATCTGATGACGCAACCGCAGTAGCAAATGATTTGCAAATCAGCTCACAAGCCCAGGCCGTCCGAATTTCTGTTGGCATGATACGCTTCACCTGCTCACGCCATTCATTCGACCTGAAACCCGTAGGCAAGTCGTGGTCCTTAGTACTGGCTGCGGCCAGTACGGAAGATACGGCCATCCATTGCCCGCAGAGTGCAAAATATCTGGACAGCGCCTCCACATCTTGCCTTGTGCCTTTTGCGCCGACACCTAGAATCCAAGCGAACCGATTGATGCCGGCAGCGCCGATGAGATAGTTTCCTTCAACGGTTGCTTCGGCACCCTCTCGCAACCGGTTGGAGTAGAAAAGGACCCTGGGGTCCAGTTCATTCAGCCAGTGATCCGCGTTCTTTTCCAAGCGCGCAAGCAAAGGTTCAAGATCGGCTATGAGTCGAATGCGTTCCTCGCTGGAAAGATGTCCTTCCAGAGCCCGTCGCGCGTCCTGAACAGCTCGGGAAGGCAAAGCACTGAGCAGCTGACGGTGGTCGGCCGAAAAGGGGCGAAAGAGTTGGCCTCTAAGTGCAGTTTGATCGATGGTCATTATTCTCTCTATCATTTGGGCCATGCTCTTGCTAATTGTTTTCCCGATTCTGGGCTAAGGACCGCTTCCGGAATTTTACCGCGGCGACCGCGGGCGCTACTGAGGCACACCGATCTGAGTCGGGAACACAAGTGCCGGGACCACCACAGATACTCATCCCGCCACGATTAGCTGCCAAAATATGTCACTTGGGCATAGCATCCCGGGAACAGGACAATTGGATCACACAAGAATCCAGTGCTATGCGATGGGGACCATGTCCGTGGAGTATTTTCTAAGTTCGATTCCTCACTTGGCTGACGGTGCTAGGAACTGCGGACCGGCGTCACCCCGGGCAGTTCATGAACTGAGCAAGAGATCTCGTTGTAGCTTCAGCACAACGTCTCTTCCTTGCGCGTATCCCAGCCCTGTCTGCCCCGTGCGAACGTTCGCTCCGGTTGTGCCACCCTTTCCTCCGGTGCACAGTCAGTGCAGCCTCCGGCACGACGGCGGCTGGCGACGGTTGCGCGCTGGTCGTGCCCATACGCGCACGTCCACCACCAGGGGTGGTTGGTGGCGACCGTCTGAGAAGGCTGAATCCCGTTCTTGGCACTGTTCCAGTCAGTTGCCAAGTCCGGTTCCTTGGTCGCGATGTCGTTCACTCCGCCGAGCAACCACCAACCTGTATCCACAGAGCACGTGCGGTTCTTCTGTCGGCATCGATAGTCGATGTCGGCCGGGAATTCATGTCCGTCATCGCACAGCCACCACACCCTTCGCCCGTTGCCCGGCGTGACCATTTCCGGGGTGAGGTCACCGTTCATGTGTGGGTGCCACCAAGCTGCGACATCTGGCCGAAGCGTAGCTAGGTCGTTGACCCCGGGGATTACTGTGCGGCCGTGGCAGGTTGGGCAGCGCCCCTTGGTACTGACAAGGTTCGCAGGGGTGCGGATGAAGGGATGCCCTTTGTCGCAACGCAGGTGGATGTTGTCTTTCGAGTTTCCTGCTGAGACCTGCGTGACTTTCAGTTCGCCGTTTGCCTCGTCGTCCCAGAGGGCGGTCAACTGCGGGTGCGTAGTGGTCAAATCGTTAAGGCCAGCCAAGACCGCTTTCGCTGCACAGAAGGGGCATCCGGTGCCCTGCAAAGTCCGGTTCGTGATCCAGGCGTCGTAGTGGTGACCGTTGTCGTCGATCCAACCGACTTTCAAGTTGGATCCCGGAGTAACCATGGATGGAGTTAAGTCGCCGTTGGCGGCTTGATCCCACTCAGCGGCGATTTTGGGCATGACGTCGGCCAGGGAATTCAGTCCTGATACGACTCGTTGGCCGGTGCATATGGAGCAGCGGAAGTCTTCGCCCTCGATCCTGCGTGCGTGGTGCTTTAGTGTCCGTTGAACATGGCCGTTGTCGCACATAAGCAGTGGGGCCACGAGGGGTGATGACTGAACGACGATGTATCGGTCCCGCCACCACTCGTCTGCGTTCGTTCCGGCCGTCCGAAGGCAGGCCATGGATCGTCGGAATGGCTCCAGGGGATAACGGGCTGAAGGTAGTTTGAAAGTAGGATCCGGCACGATGATGGGCTCAAACTCCTCCACCGGGACCTCATTCAAGAAGGTTGTACGGGTCCATGCGATGGTCTGTCTCAGGAGGAGCCACAGCCGATCGCACAGCTCCGGGCTGACGGCCGCTGAAAAGTCCACCAGGACGGCCCAAAGTGCTGCGTATCGTTCCGCGAACGAAACCGTCTCGTCGAGTACGATCGCGTGCGTATCCGGATCGGTGACCGCAGCCAAGGCGGCGGCGGCTACGGGAAGATCGCAAGGTCGGGGGATTCCCCCGTGTTCTTGGCCGCAGGCCGAGTTGATCCGTCGCACAACCTCGTCGATCAGTGCAACTGAAATTCGGCCTCCGGCGAGTAGTGCCACAATGCGGAGGTCAGCGTCGACCACGGGTTGGCTGAGTTGCATCAAAGCGTATTCCCCGGGGGGATGGGGTTCAAATGCCGAAGGTTTTTTCGGTGAAGGGCCGGGAGCGATCCATCTGCGGTGTCGTTCGCAGGTGTGTCTTCCGCCGTTCCACGCGTACTCGACCGCCATTCCATCGACACACTCGCGGCACAGATGCGAGGAAAAGGGGCGGTTGTTTATTGGAGCTATGGGAGCCAAGGTTCCGGGCGGCAGGACACACATGGCCTCACAGAGGCTGATCATTCGTTCGGTGGTCTGACGCGGCGTTGCTTTCTTGCCGATGACCCGGGTGGCGTCGCAGTAGGCGAGGTGGTTGATGACGCGTTTGGTGGCCTTTAGATTGCGCTCGAGGCGACTGGCGAAGCTGTATACGGTTTCTCCCGGCCACGCCTTGATCCGCAGCGGCGCCGGCAGTGCGTGGATCGGTTCAATTTCCGGCATGGCCTAGTCGTCTCCGGCTGCCCGCTCCCTGCAGAGGGGCCGCCGGCACTGCGTTCGTCTTCCCGGTTTCTGCCGCGTAATCCCTTACGGACAGTTCCAGGAGTCCCCGTGTGATCGTCTCCTGTCCTGGTTTGTCCTCCAGGATGAGACTGGCGGCGGCGTCGAGCAGGACGGCCTTCAGCGTTCCGATGTTGCCCCCCGTAAACCAATGGAGCCATTCCGCCTCTGCCCCGAGTAGTTCTCCACTTGTTGCGTATAGGGGCAGCTCGGCGGCGAATCCAGCGACTATTTTGGCCCATTCGTCCGCCTTCTTGTCAGTCATATCTCCGGTGAAATCGATGACGTCGACGTTGAAGACACGGCGCTTGAGCTGCAGACCCTCGTCGTTCTGTAGAAGCTCCGAGTCCTTCAGGTCCAGACCTGAGTACACGATGGTGCCTTCAAAGTAATTTGTCAGGTCTTTCAGATTGTTCACCGCGGGGCGGGAGATTGATGCAGCATTGCCAAGCATTTGAATCTCGTCGAGGACGATCAGTTTTGTGGATACGACGGGCAGCGTGGCCTGGAGCATGGCTGCCAGGTCTGTTTCGGTGTCCGAATTCTTGAACGGCAGTGCGAGGAATCGTGCGATCCGCTGGAGGACGCCCTTGACGGTGCGGGTGGCGGGTATGGAGACGTAGATGGCCGGAACGGCCCCCTCTGCAGTGGCCCCGGGATAGTCGGTCTCATATCGAGCCAGGTAGTACTCGATCAGTGCGAGGCAAGCCGTGGACTTGCCGGTGGAAGCCGGTGAGGAGAGAAGCACCCCGCGTCTGCCGATTAGCGATCCGTCGTTCATCATGTGGGCCTTCCTGAACTGCTCGATGAGGTCAAGGACTGTACAGGTTGTGATGATCATCCCTCCGGCCATATATCGGATGCGGGCCTGGTTGAATGCCATCCTGTCTTCACGCTTCAGGGCGTCATAGGAGGGCCGGTCGATCATACGGAAGCGTTTCCGGCTTGGGCCCAGCAGATTGTTCAGAGACTCCCACCTCATGAGGGACTTGTCGTCTTCGATGGGCCCGCTGAGCCGGTGGAGAATGTCCGATGTGGCGGCATCCGCTCCGGATGGGGCGGCAGGATCGTCGGGCATCTAGAGTCCCTTCTCGTCGCGCTTCAGGTTTTCCGGCGCGTCCGCGGTGGCGTCCTCGGACAGGTAGTGTTTCGTGTCCATGGCGTTCACGATGTCGTCGGGGTCGAACAGTTTGTAGGCATCGGTGCCGGTGGCCCCAGCCCACATTTTGGAGGAGTCTTCGGGTTCCACGATTGTCGTGGGTTTAGGACGTCCGATGCCTTGTTCGTCGGCCAGTTTCTCTCTTTGCTCCCGGTCCGCCGCCGCGCGGAATTCCTTCTCGGCTGCTGCGGCGGCGCCCCTGACCAGCTGCCGGGACAGGTCGCTGCGTTCCTTTGCTGTAATTTGTTGCCCCAGAGCAGCGATGTTCTCTTCATTCTCACGGGTCGCACGCGAGAATGGCGAGTCGAACGCGTCGGCGTTTACCCAGTGGCATTCGATGTATTTGCCTGCGTCGGGGAAGCAGTCCAGCTCGGTGATGTAGACCCAGACCGCGGCGGGGTTGTCCGGTTTGTAATGGACTCGCCAGAGGTCCTTGGCGAGCTGATTTCCCGACGGCTTGCCGCGGTAAGGATCCAGTTCGGCTGTGTCGTACCGCCTCTTGCGCAATTGAATTCCGACGCGGCCGATCGTTCTCTCCTCGACTGGCAGCATGGTGATGAAGGTGTTCCGGGTGATGGGGGTGAATAGGCATCCGGTGCGGTATGTGAGGGCCTCGTACATGGTGTTGGGGCTGTACCGGCGGCCGGGGTACTCGGGGTTTCGCAGCGCATCGGTCTCCAGGTTCTGCCACACCTGGCGGATCCACAGATCCAGAACGTAGGCGAGCGTGTGGATGCTGATCAGGTCTTTGCGCTTTTCAATGTTCTTGCCAGGTCATCCGGATTCCCTCCCGTGAAGCCGGGCAGGTGCCTGACGAACATGTCTTTGATGGTGCGGTGGGACCGCTCGACGATGGCCTTGTCGGTCCCGGTCCCGGGTGCCGCGTTGGTTATGTCGACGCAGAGCATATGGCAGGCAGCCAGGACGACGTTGGACTGAAAGTCGCGGCCGAGGTCGATGAGGATGCGTTGGATTCTTATGATCGGCCGGGAGAGGTCTTTGCCTTCCAGTTCCGCTTCGATAAGTGCTGCCGCCCACGGCATGGCCCGGATCTCGTTCAGGTTAAACGGCAAGGCGGGACCGGGCCGCAGGTCCGGGATCGACAGCGCCTTGGCCAGCAGGTAGACCAGGTCGACGCCTTTCACGCCGAACGTAACTATCGCCGCAAGGATGCTGTGGGTCGCGACGCAGATCAACGTGGTCAGGGTGGGCCGGACGGGCTTGCCGTTGTCGTCAAGCACCATGATGTCCATCGGTGTGGAGTCCATCTGGCATTGCTCCCCCGGGGCGTACGCGGGCGGTGCGAACGGTAACAGCTCGTGTGACGTCACCTTTGAACGGGGTTCCGTCCACGACGTGTACTTCGCCGCCGCCCTTTGATTCCGGGTAATACCAGCGGACTTCTTCAAGCCCGTCCTTGATACTAAGACCCTGGTAGGGGTGCGACGACTTCGCCCGGTTTTTTCCAATCCGAGGGACTCCGAGCCGGAATCCAGGCGCCTTTTCGGCGCTGAAAGCACACATTTAGTTCCTGCGTCCTCTCGAGTTGTTTTACTATGAATCGCACCGCAGACGAAAGACCAACAATTGCGCAGGTGACCTACCAGCAACTCCTAGTAGTCTCCCCGCACATGCGGCCATATCTGGACAACCCAGCGGTCGAACAGAATGGCCAAATCCTCAAGTAGGATGAGGTCCTTCTCATCGCCGCCGCGGCCACCGCGGCCACCGCGGCGGGACTGCCCAGGCAACTTATCGACGAATTCCTTCCTGATAGTCAACAAGGCACGCTCAACAATCGCATTGGCGAGCAGCGTCCTTGGGGTCGTGGCGAGGGTGATACCGAGTTCCCGGCAGACCACTTCGACACCACGAGAGCGCTCATCCTCGCCGAACTCGGTCAGGATCCTAGACGGCCGAGCGCGCGGACGTCGGGCAGCCGTCGCCGCGTGCGCCTCATCATTGAGGAGGGCCGGCCAAGGAAAGTTCATCTGCTGCAATTCCCCGCGACACAACAGCGTCCCCACGGGTCTAGCCGCAGGTGCCGCCACAGCCTGGGCGATGAGGTTTGCGATGTCCGGGTAGGTTTCCCGCGCTTGGACACTCGTTGCCGGAATCGACCGGTTTGATTTATCTATCATGATGGTCAGGCTCGCCAGCCCAGGTTCTCCGCCTGATGTTCTGACACGCACATCAGAAATCAGCGAGCTGATTTGCGCTTCGCTGCCGGGCAGGAAGGCACGTAAATTGACGATCTTTTTAGGCAAGGCAGGCACCATCCAAAGCGGCATCCGGGCGGGGGAAACAAACTTTGCCACCACGATCATTGGAACTGGCGACAGCCCGGACGAAGACATATCGTTCCGGTACGAGTAGTCCTCCCGGCCCCGCTTCCAGAGACGCTCCGCCGAGCGGCGGTAGTGATAATCGTGTAGGCGGCACAAAGGCAAAGTGGATGTGTCGAGGGCGCTCATCCGCCTGTGCCGGATGACGCCGCGCCCTTTCATTTGGCTGTCCCGCCACCACAGGACCGCATGCCCGTATCCTTGAGGTTCCAGTACAGCTCGCGCTGGTTCCCGCTCAGAATTACGTTCAGATCCCCGTCGGCCACTTCTGCCTCCTGCTGCTCGCTACTGTCAGCCGGTACAGGTCACGCTGGGCTGCGAGCTAACAATGGATGCTCGCCTCCCGTGTTTCCAGAAATGGGTCTTCGGCCCGATCAATAGAACGAGTCCGCCGCAACCGACCCATCGGCCAATCCTGTCAAACGTCACAGTGGGCTCCCCTACGGCGATCCGCTCTTGGACGAGCCTGTCTTCCATTATCCGCTTCGCTGTACGATCTGTACACCCCTGTCGAAGTCTGGTGGACGTTTGGTGATTTAGAAGCCACATGGCATAGCAGCTTGCAAAATTAGCAGCAAGTGAACCCGACCAGAGGCGCAGACGGGAGAACTCCGCCGGGGTCCCTGCCCTGATTCTGGCCAGCCACTGCTCGGATGGTGCCGGGAGGGTCGTGACGACCCATTCCTCAGCCAGAGGTTCCGGCGACGTCCAGGGAGGCCGCGGAACTCCTAGGCGGCCGCATTCACGCCCAACGACAGCTGCAAGTAGGGTGACCGCTGGATCGATCCGGTGGACTCCGGCGGCATCAGGAAATCCTCACGGTTCTCCGGCGCAGTGTCGCGGAAGTCCGCAATAGCCGAGGTCATGATTCTGAAGACGAAATCCAGGTCACCGCAGGCCAGTTCGCGCCGGATTAACGCAGCCATCTTCCGTGCACTGAGACGGTGTTCATCCTCCATGGACATGCCACCACGACAGCCGGGACCGGCCGCAGCCTCGCACGACGTCGATTACGACACCTTGGCTCGTTCAGGCGGCAATCCCAACGGCTTTTATCCTTTTATATCTTTTATATCTTTTATAGATTCGGGGCTTCCCGTACGGTTGGGCGGCCGCCACCGCGGACCACGCCGGTCGCACGACCAGCGACAAGTTTTGCCACCGGATCGCCATTCCACCGCTTACCCCCGGCAATGTGACTATCCGGCCAGCGGGCATCGAGACGGTCAACCGATGGGTCTCCTACTGAGCAGATGTCCGTTGGCTCTCGTCGTGTGGTTGGCGGGCACAATGGCTCGACCAAGCCGAACTACCACTGTTCCCAGTCCTGTATGACCCGAATCCCGGTGAGGTCTTTGATTAGGGCCGTAGCTAAAGATCCCCGAGCCGGCGCGGGGGATTGTCGCGTGTCAACGTGCTCCACTAAGGTGAACCACCGGCGTCACTTACCCCACCATCGCGGAGAAACGCACCCGATTCAATGCGTCGGCGAGCAGATCCACATCCGCCTCCGGGAACAAGCTCTCCGGCCCCGCAGGCGCAGCGTCGCTGTAGGGAGACTCGTATAGAGCGCCGACGTCCACGACGCCGTTCTCGGTGAGTTGCTGGACGATCATGTCGACGAAGTGCAACTGGTTGGCGTTGAGGGTCTTATCCCCCACGAACTCGGACAAGGAATCCAACGCCGCCTGCCGGTCCATTCCCACAAGAGACCTGACAAACAACCCCAAGCCCTCTGCCTGCTCAGTGGCAGCTTCAAGTTCCTCGGGTGAACCCGCGCCACTCTCACTCAACATGCGCTGAAGTTCAGCAAGATCCGTCTCGGTCAGGGGCAGCCCGCGGCGTAGGCGATGGATGGCCATGTGGTCCAGGAATCCCTGCAGATACATCCGGGCCTTCTCACGGTACCGGGCCAGATCTACCGATCCGGTCACGGTCCCCTTCAGCTCACCTTCCACGATCTCGCCGAGAGTGTCTTCGAAGTTCGTGTAGACCACCTTGCGGCGCTTCTTCTCGATCAGGTGCACTAGCCCGCGAAGCCGCACACGGATCAGCCCAAGCCACTGCGGCGAGACCTGGCCCCACTCTTCACCCTCGAGAATCGACTGGATCAGGACCATCTGGGCGGCGATGGCGGGGATGTTCGGCTGGTCCTGCAGGGCGGACGCAATCTCGACAATTTTCCTGCGGTACGGCTCGACGGCAGCCGCAGAGGTCAATGATGCCAGCTGCGCCTGGTACATCAGCAGGTCGAAGCGTTTGGCTTCTTCGGTATCGGCGGCGGAAGCCAGCGTCGCCAAGGGGGCCAGTTTGGTCTGCAGGTCCGTCAGATCCTGCGTGGCAAGGGCGGCCCACGAGTCCGCCTTGGCGAACTTCTCCACCCACTGCAGTTGCGGGCGGACAAGGAAGTTCTCCCGGGGCAGCCCTGCTACCTGGCCCACAAGGCCGGACTGGAGCGCCGGCACGAAGTCGCCGTCGAGGCCGGCGGTGCGTGCTTCGGCCAGCAACTGTGTCCGGACGGCGAAGCTGCGGTGCGCCAGGGACTGTCCCAGGGAGCCTTCGGAACCGGGGAGCTCGGCGTTGAAGTATTCAATGTTCTGGCAGACGTCGAAGATGAAGAAGTCCTGCTTGTCCTCGCCAGGTCCGTACAGTTCCGGCCTGAGCCGGGTGCCGCGGCCCACCATCTGCCAGAACTTAGTCTTGGACCGCACCACCTTGAAGAAGAGCAGGTTGACTACTTCGGGCACGTCGATGCCGGTGTCCAGCATGTCCACGGACACGGCAATGTGCGGACTGTCCTCGGTGCGGGCGAAGGCGTCGATCAGGGTGGAGACGTAGTTGACGTTGTGGGTGATGATCTTCGCGAATGTGCCCCCGTACTGGGGGTAGTTGATGTTGAACCGCTCTGCGATGAACTCTGCATGCTTCTGGTTCTTGGCGAACACGATCGTCTTCCCGAGCCGATCTCCCCCGGCGACCTTGTGGCCGCGAGTCATCAGCACCTCGAGTGCCTTGTCCACCGTGTTGGCGTTGAACAGCCAGGTGTTCAGGATGGCCGGATCCACTGCGTCCGGAATCTCCCCGTCCTCATCCCACTCGGCGGAGTCCCAGGCTTCCCTGTCCTCCTCCGATAGCTCGTCGTAGCGGATTCCTTCGACCGGGAACTTCAGTGGAATGGACACGGCCCGGGGCGGTACGAGGTAGCCGTCGGAGATGGCCTGCGTCAGCTCGTAGGCAAAGGTGGGGACGTGGTCCTCGATGTCGAACAGCGAGTAGGTGTTGCGGTCCACCTCGGACTGCGGCGTGGCGGTCAAGCCCACCAGATACGCATCAAAGTAGTCAAAAATGGCCCGGTACTTCTGGTACACGGAGCGGTGGGCCTCATCGATGATGATCAGGTCGTAGTGGCCGATCCCGAACCGTTGCTTCAGGACCGTGCCGTCGTCCGTCCGTTCGTTGATCAGGTTCATCATCGTCGGGTACGTGGCGATATGGATGCGGCTATCAGCTTCCACGTCCCGACCCAGAATTATGGGTGAGGATCCAGGGAGATTGGTCTTGAAGGCCCGGGCGGCCTGGTCCACCAGGGCGACCCGGTCGGCCAGGAAGAGTACGCGTTTGGCCCAGTTCGCCTGCATCAGCAGGCTGGAGAGCGCGACGACGGTGCGCGTCTTGCCGGAGCCGGTCGCCATAACGAGCAGCGCCTTGCGTTCCTTGTCCGTTTCCAGGGCGTCGGTGACGGCCCGGATGGCGGCCTGCTGGTAGCTGCGGCCTGCGATCTCGGTGTTGATGGGCGCCGTGGCGAGGGGTTTCCGGGTGGTGCGGCGGTCGACCATGAGCTGGATCTGGTCCCGGGTGTGGAATCCCTGGACCGGCCGGGGCGGATAGCCGGCGGCGTCGTCCCAGATCCAGTGCTCGTAGCCGTTGCTGTAGTAAATGACCGGGCGCTGGCCCTTCTCCGTCTCTAGCGCGTCGGCGTAGAGCTTGGCCTGCTGCTGTCCCTCGTAGGGTGACTTGGATGACCGTTTGGCTTCGACGACGGCAAGTGGCTTGCCGTCGGATCCCCAAAGGACGTAGTCCACGAACCCGGTTCCGGTTGTGGGTCCGGCGTGGGTGGGCATGTGGTGGACTTCGAATTCGCGGTCCTCGGCTTGGTCCAGTGCCCACCCAGCTTCGCCCAGGTACAGATCGATGTAGACCCTGATTTCGGCTTCGGAATAGTCGTGGCTGTCCGGGAGCTTCTTGTTTTCTTCCTTCGCCCGGGCGATCTGTGCGCGCAGGGCCTCAAGCTGGGCGTGCAGCTGCTCGTTGTCCTGCTTCTGGGCGGCCAGCGCCGCGTCTTTGGCCGCCAGTTCTTCGGCGAGTTTGGCCGTCTGGTCCGCAGTGCGGGGCTTCTCGGCGGGCACCGGAACGCCCGGCTTCGGGGTCGGGCTGAGGAACTTTCCGTTGAAGGCAACAGTCGAGGCCGGGCGGTTGGCAGGATCCCGGGTGTAGCGAAGCGCCAGCCAGATGCAGACGTGGAAGAGTTCCCGAATGGTCTGCTCAGAATGCTGGACGGTGATGGCGGCGTTGGTGTGGATGGCGCTGTTCGCGACCTTGCGGATGAGGTGGAACTTGCTGACGATCGTCTCGCCCGCGAGCCGCTTAAATGTTGGCTCCGACATCAGGCCGTTGAGATCGCTCTTGTAAGGCAACGTCAGCGCGTCGTCGGCGTCGTACAGCCAGGCCAGCAGCGCTTCGACCGACCGCCGCGCGTAGAGCAGGGAAGACCGAGGGTCCTTCCGCGCATACAGCTCGGCCAGCCGCGCTTCCTTAGCAATACCCGGCCACTCCGCCTGCAGCACAGCGAAGTTGCTGCTCAGATCCCCCAATGCCACTCCTTTGTTGTTCTTCTCTCTGGAGCCTAGACGGTGATGCCCGGCATACGGCCGGACCACACGGCTTCAGCGCAAACCCGCGGCAATGCGACGCTAATTCCGTAGGGTGCGGCTATTCAAAGAAGTCCTCGTCGAGTTCGACAATGTCGTAGCTTTGCTTCACTTGGACTCCCACCCGGTACTTGATCATCAGCCCAACAAGCCGAGCACCGTCAATCAGAATGACCCGAGACGGAACGGCCTTCACGTAATCCCGTGCGCCGGAGGTGAAGGCGCTCGTGGTGATGAAGACGCCGCGCGAGGCGCCTACACCGTGCAGCGCACCGACGAAGGCCTGAATAGCCTCACGTCCCACAGTATTGCCATCGGCGTACCGTTTGGCCTGCACATAGATACGGTCCAAGCCCAGCGCGTCCTGGTCGATGACCCCGTCAACGCCGCCGTCATTGCTGCCACCGATACGCTTCCCACGCTGCTCGGCACCACCGTAGCCCATCTTGAGGAGCAAATCGACAACCGCTTGCTCAAAGAAATCAGGGTGGCTCTCCCTGAGACGCGTCAAGAGGGCATCGCCGACGTCGGAGTGAATGCGGTTGATCCCGGATTCAATCTGTTCGATCGGGTCAATGTCCTCCACGAGTGTTTCTTCGGCTGCGGGGTGCACGGGTTTCCGGCCATCCGACTGCGGCCAAAATGGTGCGAAGAGCGTCCGTGCCGTGGAAAAGTCGCTAATCCCCTCCGGGTGCTTGGAGAACCATTCCCGCCCTGCTTCGGTGATGCGGTAATTGGCCCGGACCGGCCGCTCGATCCAGCCTGCTTTCAGCAGATTGCTAATGGCCCAACCGAGGCGTTGCTCGGAGCGGAGTCCGCCTGTGTTCAGGGTCTCCGCCCGCGCGGCGTCGGACAGCCGAGCAGAGTCAATGGCGCGGCTGACGATGTCCCGGCGATGCAACGTTTCGCCTGTGGACAGGACCCGGAGCACATGGGCCACAAAGAGGGGCCAAATCGGCACTTCCGAGTCGACCGTGGAGGAAGCCATCTCGCTCATGAGAGCTCTCCGCGGAATGCCCGGTGTTGGAGGGAAGCGAACAGTGCCTCGAGTTCGGCAAGCTGCATGCGATGCCGATCCTTCAACTGGCTGATGGCTACTAGACGGGCCTCGAAGTCCTTCTGCCTTTCTACGGGCGGCAAAGGCATTTTGATTTCTTGAACCTCTTGCGCGTTGATATTTGCCATGCCGACAATGCTCTTACACATATTTCGCAGAGTTTTCTTTGTTGAAGGCAGGTTCATAAACGTCCCAAGGAAATTGGGGCGGCACGACGCGTTGGTCCTCAAACGAACGAGATAACCGGCATAGGCCATCGGTTCGGGACCCGTATAGACAGCAGTCTTGCCAACGAGCTCTGCGCTGTTCGTCCGGTTGAACAGGACATCGCCTGATCTGACCAGGTATTTCTCGTCGACGTCGCCGGGCAGGTACTTCATCTGGCTCAGGTCGAGCTGGCCACCATACGTGAGATTGTTCATCCGCAATACAGGTGTGTCCCCTGCGAGGGCCGCTTTTTCGCTCGATCCATACTTTGCTGATTCCAAAGCTTCGCCCACCCTAACCATCGGCCACCCCATCGGATTGATGATGGGGTCACCGAACATGCTGTGGAAGATGGACTTCGTAAGGGCGTCCAGACCGGCGAGGGCCTGACGGCGTTTGGTGCGAAGCTCGTCGACCCTGTCGAGGATGGCAGCAATCCGCCGCTGCTCTTTCAGGGGCGGGAGGGGAACAACCATTTCCCCCAAAGCAGCTGGACTGAGCCGCGGCAGATTTGCACCTGTGGCCATCGAGTTGGCCAGCTGCACCGTGTCCGGTTGGCGAAGGAAATGAACAAGGAATCGGCGGTCCAACTTGGAACCGGGCAGTACCGGCACTATGTCCGTACTGCAGATCCCGTCGAACTCAGGAAGCGCGATCTTCGCCAAGTAGGGCCGCAGCTTCCCATATAGAACGTGCTCCCTCGTGAACACGAACTTGGAGCTGGCTAGTTCACCGTTGGCCACGGTGCCCACGTTTATGAGCCGACCGCCAGATTCAATGTTTTCGAGGCCCACGTAGTTCGAACCCGTCGCAATTTTTTCCGGTGCGATTGATTTTCGATCGATTCTCGCGACTTCACGCAGAGACACGGTCTCAACCACGGATTAGCGCTTTCAGCTCTGTTAGGCCTTGAGTGATCTCTGACTCAAGAGTCTCCAGCTCGGCAATGATTTCGGTCGGTTCCTTGTGCTCGATCGCCTCATGTTCAACTTCTCTATATCTGTTTAGGGAGAGGTCGTAGCTGTTTGCGGCTATTTCAGATTTGGGGACGAGGAAGGACTGTTCGGTGCGCGCCCGGTCGGTCTCCGTCGCCGTCCGCTGCTGCCAGCGGGTCACAACGTCCTCAAGGTCAGATGTTTCCAGCGGGGTTCGCTTGTCGTCGAGGCTGAAGCCGTCCGCGGTCACGTCGTAGAACCAGACGTTGTCGGTGCCTCCGGAGTTTGTTTTCGTGAAGAACAAGATAGCGGTGGAAACGCCGGCGTAGGGCTTGAAGACACCGGAGGGGAGTTTGACCACGCCGTCGAGCTTGTGGTCTTCGACGAGCATCTTCCGCAGCGCCTTGTGCGCCGCGGATGATCCGAACATCACGCCGTCGGGCACGATCACCGCGGCGCGGCCGCCTGGCTTGAGGAGCCTGAGGAACAGGGCAAGGAAGAGCAGCTCGGTCTTTTTAGTCTTGACTAGGGAGAGCAGGTCCTTGGCGACGTTTTCGTAGTCCAGGCTGCCTGCGAAGGGCGGGTTGGCGAGGATGACGTCGTATTTTTCCTCCTCGGTCCCATGCAGGTCGGCCAGGGAGTCCCGGTATGTGATGTCCGGGTTTTCGACCCCGTGCAGGATCATGTTCATAGACCCGATCCGCAGCATGGTGCTGTCGAAGTCGTAGCCGTGGAACTGGCTGTGGTGGAAGAACCGGCTCAGCTCCGGTGTGGTGAGCAGGTTCGGGTTCTGCTGCCGAAGGTATTCGCCGGCCTGGACGAGGAACCCGGCCGTGCCGGCCGCCGGGTCACAGATGGCCTCCAGCGGCTGGGGTGCCGTCATCTTCACCATCAGGTCAATGATGTGGCGGGGGGTGCGGAACTGGCCATTGGTGCCGGCCGAGGCGATCTTGCCGAGCATGTATTCGTAGAGGTCGCCCTTGGTGTCGCGCTCGTCCATGGGGATCTCATCGATGATGTCGACGACTTTTTCCAGCAACCCGGCATTGGGGATGGTGAAGCGGGCGTCCCTCATGTGCTGGGCGTAGGAGGATTCCTCGCCATTGGCCAGCTGGACCAGCCCGGTGCGCAGGAAGGGAAAGATGTGCTCGGCGAAGACCGTGAACATCTCGTCGCGGGAGAAGTTCTTGAACTTGCTCCAGCGGAAGTCCTGGTACGAGCGGCCCTTCTCATCCAGACCCCCGGGGAAGACCGGGTTTTCGACCGGCTTGCCGGTGCGGTTGGCCTTGTTCTCCGCGCGCGTCTGGTTCTCGTCGAGGCGCTTCAGGAAGAGCAGATACGTGATCTGTTCGATCACCTCCAAAGGATTGGAAATGCCGCCGGTCCAGAACGCGTTCCAGACCTTGTCTACCTGAGATTTGATTTCGCCTGTTATCACCGTTCGAGTTTAGACGGTATTCGACGGGCGATTCGGCAGCCCTCGCGGCATGCATCGGACGTCAGGCGATCGAGTCAGCCCGCTTCCACAGCACGATGTCCATTCCATCCATCCGTGCCTGCTGGAACGCAACCCATCGTTCAGCTAGTTCCCGATCCTCCAGCCGATAGCCTGATCCAGGATTGGCCTTAACAAGGCCAATCTCCTCGACGGTCAAGCCCTCCGCGGTCATGAACAATTGGTGCAACTCACGGCGCGCCGGCCGTCGATGCACCGCATTCGCAAGTCTGACGTCGGAGATGATTGCCCCCGTATCCGCGCACCTAACCACGTCCGCAGCGAAGGCACGCTCGCGGAACTCTCTCGTGACATGAATAGCTTCTTGGGTAAGCGTCTCGGCCAACTTTGCCCGACGGCCCGGCTGCCGGATGACCTTCGAGTACCCAAAAGGGATATTCTCGATTCCGCCCTCTTGTGCGATCGAGAAGCCGCGTGTCCGGTATCCGGACTCGTTGTTGTTTCGCGTGACGACCCAATGGCTGATTCCGGGGCCAATCTTTTCCTCAGCCTCATCATGGAGGCTGACCAACTCCGTCAGGAACCGGGCGAGGGTTTGATCCTCCACGATCTGACCGTCGTGGTGCTTCTCAAGTTGATCGCTCAGGTAGTCCAAGGCTTTCTGCTTAGACGGAAATGTGAAGGGTCCTACGCTGTACTCTGCCATTTCTTCCCTATCAGATAGTTTTGCTCTGAAGCTTCCCAAGCTGATCCTTGAGGTCGATGGCAGCCAGCGAGCCTGAATTCGTCGAAGAACGGCCCCGCATGCTCTTGCATGCGGGGCCGTCCGTGTCAGGTTAGGGACTCGACAAGCTCACGTCCACCAATAGTCGGTGTCTCCACAGCTGCCAACCAACTTGTCACGGATGCCATGTTATTTGTGACTCGCCAACTAACTTGTCACTTGTGCCAACTATCTTGGCAACTCACAACCAACTAGGTTGTCCAAAGGACCAAATAGATTGTCCATCTACAACGACGAGATGTGAGATGTAGATCAATTTGGAAGAACTTCCAACAAGGAATCGCCGGGACCGCGCGGAGGCACGTACCTGCGAACCGGGTCATCGCGGCCAGTCTAATTGGAAGTTTGTGGCGCCCGTTCCGTATTTTTGCCGAATCTCCGACGCTAGAGACACGTTGCGCATGGTGTACAGATCTTCGTAACCACTTCATGGGCCGAGTTCGCGACTCTAAGTGGGGCAGCCCAGCTTTGGTGGGCTGCAAGGAGGCTCTGTTCCCCATCCATGTGGGCCCGTTGCTCCTCGGCCGGGAGTGTGACATTGATGAAAAGACCGAGGCCGGACAAATGGTGGTGATCGGAATGCCTCGCGGTCCTGACGATCGTGCTTACACTGATCTCTTGCCCATTTTCAGGCGAGGAACGGATACCCGTGGCAGCCAAGAACTTTGTCGTACACACCCACTCCAGCATCGACATCCCGGAGGACACGCTGAAAGTGTGGCGCCCCGTTCTCAAAAAGGATCTGCCGTCCATCCAGATTGACCAGTCCGACGGCGTCTCTGCCGGCGTCAACTACCGCACCGAGGATGCCGTCGGGTTGGCTGGCGCCGTTCTTGAAGCAGCCGGGATGGACCCGGCACGGCGTTCACGTCTACGACGTCGGGATGACAGGATTGAACACAGACAGTCCGGCTTCGCGGATGACTGTTCGGACACTCGGATGCCGTCTCGAATCGAAGATTCGAGCGCCAGCCCGAGGCGTCCGACTACGACCTCCTGGCCCCAGTCAGGTGCGCTACCGAGCTGCGCTGCAGCCTGTTACCGGAACGGATCAATCCGTGCAGGGTCCTGCTACAGGCGCCAGGTGAGACCCTTGCCCAGGCGGACGGTGAGCCTGCCGCGGCTGTTGATGGTGACGGGTCCTGCCTTGCGTGATACTGAGATCCCCGACTTGGAAACGTTCAGGCGGGTCTTCTTGCCGAGCTTGACAGTCTTGCGGAAACCGAGGCCCACGGGCTCCCCCTCGATAGTTGGCAATGCCTAGTGAACCTCATGTGTGCGGCGAGGGCACGCGACGGCCCCGACAATTGTGGGGCCGCCCCTGCTCCGCCTAGTACGTTCCGCCGAACTCCTCGAACACGGCGGCGATGTCTTCCCCGCCGTAGGAGGACGCGATCCGGTTCTCCACGACCATCGACACACGGCCCGCACAGTCTCATTCAATCGTGCCCTCCACCGCCAAGTCTTTCAGAGGATCCAGTCGGTTTCGGCGAGGGCGCTGGACCCGTCGGCCATGCCACAGAGCAAGTGCTGCTAGTAGCGTGGTCAGTTGCACGCATGTACCGCACTGCCAGCAGCTCATTGACCTGGTGCCATACGATGAAGGGAGCCAGTGACTCAAAAAACGGCTTTGAGCCTCGCCTCCAAGACCAGTGCGGCCGCCCGGCAGTCCACGTACTGCTTATCGAGAGCTCCAGGCGCCTCCTGCTTCGCTGCAGGCTCGACCGACGCGTCACTTTTCAACCGTCTAAACCTGATGAGCGCCAGGGACCACCTGCCGGCCGCAGTGAACGCGGCAGTCAGCACATCCATCCTCAGCTGAGTTTCCAGCGCACGGTCTGCCCTCATTCGTTCCGATTCAAGATTTGCGGCCGCACGCCGACTTTGAACACGACCAGCATGTTCCGGTCCGCCGCTGGGCCAGCGGGGCGTGGTGTCTGGCGCGCCGCTGTACACATAGGATTTGAACACGCCGTCTATTGAAAGAAACCCCGTGAAGCAGACCCTTTTCGGCCGCATGGCCCAGCTCGCCAAGGCCAACATCAACGCCCTCCTGGACTCCGCTGAGGACCCGCAGAAAATGCTGGACCAGATGATCCGCGACTACTCGGCCAACATCAACGAAGCCGAAGCCGCGATCGCCCAGACCATCGGCAACCTGCGCATGGTCGAGGACGACTACCGCCGCTCCGCCAATGAGGCCGCCGACTGGGGCCACAAGGCCCTCGCCGCCTCCCGGAAAGCCGACGAGTACCGCTCGGCCGGGAACCCAGTGGAAGCGGACAAGTTCGACAACCTCGCCAAGCTCGCCATCGGCCGACAGATGACCGCAGAGTCCTCCGCCAGGGCGCAGGAACCGGCGCTGAGCTCCCAGAACCAGGTCGTCGACCAGCTCAAGCACGGCCTGGACCAGATGAAGAGCAAGCTCGGTGAACTGACCGCCAAGCGCAACGAGCTCGTCAACCGTGCCCGTGTCGCCACCGCCCAGTCCCAGGTCAACCACGCACTGAAATCCCTGGACTTCGCCGACCCGACGTCGGCGATCGGCCGGTACGAGGAACGCATCCGCCGCGAAGAAGCAACCGTACGGGGGCAGCAGGAACTCGCAGCCTCATCCCTGGACGCCCAGTTCGCTTCCCTGGAAGACCTCGGCGAACAGGCCGAAGTGGAGGCCCGGCTTGCGGCGCTCAAATCCGGGACGCAGCAGAAAGCCATCGACTACTAGGCTGAACCCTCCACTGAAGGCCCCGGCACCCACGGCTCCGGGGTCTTCGCGCGTCCGTGCCCGCGGCCGCACACAGAAGGGCACGACCACGTGCGCCGAGTTCGGGTGGACGTTGCATATTCCTGGGAACCCGAACACTTGTGTAGACACAGGGCAATCGAGGCGCCTCGTCGCACGAAACCGAATAGTACGGGTTGCTGTCCGCGTTTTTACGAGATGCTGACTGCTGTCGAGGCCGACAAGGGCGACCGACGCCTGCGCGAAGAATTCGTCGCGCGGGCGCGCGGACATGAGTAGTCCGTAGTGACCCTGGGCGGCGAACATTCGCACACTTGAGGGGCCGGCCCAGTACCGCACAAGGCGTGGCCGTCAGGCGCTTCTTCCCTGTTCGGCCTTCAGGAGCACGTCAAAGCTATTGAGTCCGTAGTCCGGAGCCGTGACATCGGCCATCACCCGCCTCTCCCGGAGCCTTTCCCCGTCCACGGTCAGCTCGATCCCGGGCACGCCGTTGATAGTGAGCGGCACGCCACCGCCATCCTCGATCAGGTCCTGCAGCTTCCCGACAGACAACTGCGCGTTGGGGTCGCCGGTGATCTCAAGGACCATCTCGTTCACCCGCCCTGTGAATCCAGTGAGGAAGGCCTTCTCCCGCTTCGCCGAGGACACGACACTGGCAACTACCGAGAAGATGGCGACGAGGGTACATACCCCGATGATGACGAAAACGTTTCGCAGCGGCTCGATAAAGATCATGAGCAGCAGGCACGCGAGGAAGGTCAGGAATCCGGAGCCAAGGAAGACGTTGCCGGCCTCTTTACCAGGCGACCCCGACCAATCGCTGGAGCCGAACTTCGCGAGGAGGTGCTTCGTGCGCTTTGCAGCCATTCCTAGTACCCCTTCACTTCAAGCAGCGCCTCTGCAAGGCGGACAGCCTCACGGGCCGTCTTCAGATCGTCACGCAGTCCACTGTCCGGCGTCGCCGTGACAACACCTTCGGCGGTTCCGGCGACGCCCTGCACGGCCAGGCCGAGTTTGGCCCGCTCCTCGGCTACCCGGCGGGAGGTGGTGAGCTTTTCCTTGCTCACCTGAAGTTCGTGAAGCGGCTTGCTGATCTCGTTGATCCGCTTCTGGATTGCTGCCAGCCGTCCGTCGACGCGCTCAGCCCTGGTCCGGAAGACCGATTCCATGTTGGTCGCGACGGCGTGAAGCTCCCTAAGCGGGGATCGTTCCGGTACACCCTGGCCGCGAAGGAAAACTTCCACCTGGGCCTGGCGCTTGGCCCATTCCTCATGCCCGTGCCGGTTGTCGTCCAGCGCAGACGTTACGACAGACCGGACGGCGCTGAGGGCGTCCTGCCGCTTTTTGAGGCTGTCCGCGGCTGCATCCAGTCGCCTCAGGAATTCTTCGTAATTGTCCATGGGCGTCTCGGTTTACTCCATCGTTCGGGTTGGTGCTTCAGCAAGTTTAGGGCTGGCAGCCGTGGAAGACGCCAGCGCTCCGGAAGTAGGCGCAACCAACAGCGGCCTTCTTTCGTGGCGGCCAGGTCTACCGGCCTCTATGGATGTTGACGGCCAGGTCCAGGTGGATGCTCTTGGTGGTGGCGAGGTGGTCTTCCAGGAAGGACACGAGGGTGACGGCGTCGGCCGTGCGCCGGGTTTCAGGAATGACACCGTTGAACACGGCTGTGGTCCCCTCGGCGCCGGCCAAGGTCAAGGTGGCGCCGCCGAGGGGTGCTGAGGTGACCTGCCAGATGTCGGAGCGGAACCGCTCTTCGCCACCTTCACGGGCAGTGGCGGTCAGGGTGAAGCTGACGAAGGTGGTTGACATGGGAGGCCTTTCTGCAACGGGGCCAGGGTCCTGCCATCCACCATATGTGCGGACCCGCTGTCATCCCCTCAACTTAGCGGCCGCCGCGTCCTATCGTTCCCGGAGGAGTGTCAGCCCGGTCAGGACCAGGACGGCTACGACCATGACAACGGCTGCGATGAACACCGGCAGGTCGTTCCTGATGATAGGCATGGCAATAATCTCGATTGCCGCGAAGGCGCCGACCGTGAGGGGTGCGATCTGCTTGGGGAACCGATGCTTCACGAGCAGAACGATGCCTGACACCACAGATCCCGTTGCGGCTGCGATCAGCTCAACGCGAGGTTCGGCAGCGCCGTCCCGGTCCCGGTGCAGTGATGCCTCGCGCCAAGCCATGACGGGCTAGATCAGGATGCCCACTCCAGTGATGCCGTGGCGGGGACGGCTGCCGCCTACGACTACCCGGTTCGCTTGGCGTTATGGGTCTGCCGGTGCCAGCCGAAATAGCCACGGGAGCGCTCGTCGTATGCGAGGCATTTGCGGCCGATGAGCCCCTTGATGCGGTCCCCAACCGGTCCCGGGCCTGGCCTGCCGACTTCGATGTTCCCGTCGTCGCCGACGACGAGGTAACCGCGTTCAAACAACGCGTCGCAGCCAAAGAGGCACGCGAGCATGGACACGTTGCGGATGTCCTGGCGCTCCTGCTCCGTGCAGGCGAAACGGGGCTTGATATGCGCAGCGACCAGGAATTCATCCGGCAGCTTCTGTCCGCAGAGCGAGCAGGAGCTGCCCCGAAGCTGCAGCTGCTGATTCCGCAGGAAGCCCTGCTCTGCCCGGACAGCCCCTAAAGCCCACCGATCGCTGGGGCCACCAAGGTATTGGTCGTTCGGCGCAGCCTCGTCCCCGCCGTGATCGGGGTCGTCGCTGCTCCGCAGGCCAGCCTGTTGCAACAACTGCAGGGCGGCTTCCCGGTCGACCGGCCAGAAGTAGCCTCTCCTCGGCTCACCTTTTACCGTCAAAGGGCCTTGGCCCGGCGGCAGGATGCCGTAAGCGTCCCTCTTTGGGATCCTCACTTTGAAGAGCGGATCCGTCAGGACCAGCGTTCCCGGCGTATCCGCGGGTTCGATATAGCCCCGTGCCGGCGTGGACGCCGGGAACGGCGGTGTGGCCGCCCGGCTGATGCCGCGAATCTCCTGGCGGGAGACGTGCAGGACAACGTCTCCTGGCCGGACATCGTTCAGCGTCTCCCAGTGGGCGACCCGCTGCCCACTATTGCCTCTCAGCGGAGCCCACAGCGTCCCGTCGGGAAAAACTTCGTGGAAGTTGTCTTTTTGGCCAGCCCACCAGAAATTCGTGGAGGGAAGGACGGGAACCGTCAGCTTGGTCCCATGGGAGGCGCTGGTCATGTCCTCATTCATACCGGATATGAGGACTAAACGCCCGGAGGTGGGAAGTTCCGAATGCTCAGCGTCGAGGAAACCACCACCTCTAGACGACCGGAGGCGCTGCACGGGACCTTGGCGCGACCCGAAACGTCCCCCATAAACGCTCTGCTGGGAAGTCCTGCCGGTCCGTCCGTACGCATGGTGCGCATGGTGCGCATGGTGCGCATGGTGCGCATGACGACGGAAACAGGCGGACTGGGTCAGACGGTGCGGCAAGGGGCGTTCGTCCGCCGGGTCCCGACCGAACGGCTGGACCTTCTTCCATCGCAAGGAATAGGTCTGACATCTTCGGTCCACGGTACATCGCTTGGATACTTCTGGTTCAGTACGTACCTGCAGCCAGCAGGTGGCCACGTCGAAATAAGTGCACGCCTTTTCGTACGCGTGCCATCAGCCGCGAAGGAGATGTGTTCAGACTCGGAATCCCGGACCTGATCGGCAAGTCCACCGGGGCAGTGCACCCACGCGCCGACGACGACCGGTTCACCGCAGTCGCGATCCGCGCCCTTGGGTTCAGCGTCATGGGGCAAGGAGAAGAAAAAGGTCTGCCCACTGCTGAAATGTCGCACCCACAACGGCGGCTGTCTGCGGACTCCAGGAGCTACTGGGTCTGACGGCGGAGTCCAACGATGGCGGTGCTGCCGTTATCAGTTGGGACGGGCAGCATTTCACCTGAAAAATCCTGTAGCCAACGGGGAGCCGCGTCGGCCGGTCCGCACACATGGCCGCTAGAATGTCCACTGACATCACATCGTTCCGGGGGAATATTGACTACTTTGACACTTCGCGGCGCCGCTCTGCTTGTGCTCGCCGGCCTCACGCTCACCGCCTGCGGAGGCAACACTTCATCTGCCTCTTCCGCTGCAGCCACGCCGTCGGCACCGGCCGCGGACGGCGGAACCTACGCTGACGTAAATGCCCTGCAGAAGGCCTATATCAGTGCCGGCGGGAACTGCGCCGACGGCAAGTATTGGGGCTACGTCGCCTTCGCCAATGGAACGATCGAGTGCGACTCAGACACGATGATCGACGTATTCGACGACACGGCTGCGATCTTGAAGTATCAGGCACAGGACCGGGCACAGGGCTACGGGGCGACCATGCTCCAGGGCAGCAACTGGCTCATCCGAACAAACACCGATGAGCTGCCGGGCTTGAAGGTAAAGCTCGGCGGCAAGATCGTCAGCTACACGTCCAAAGGCTGACAAGACCAGCCGTCCGGAGCGACGCCGGGTAGGAGTGTCGGTGGGTCCGCACACATTGGGGCCATGGAGACCATGAGCGATTTCTGGTCGGCTAAGGTGCTCGACGCCAACCAGTATGGAAATGACGCCGACATCATTTGCGGGATCGACTGGGTAGCCGCGACCCACAAGGACAATAACCCTCGCAACGACATCGACGCCGCCAAGATAAGCCTCGCAGACCCCACCTTCGGTTTCGGGATGACGGCCATTGCGCTCGGCCGATGTCGGTCCGCAGCATGCGCGACCACCACGTTGGTCGTGCAGTGGCAACACCTGAAGGCGAGGGCCTGGGCTTCTTGGTCAGCCATCAGCGGATAGTCACGGCGAACGGGATCCTCAGTATCACCACGACAACGGAGCGCGTCATCGAGGGCGACGGACGAGAAGTCTATTTGCACCGAAACTACCACCTCAGACACCGCAGCTGGCGCAATCGCCTGGGGGTGAGTCCGGGGCTGGCAGCCGCACGAACAGAGATGCCAGGGCTAGCCAAGTGCATTTGACCCGCCGCACCAAAAAGGCCGCCCCTTCTGCAAGGGGCGGCCTTTCGCATGTTCCCTTCAGCGCCTGACTTTGTCCTTCGCGATCACCAGAACGGCGAGGATCAAGGTGGCAAGGGCCAGCGGCAAGGTGATGATCGGGGCGCCCGGAAGGTTGTAGCTAATGCTGGACATGAAGCCCAGGCAGGAGATGACGAGGCACGCCGCGAAGGCTGCCACGAGCCACGGGGTAGCCCCGCCGCGCTTGCGCTGTTTCGCAAGGATGACGATGCCGGTCACGAGGCAGCCGATGGCCCCAACGATTAGGAAGAAGTTCATCCATCCGTTGAAGGGCGTGCTGCCGCCGTCGCTGCTCTTGGAGAGGAGGAATGCGCCGGCGAAGACGACGCCGATCACCGAGACGATCAGGGCCAGGACGCCTGCGGAGACGCGCAGCGCTGACGCCGGGCCGGACGGCTGCCGGCCGGCGGCCGCGCGGTGCTGGGCGTGCGGATGGCCGTCGGCCTCATTGGTGGTCGGCTGGCCGAGGGGTGATTCGACGTTCAATTGTTCTCCTGTGGTAACTGGCGGGCGGGCGGGGGCAGCCGCCGTCTGAAAGCCAGACAGAAGTTCCCCCGGTGTCAGTGTAGGTGGGTCCGGGGAGCGTCGACGCATGTTCCCCACATGAGACATATGAGAGAAGGTTCAGAGAAACCGATCGGGCTCATCGACATGGACGGCAACTGGCTGCAGTGGGGTGTCCGCCTCAACGAAATCCTGCTGCGCCTGGACCCGTCCTGCACGATCGTGGACGATGACAAGCGGACCGGGTGGGATGACCTGGCCGGCCCAGGAGCCGACCGCGCCGTGCTGAAGGCGACAATGAACCACCCGGATCCTTACACCGGGCTGGCGCCGGTCCCGCGCTCCGCCTTGGAAATGGCTGATGAGGACTGGGGGCCTTCCACGGCTCCACCCGGACCTGGAAGAACCCGGGGTGCATGCCCGTGAAGCTGGCAGCCTTCGCCCGGCACTTCGGACCGAAGTGGGACGCCATGAGTCTAGACAGTTACCGGCTGCTTCAGTGCCAGAACGTCTACGGTAGCCCGTTAGGAGGAACCGGTCCGCTGGCTCAATTTGCCGTTCCATGCACGGTGCCAATTATTGCCATCGGAGTCACGGAAGGATAATTCCACAGCCAATCCGGTGGTTTTGGGTTCACCGTTCCACACCCTAAAGTCCTCAGGAAGATTTAGGGCGACCACGCGTGAACCGCTCCTTGTGCGTGGAATGTCATCCTGTGTGTAATTGTAGACAACGCTGTCTTCATCAATGGAATAACGCTGGTCTCCCTTTTCCTTCTCAATGCCGGCGGCGGCGGGCGAGAGAGCCATTTGATTCCATTCGTAGACCTCGACGGACGGTTCGGATAAATTGCCGTCGGGCTTCCCCCAAACTTTGCAGCGGACGTCATAAACGGGCCCATCGTTGCCGTTTCGGACATAGACATTAATGTAGGAATTACGAGCGACCAGCCATGCGGCGACGTTGGTAGCTTCACGCTCAAGATCGGCCGTGCGGGCCATGTCTAACTGTTCATTGGAGTGGCTGAGCTGCTTGTGTGTCGACTCCCAGGTCTTTTTAGCGTAGACCGCCGCTGCGATAGCACCAGCCAGCAGGCCCAACGTCAGGACAAGCATCCAAAACGACCAGCGGGCAGCTTCCCACGCTGCGTCCGCGGCTCGCAAGGCTTGTTCGTTCCCGTCGATTGCGGTGGTGATTTCAATTGCAAATCCAGTCATGGGTTCACTACACCACAAGATCCGCGGAATCGGATGCAAGTACGCTCGCAAAACGGCGGACAGGGAGCTCTTCTATGTTCATTCTTCGAGCGGGCAGGGGCGCCGCCGACCTGCTCGACCCTAGCCACCATCTGCGCCCTAATGGCGTCGTTGTCGAAGTTGCTCAGCGCATAAACGCCCCCGCAAGCCCGCGAAGTCGAGGCAATCGGCGACTTGTTGTTTGGGTCCCAGTTGTCGCACTTGCCGCCGGCCTTCACGAAGGCGTCCTTGAGCTCGGTCGCGGTTGCGTAGGAGCCGCCGTCGCCGGGGACGCCCCCGCAACCGGTGAGCAGAAGGGTCGTCAGGGCAGCGATGGTCAGAAGCGAGGCGAAGGTTTTCGTGACATCTTTCTCTCGATTTTTTGAGTCCGACGAGTGCTCGCGGTCCCCCAAGGTTGACGGTACAGGAATCGGGCGCTCTCGCCGCAGGCGTGCAGGGACAACGACGCCCGCCGCTACGACCACGGCGCTGAGATGGAGGGAGCAGGACCGCTGTTTCGACTCATCGCGGCAAACAAAGAGGGAAGCAAGTCCCCGGTGGTCACTTCCAGGATCGAACTCGGCACCTCACGATTTTCAGTCGCGCGCTCTACCAACTGAGCTAAGAGACCGTGCCGGCCGGAGCCGGACAGATATTGCGCATCGGAATGCACCTCGTGTCCCGGGCGATCGTGCTTACACTGATCTCTTGCCCATTTTCAGACGAGGAACGGATCACCCATGGCAGCCAGCGATTTCATTGTTTACCGGCACCGCAGCGTGGACATCCCCGAGGACGAACTCGTCGTGTGGTTGCCGATCCTCAAGAAGGATCTGCCGAGCATCCAGATTGACCAGTCCAACGGCGTCTCGGCCTCGATCAATTACCGCGCGAAGGACGCTGTCGCGCTGGCCGGCGCCATCCTGGACGCCGCCGGCATTGATCGCCGGACGGCGTTTACGACGTCGGGATGACAGGATTTGAACCTGCGGCCCCCTGGCCCCCAGCCAGGTGCGCTACCAAGCTGCGCTACATCCCGGAACCGGTACGGAGGACCGCACCGGGGTACGGCTAGAGGCGCCAAGTCAATCCCTTGCCCAGACGGATCGTGACCCGTCCCCGACTGTTGACCGTGACAGGCCCTGCCTTGCGCGACGCCGAGATCCCCGACTTGGAAACGTTCAGACGGGTCTTCTTGCCGAGCTTGATGGTCTTTCGGAAACTGAGGCCCACGGGCTTCCCCCTTGATAGTTGGTATTGCCTAGTGAACCCTATGTGTGCGGCGAGGGAGGGATTTGAACCTCATGCCGTGCAGCCGACGACCGGGTTGGACTCCTGCCTGTGTCGGTATTGGGGGCGCGGCCGGGGCAGTCCCGCAGCATCGGGCGCGCCCTGCCAGTCCACCTGG
Source organism: Arthrobacter sp. YAF34 (assembly GCF_052113245.1). NCBI lineage: Bacteria > Bacillati > Actinomycetota > Actinomycetes > Micrococcales > Micrococcaceae > Arthrobacter > Arthrobacter sp. YAF34. The sequence goes on from NZ_JBFRCV010000012.1 coordinate 52,454, forward strand.
TCTATGCGGAACAAGTACACGCCTTATTGAACGCATGCCGTCGAGGGTCTTCTAGCTCCGCAAGCAGAAGGGCTTGGGCACCTTCGCCGAGGCCGCGCACCCGTCGCGCTGATACAGGCCGATTCACTTCGGCAACCACACCGAAGCATCCCTGGCACTGCCCGTACCCTAAGCAATCATTACCGAGGCCGCCCCGGACCTGCAGGTGGCCCGACGGTACGAGGCCGGCTCCCGGGTCCTGGAGGATTACGCCGACCTCGAAATCATGGACCACCCCCCCTCTGCACGGAAGACCATTGTCACCTCGGCCAGCTCGGTGACCCGCGCCTGGCGCTGGGCAACTGCTGGGCAGCGACCAACGAGGTAATCGAAGAGAACGGTCCATCCGCTTTCGGCGCCGAATGGGTGGATGAGGTCACGATCGCCCGCAGTATCGGCGGCCGGCACGTCGCCATCTTGGTCGCCGACGCCGACGCCGACGGATGGTGCGTCGTGGACTGCACGGCCCACTCGGTCAGGATCGAGCCACAGGCGAAAAGTGGCCTTACGCGCTTCCCGCATCGCCTTCCTGCATCATGAGGTGAGAGCGAAATGAATGAGAGGGTACCGACATGCAATACTTCATCAACGAACCCATGCCACGCATCGCCCGCCACGACGAGGCCAGCGGCGTGACCGAGGTCTACAACTCCGCCAAGAAGGCGTGGGTGGTGTCCGACACCGTCTACGGCGACATCCTGATGAGCGGCGAATGGGACTTGTCGACCAAGGCAGAGGCCGACGACGCCGTCACCCGCAGGGACGCCAACACATGATGTCCCGGAATCTTACATGGGGTGAGCTGCGCGCCATCCACGTGGAGGCCGCCCAGACCGGCGACGTCCGCTCCGATGACCTGCTCGCCGACCCGGAGTTCGCCAAACTGGCGGGCCCCGATGAAGTGCTGGTCTACCCGCCCGAGGAGAACAAGTAATGCTCACCCCAGAAGTGTCCCGCGCCGGGGCGGTCGCCGTGAACGCGACCGAAGACTACACCGAGAGTGAGAAACTGCGCGATGTCCTCATCGCGCTCGATGGGAAGCCGGAAACGATCGGCCGCGACCAGCTCGCCCCACAACTCCGAGCGACCCTCGGGCTGTCGAGCCCAGATCTTCACGCGCAACCGCAATCCCCAACACCACCATTGAACCAGGCTGAGACTATGGCAAAACCACCTAACGCAATACCGATCGCCCTGGCAAGACCGGGCGGAGACACTACGGCTGAAGTGGTGGCCGGAATCGTATCTCTGGCCGATTCCATCATCGGCACCTCGGCTACGGACGAGGACATAAGTGACGCCTTGCGCGACTACGGCGAACCGGACACATCCGAGAATGTCGCTGCCGTCCGTTCCGCTTTGAGCAGGAACGACTGACACCGCCTTCTTTAGCGCCGGCCTGGTGAGCTGGCTGATCAAAAGAGCGTTGTGTCTCGGAGTGCCAGCTGGCGCCCCCGACGGAATTCAGTGTCCGACAAACGGCCCCGACTTCAGTGACTCAGACTGCGAAGAGCAAGACAACCGGGATCGGGTAGGTAATGACGTCCCCGACGCCCAGCTCTCTAGCCGGGATCGAGGCGCTGACCACGACGTCGCCCGGTTATGGTCCGAATTGGTTCCGATCAACGGGGCACCATTGTTCGGGTTCGCCACGGGTGGGCCAGAGTGCTTCCGGCGAGGGGCCGGGCATTGGCGCTCCCCCTGATGGTGGTGACCTTGGCTGGGTGCGGCGGCGCGTCCGCGGTATCCGTTACATCACCCCCAACGCCCTCGGCCGTACCCTCGTCCGCCCCTGCGGAGTCGCTGATCCAACAGCAAGCCGCTCGTGCCATCTCGACAGCAGTACCTACGCTGCCTATGTCACCCTCGGGACGCCGGCTACACGATAACAATGAAGGGCGAGCCGGCGGGTCCAACTAAGGCCTGTATCACCAAAGTTACTGGCCTTACCGCCAGAGATATGGCGTGTGTCCACAAGACCGTGTCCGTGCCAGACAGTCTTGTGAGCCAGATATATGCGACACGCGCTTTAGACGGCATCCAGGAAGCATCTTGGAATAAGACCTCGGCGTCCCGGACGTATCGTCCTGACAACGGGCTGCAGGTGATTCTGACCGAGTCGAAATAGGCCTTCCAGCCGCCGCAAGAAACGCATTTCTAGAGCCGCCGTCCTCGCGATTAACGAAGCATCCAGCGCCGAAAAGAGGGCGCCGCGTGAGCTGCTCGGCCAATGGCGCTGCGCAACATTGAGGCCAAATCCCGGCGGACGGGCCCCCGGCCAGTACCCTGAGGAGGGCAGAGAAGACCGGGGGCCAAATGTTTTGTAAGAGCGTGCGGATCGAGGACGTCGAGGCCCTGCTCCACGGGAAGCGCGAGTTCGTCTGCGTCGACCTGGAAACGACCGGCATCAGCACGAAGTCCAGCAGAATCATTGAAGTCGCCGCGGCCCGGATCGACAGCAGCGGCAAGCTGACCCGGGAGTTCACGAGCCTGGCCTACCCCGGCAGCGGCTACGTGCACGGAGCCGAGTTCGTCCACGGCATCAAGCAACACGAAGTCGAATCGGCCCCACCAATCGCGACCGTCCTGCACCAGCTCCTGGACTTCATCGGAGACCGCATCGTCGTCGCGCACAACCTCCCGTTCGAGAATCGGTTCCTGACCTTCGAGCTCGGGCGCGCGCTCATCGACCCGGGCGAGCTGCAGGGTTTCTGCACCTACTCGGCCGCCCGGCGCCTGGTCGTCACCGGAACCAACCACAAGCTGGCTTCACTCGCCCAGCACTTCAAGATCCGGCAGACCACCTCACACCGTGCCCTGCCCGATGCCCGGATCGGCGCGCTCCTCGCCTGGGAGCTGCTCACGATTGCCAGGTCTGGTGAGATCGTGGCCTCGGGCCCAACACCGCGGCGGCGCGGAGCAGCCACGCTGTCGTTAGCCGCCCCGGCGGCTGCTCCCCTGCTTCCAGCGGTGCCAGCCAAGCTCGCCACCGTCCGCGCCGGGTTCCGCCCTGCATGGAAACCGAGCCCGGAACAAGCAGCCATCCTCGACTCGTTCTTCGGGTCCGGCGACATCAAAATTCTTGCCGGTGCCGGAACGGGAAAGACCACAACCCTGCAGCTGCTGGCCAACTCCACCAAGGCCAAGATCACGTACCTGTCCTTCAACAAGGCAGCCGCCGTTGAAGCCAAAGACCGCTTCTCCTCCAACGTCAAGGCCACCACGATCCACGCGATGGCCTATCGGGATCTGGCATCGCAGGGCCAGGGTCAATGGCTGGGCCGGCTTCGGCTCGGCGTCGAACCCATCCCAGTAACGGCACGCCGGCTGGGTGCCACCGAGCCCGGATTCGCCGAAGCGTTCGGCGGCCCCAGGGTCGCCAACCAGGTCACCCCGTACGATTTGACCAAGATGGCCGTCGATACAGTCGCCAACTACTGCCACAGCCCCAGCCGGAAACTGCTTGCCCGCCACGTCAGCACAGGCCGGGCATCCGGGAGCCTGCGAACCTCCCTGACGCCCCTCGTCCTCCTCATGGCTGAAGAGCACTGGGCCAACATCCGTGACGCCACCGTCACCGACATGCCTATCACGCACGACCACTACCTGAAGATCTGGCTGCTGAACGGGCCGACCATCGGACACAGCGGCGAAGTCCTTTTCGTCGACGAGGCCCAGGACCTCAGCCCCGCAGTCTCGCACGCCATCAAGGCTCAGAAGCACCTGAAGAAGGTCTTTGTCGGCGATCCCAACCAGTCCATCTACGGATTCGCGGGCGGCAAGGACGCGTTGGCTTCCATCACCGCGGCCCACACCCTGCCACTCACGACATCGTGGCGTTTCGGCGAAGATGCAGCGGCCATTGCCAATGGCTGGCTGCGTTCCCTCAATGCTCCGCACTTGGTTCGCCCCAATCCCTCCCAGGCGACGCTCATCGGTCCCTGCGAGCAGCCGGACGCGGTACTGACCCGCACAAACTCAGCAGCCGTGTGGGAGCTGATGGCCCTCCAGGAATCCGGGCAATGGCCGAGGCTGAGATCCGACCACCAGTCCATTCTCGGGCTCCTGCGCGGTGCGACGGATCTTATGGAGGGACGGCGCGCCGGCCATTCACTGCTCAGGCACTTCACCTCGTGGACCGAAGTCCAAGAGCACGTCCGGTACGACTCGAGTGCGCATGAACTGCTGACGTGGATCAAGCTCATCGAACTCCACGGGGTTACCGCACTGGAGCGCGCCGTGACTGACGCGTCCGCGGGGCTCGGAGCCGGGGCGGTCATCTCCACCGCCCACAAAGCCAAGGGCCTCGAGTGGAATACGGTCCGCATCTCCTCAGACTTCGCAGAGATCCTTGCCCGTGTTGCCCTTGGAAGCGACCAGGACCAGCTGGCCGAGGAGAAGCGACTCGCATACGTGGCAGTGACCCGGGCACGCACACACCTCGACCCTGGCCCGCTGGCTGACTTCGCCGAGTTCCTGAACTGACCCCTCCCCTTCAGACCCACCGGAAGTCCTCGGCGCCATCTTCGTCATCCCCGGCATATGGGCCGTCGTACGCTCTTTCTGGTCCTGATGTCCAACGACATCTACGCCGGGCCGCCACCAGCCTGCAGGACAGGTCCTGGGCGGTGACCGAGAACGTCGCGGAGACCGGCGCCAAGGGCAAGAAGACAGACGTGCGGCTGAACGCGTTCGCCATGAGAGCCCGCCGCGACGATTCATCCGAGCCTGAGGGCCAGCCAAGCAGCTCGCCGAGGCGCAGCGACGGCTCTAAGGCTCGTGGTGACGCTGAAGACGTTGGACCACGTCGCGGCCGGTTTAAAGCCCCCTGCGGGCCACAAGGCCAGCTCAGCCGGTATGTGAGACGCCGAGCTTCGCGGAGTAACCACACGCATGCGACTTAGGCACTCAACGTTTCTCTATTCTCTTCTTGCCGAGCAGCAATTGACTGCGCCCGTTCTACGGCCGCAACGGTCCTGGCATGCAAGCCCGGGTCCCGTGAGACCGTTCCGCTCGAGCCTTGGGCCTTCCGGGTCCTGACGATCCTACTGGGATGCGGGAACATCCTGACGAAGTTGTGATCGGGCCCGGCTGCTAGAGCCTGTTGAGCAGTCCTGCCCGCTTGGCTTCAAACTCTCCGGGACTGGTGAGTCCCTGTTCCTTCAGGCGTGACAGGTCCCCGAGCTGGGATGCCACCGATGGCGCTTGCACCTGGAGCACGGGGAACCTTAGGCCTCGTGTCCGGCCGGCGCCACGTCCACCCGATACACGCTTTTCCGAACGTGTCCCATCGGAGGTGGTGCAACTATGACGTGTACCCCCAGCCCTGTGCTGAAGAAGAAAGCGGTCACGAGAAACCGACCTCCAGGACCCTAGCGGCTGGGCACGTCATCACTCTCGGGCTTACCGCCTTCTTGGAGATGTTGCGAACGCATCCGTTCCGGAAAGTAAGGATCCCCCGGAGAACTCACAGGTTCTATCTCCGGGGCGCCATTCTCGAAACGACTTCCACGGACTATCAGATCGAACGGGTAGACAGAGCGGCGCATCAATCTATAAATGCCCTCGGTCGGGTCTTCCGAATCAGCCATCACTCGGGTGCTGATCTCGCAGTCAATGAACTTGAGTTTCCGCATCGTCAGGTTACGAATGGGGTTAGGAAATGCCGTGAACGAGCACCCTATAAATTCGATATTCTTCCCCCGAGCCGCGTCGTCGAGGACAACATATGTTCCGTTGAAAGAGCATTGCTGGAAGACAATCCTCTGTTCGACGTGGAGCTCCTGCAGGTCAAGTCGGCCCGATTCAAAGACGCAAGATCGAAACTCAAGCCCGGAGTGACTTGCCCCGTTGAAGTTCAAGACACCGCCCCGCGCTAGAACCACGCTCTGCACAACGAACGGTGCGCCCACAGAATGTGTTTGAGATAAGTCGATGCTGCCGTCGATCCGCAGGGCGACGAGCATTGACTCGGGGCTAGTGCCGTTGAAGTTTACGTAGCCCCCCGCCCAGCGCTGTCCCAGGCGATTATGCATTCTGAACCTGTCCATGACCGACCGCCAGATCGCAGATGTGACTGCGCCTCCCCCGCCTTCCAGGCTAAGCGCCCGGTAGGTCTCAAGTAGAAGATCGATGCATGTCTGTCGATCCGCTGGAGACTGCTGCCGGTCCCAGTCATCAGCCAAGGTCGCCAGAGCAAAGACTCCCGCGATTTTTACGGTGAAAGCCTCTGCACTAAGTTGCTCGGCAGCGACTGAGTAGCGTGACCGGAGCTCCGATACGACGGCATCCTGCCTACGTTCACGCTCAAGTTCGTGTTGCTTTGTGCTGAGTTCAAGGGCTGCCGCGGCGGTTTTTTGCGCTTCGGCGGCTGTGCGTTGTGCCTCGGCGGTGATGCGCTGCGTTGCTTCAGTGGTTCGCTGCCGCCGATACGAAAAGAAGAGGGTTATACCAACACCGAGGGCGGCCCCCACCGTCACAGCGTTCCGGAAGATCTCGAACAGCTTGTCCTGGCTGAGTCTCGGTTCATGCAGCCACGGAAGCCAGTTAGCCGTTTCATAGGCTGCGATGAGCCAAGAGAGACAGCTCATCACTGCTAATGAGAACAGGAAACCGAACAGGAACACGAGTGACAGCCGTACGGGCTTCCGATCGGAGGGATCTGCTCTTGTCCAGTCATTCAGTCGGCGAAAGTAGTTTCTCAACTTCACAGCTCTCCACCGACAGAGGCTAGGGTCGCAGCGGTTATGTACCCGCTTTTGTTCGTCATGAGCTCATGCTAGCGGGGACGTTGTATTATCCGGACCAACTCCTCTGCCTACAGCCAGCCAAGACACCGAGAATTTGAGGGTAGCTGTCTAAGCTGACGAACACGGGGATCGACACATGGTGGACGCAGGACGCCAGCAAACGCTACTGGATGCAAATCACCAATAGAGATAGCGTGGGCCAGAATTTAGTCGCACCAAAGATGAACGACCGAGGGCTTCCTGGGTGGTCCTATGAAACCAGCCACGTTCGGCTAGGCGACATCGTTCTTCGTTGGAGGAACAACCCAGGTCCTGCATTAACCGGCTCCTCGCACTGCAGCGTCGCGCCGTTGGACTCCCCATTGGAGTGGCAGAGTAGAGGCACTTACGGACGCACCCACGCCGCCCCAGCACCTGAGCGCCAAAGGGCTCCTAATCGTCGCCCATCAGTTGCCGGAACTTCCGAAGCGCCACACGGCGCACTTCGTCGGCGGCACGGTCGTGCTCAATGGTTGCCTCGCCCTTTTCGTAGGCCAGGTGGATTTCCTCGAATTGCCGCTGGAGCTTGTTGTACTCGGCTGATGCGGCGCGCTGTTCACGGGTCAGATCATCTTGGGTCGTCATCCGAGCATCATGCCACGTGCCACGTCCTCAGCTCATGATCTCCTTGAGAGGCCCCACCCCCGCATGTCCATGCCCCCCCTGCGTCGATCCGCTCCCCGGCCGGCACACCGCGTTCAAAACTCGCAGCCGGTGGAGGGGAGTCTTCAAAGCCGCGTCTGGTACTCCGCAAGGAAGTGGCCGACTACGCTCACAGCTCCGCTGCCAGCGTCCCACCAAGCTCCGCGAACTCCTGACCAGTGGCGGGCCAAACTTGGACAAGGGGCGCGTTCTGAAGAATTTGGCAGGAGCAGCGCCCAGTTCGGACGCCGGCGAGCGGACGTCAGCGCCTGCTACTCGGTCACGTGCGCGTCACCACAACCAAACAAGGGGGTCCTGTCGAGCGCTAACAGCACGTGACTGCTCCTCCTACGGTCAGGACGTATCAGATTGGTAGAGCCTTGAGTCTGCCTGCAACGAACCTGGGACCGACGTCATATGCCTTAAAGCTCTTTCGGATGAGGACGACCTCCAAGTAGTCGCCATACTTGCCGGTATGAGCCTGCATTTCGCTGATCTGCCAGCCCATTGAAATGGCATCGGAGTGGAGTTCGACCAAGACAGCCCCGTCGGCGCCCTGGATGATCGCTTCGTCATACTCCACGACCCCGTCCAGGTTGGTGGTAAATCTTTCTCCGCGTCCGAACGGGTTGAATTTCTCATGCAGACGAATCTTGCCAGCCTCCGGCCCGACGAACATGGAATCGCCCCAAGGGAAGGTGGAAGCAGACTCGAAGTCGGATTCCTCCATGGTCTCGAACAGCGGCTCCAGGACGGCCCGCCATTGGTCCTTGGGTTTCCCCTGCAAATCGAGGGGCCTGACGTATCGGGGGAACTCAGATTTCATGACCCGGCCCAGGTAGCGCCCGTTGTCCACGATCGCCAGGTCCAGCACCTCGCCCTTAAGCTTCCACTTGACGTTGTGTACGCCGAACTTGTACTCGTCCTCCCGGATGGCCCCCAGCCGGGAGGACTTCCTGGGCGCCGTCGGCTTCCGCTTCACTGTGCGGACTCTGCCTGGCCGGCCAGCGACGGCGTCCCCGACGGCCTCCACCAGGGCCGGGACGGCGGCTACGGTGAGGGTGCCCGAGTCGGACACAACATCCCACTCCCCTATCGCCCCCAGGCCGCCGAGCCGGAGACGGACAACCCTGGGCAAGACGGGGGAATTTTTGCGAATCGGTGCGTCTGCCCCCTTCACCCTGGCCGTTTTTGTTGCGTTGTCGGGCTGCTCATCTACGGGGTCCATCCCAGCAGCGCGCGCGACCTCCGCGGTAGCGTCAATAAACTCCGCACCGGTAGCCATACCGACGCGCCCACCGCTGCCTGTCGCTCCCGAACTGGCACCGTTAAAGAACACTGTGGAGCTGGTCGCGGATGTTGTCGTAAGCAGGTACAAGACCAACGGGGTGCCGATCACGGTGTCGGAATGGCGTGACTTGAGCAAATACGTCTGCAAAGACCTCGCCGCCGGCGGCTCGGGTTTGTGGACCACGGCAGCGACGAAGACTGTGCTGGCATCCGTCCAACACGATCTTTCAGCCTTCAACCGGGATGCCGCGATCGCGTCCGACTGTCCGGGGGCCGTCACACCTCCCGGGGAGCACACATACTCCGGATTCTCCGATCAGATGATCAATGCCATGCGAGTCAACCAAATGGAGCAGGAGACTGACTACAACACGAAACTGGAGCAATATTTTTCGGCTGTATACGACTACGGCAACCGATACAACGTCAACGTGATCCCTGCTCCGTTCGATTACCGACTCTATTGGTGCCGGCAGTACGGTGACGTGCGTCGACGGGTGGCAGTCATCCAGCGGTGACAAACAGGGCGCCTGCTCCCACCACGGAGGCATCGCTTAGAGCCGCGTGTCCGCAACGTTGAACAACGGGAGTCCTGCATCGCTTATGAGGCCAGCCAGCAGCCCCGGCAGACATGTAGGCCGGGGATTCCGGTGAGCTCGGCGAGAGGAGCCGCGAGGTGGGCGGAGGCCGCGATGTCGATCTGAACTGATGTAGGCAGGGTGACACCGGTGAGGCTTGAGCCGCCACCGCCCGTCTGCCGATTCCCTTCCCGCAATCTCGAAGAACTCGATAACGGCAAACGGCCCAGGGCCAGCCCAGGAGAAGGTGCTACTGCCCGTCCCAGGCGTGCAGGTGATTCTTCACCTCTTTGGGTATGGCCCGAGTACTTGGCGGGCACGTGGTGCATCCACCTGCCCGGCGCCGGCCGGCCACCGGGGTGTATTGCGTGTGGCCAGCGGGGCAAGTCCAATAGTATTTGCTCGTTCCTGGCACAATTTCATCGGGCCGACGTCCGTTTAGGTCGTTGTCCCACTCAAGTGCCAGCCGCGGCTCTCTTGTGGCAATGTCGTTCACACCGGGGACTAGGATTCTTCCTGATTCAACGGGGCAAGTGAGTTTGGGATAGTGACACCGGTTGCGCACCTTCGCAAGGAACTCGTGGCCGTTTGGGCAGACCCACCAGACCACCTTCTCGGTGCCCGGCTTCACGTGGTCCGGTTTAAGGGTGCCATTGCGGTCGTAGTTCCATTGGGCCGCGACGTCGGGGCGCTTCGTAGCAAGATCGTTGATGCCTGGAACGAGGATACGTCCGGTGCAGGTCTGGCAACGTCCGCCATACTCGACGAGCTTCGCCGGTGTTCGCACAAACTGGTGCCCCTGGGGGCAACGCCAGACGATCCTGTCAATCGAATTTCGAGCGGAGATCTGCTGGGTTGTCTTAGTGTTGGCGGCGTCCGGGTCCCAAAGCCGGGCGAGCTCAGGGTGCGTGGTGGCGAGATCGTTGGTACCCGCGAGCACCTTTCTGTAGCAGTAGGGACAGCCCGACCCTCGCAGCGCTCGGTTGGCGAAGGTCGCCGGGTAGTGGTGCTTTGCGAGGCAGATCCAGTGCCCCATCCGGTTGCTCCCCGGGCGGACGGTCCACGGTGAAGGCCCCGGTCCCGCCGAATGGTCCCACTCGTCAGCGAGCCAGGGCATCACGTCCGCAAGTGAGTTATTTCCCGGGATCACCCTACGGCCGGTGCAGATTGAGCAAGAGGACGCATACCGGCCATGCTGGTAGTCCTTGGGCGGACGCCGCAGCAGCACGTGCCCTTCTGAGCAAAGGTAACGAGGATTTGATGCGGTCATACGAAAGTGGTCGTTCCACCATTGTTGGTCGTTTCTCCCATTTGTACGTACGCAGTCCAGATAGCTGTGAAAGGGTTGGAGCGAGCCTGAGAAGCTGTGTTCGGGCCGGACAGGTTCGATGAGTGGAGCCGGGTCTTCTATATTCCACTCCCCAGCCCATCGGTGCCGCGCCGCCGCGGCCGTCCACCTGAGCATCAGCCATGCCTGGTCCGATCCGGCGTCTCCGGAAGGGTTCGAGGCCTGCTCCATCCTGCGCACCACCACTTCGTATGCCTCGGCGTAAGGCATGTATGGGTTGCAGACGGCACGTATTACATTAGCGTCCGTGACAGTGTCGAGGATAGCCGCCGCGGTTGGGAGGTCTTCGGGCCACGACACACCGTCCCATTCGTGCCGAACCGCGGATGCTCCCCTCCGCAGGATCTCCTGGATTATGGGTGCAATCGCGTTGCTGCTGTGAATTCGCACGGCTGCTTCCTCGATTTCATATTCGACCGGCAGGGAATGGGTCGGCGCAGGCTGCGGCACAGCCCACAAGGGCTGGCGGGGCTTGACCTTGGTCGGCCCCGTCCACGCGTGGTGAAGGCGGCACACGAGCTGCGCTTCTCTCGGGTGGATTGCGATCACCGTTCCGGCGGTACACAGGAGGCAAGCATGCCATGCAGCTTTCATGGGCTGTCCTAGCACTGCCACTTGGCTGGCGCTGCTGCCCGCCATTTCGTGGCAGGCCTCTAGGACCGCGCCCTCAGCGATCTCATTCCTGACGTGACTTTGGGCCGGAAGCCCTTCACGCTCCAAGTACGCCGATACTGCGACATGCCATAGGTGCCCAAGAGGTCCTCCTGTGGTTTCGTCGATTCTGGCGGCGTAACTGGGGACCGTTTCTCCTGCGACCGGTTCTGGCACCAATTGGAGGGGTAGCCGTCCGGTCTGGTCAGGCTGCATGATGTTGTTTCCTGTCGGCACGGCGACTGGCCTCATCGCGGATTGCTTCTTTGAAGCGGTTCTCTTCGGTGATCTCTGCGGCTTTGCCTTGTGCCAGGCCACCGGTGATGACCTCTTCTTCCGGGTCTTCTGCGTCGATGAGGTCGAGAGTTACGCGGCTAAGGATGGAGTTTAGATTGCCGATGCGTCCTTTGGCGAGATCATGAAGCTCAGCCGCCAAAGCGGTCCGGCTCCGCTGGTTGTCGCCGAAAAGGGGCAGCTCATCCATGAGGCCCTTGACAAGCTTTCGCCACGCGACTGAGCTCTTCGATCCATACGAGGCCATCTCGGCCGACCGGTAGCGCTCGTAGATCTGGGCTCCTTCCCGGTCTAGGAGCAGGTTGGTTCTGTCCAGCGCGATGCCGGCCAGGAGGATGGGACAATCGATGTCATCTCCGAGACGACGGATGGCTGCGCTGACCTTGCGCGAGTGCGCGCCGCCGTACTTGAGGTTGTGAACGTCGTCGATCACCAGGAGCTCGGTGCGGCACCGATTGATGGCGTGCTGGACCATGTGCTCCAGCGTTGCCTCGGTCTCGCGCTTTCCGATCGGAAGGCCGTAGAACTCGGCGAGCATCCGATAAAGTCCAAGCGGTGTTCCCGTGGAGGGCAGGTTCACGTAGGCCACAGGGACCTCACCACGATGTACGCAGTCAGGATCGTCACGAAGACGTTGCGTCAGTAAGTCGAGCATGAGGATGCGAGCCACTGTCGTCTTGCCCGTGTAGGAGTCTGCAGACACGAGAACCCCGTGCCCGCCGCCACTGGCATATTGGTGTTCCCGCATGACCCGGACAAGTACCGCCTGCACGTTCAGGTAGGAGTCGTTCCTGACCATGATGCCCCTGGTGACAATTTTGCGGCGGGTGTCGTTGTAGTTGCCGCGTTCCTGCGGTCCCATGGCCCGGTATTCCTCGATGCTCACCATACGCATTCCGGTTCCCAGGTCCAGCAGCTCCTCGATAAAGCCCTGGTGGGACTTTAGGTCCCGGGCGCTGCGCACCCGAAGCGGGTACTCGATCACCTGCGCACCCCGTTCACACCCTCGAACCCTTCCAGGTCCTCGTCGTCGGGTTCATCCTCGGACTCGTCGTTGGCACCCTCCGGGGTGTCGGAGACGTACCCCTCCGAATCTAGGATGGTGTCAATATTCGGATGGATTCCCCGCTGCACGTTTTGGATCTCACGTTCGATGTCCATCCCGGCCTGCTTCTTGCGCTGGCGCCTCAACTCCTGCAGGGCCACTTCGATGAAGCTCATGGTCGTCTTAGAGCCGGTGAACGCGGGATCCACGCGGCCGTCATCGAGGATCTGGAGGGCCAACGTGCGAATGTCGCTTGCGAACGGAATGTCCAGCCGGTCTTCCTTCCATTCGCAATTGATGTAGTTTCCGGTCTCGGGGTCGTAGACCCAGACGACCCGGGGGTCTGCAGGCATGTAGTGAACCTCCCACTGTCCGTCCAGTGTTGTGCCGGACGTCCGCCGCCGGAGCACGCTCAATTCCGGGGCGTCATACATCCGGTATTCGATCTGGATACCGTCGTTCTGGATAGTGCGGGAAAGCATCGGCAGGAGGCCAATGCGGTCGTTCCTGCTCAGGGGTTTCGGGATGAATCCGACGTAGGGAAACATGGCTTCGTACTCGGCGATCGGGCTGAGCAGCGGGCCACCGCCCAGGCGTGGATCGCGCAACCCATTAGTCGGGGTGTTGTGCCAGACGTGCACGAGCCACCGGTCCAGCAGCCATGAGAACTCCCACAAGGTGAGGAGCTCGCTCTTCTTCCACTTTCGCTTGCCCCTGCTCGATATCGAACCGCCAGTGAACCCGGGCAGTTTCGCCAAAAACTTTTTTTTGATCGTCCCGAAGAGGTTCTCGGCTATGGCCTTGTCGGTCGGGGTATACGGTGCCGATCTGACGATGGTGAAGCCGATCAGCCGCCCGGCTGCGTCCACCGTCCGGGACCTGTAGTCCCTCCCGTTGTCGGTAATGATCATCCGGGGTCGGAACAGCGGAACCATCGCATCGAGTCGCTCCCGTTCCGCCGGGTCAAACATCTCGATCCAAGGCATGTCCCGGCGCTTCATCTCCCAGAGATTCTTCAGTTCTAGCGGCACGTCAAAACGCGGGCGGGGCGTCATCGACTGGGCAATCATGAACGCCAGATCAGCCCCACAGATCTTCTTGGCGAGAGCGGTAGCAGCGACACAATGGGTTGCCCTGTCGCTCATCATGGCGGCATCAGGTCGTCTTACCGAGCCGTCCGGGAAGATCACCAAGATGTCGAGCAGTGTGGAATCGACCTGCATCTCCGACCCTGGCAGCAGCGCCGGTCGCGTCCGGAAGACCCGGTCGGGAACGTTCGCGGCCGACTCACGGTTCACGGCGTCGCCGTCCAGGTGCATGCCCTTGGAGAGCTCCTTCAGGATCCGGCGCAGCCTGCGGTCGACCGGAACGCTGAACCCTCGTTCCGGATACTCCTCCTGGATGCGCATCTTGACGACGGCCACCCGCTGGTCCCTGCTCACCCGTGGGGCGTGCACATGCTCACGGTTGACCGTCGCACAGATCTCCAACACCTCGCGCGCCACATTGTCCGTGACCCGGTAATTGTGGGTTCTCCGGCCGTCAAGAAGGCATGCCGGGCCCTCCTGCACGTAGGCCGTGGCGAGGCGGAACAACGCCGAACGGGACATGGCCAGCTTCTTTGCCAACTCAGGATCGCGGTCCTTCAATTGCTCACCAACGGCTCTTAGCTCGGCTTCCTTGAGTCCGGCTCTGGACCACTGTGAAGAGCCAGGTCCAAAACCCTCCCGGTAATCGCTCGCGCCGTAAGCCTTGCCAAACGCGACCTCCTCGATATCCGTCTGCCTGCGACTGACATCCTTCAAGAGCTCCGCTTGACGCTCCGCGGTCACCCCCGTGCGGGCTGCTTCGGACTCGGCCGTGCTCAGTTGTGCTATCCGCCGCCCGAGCCGGTCCCCCGCGGGATTCTCCTCCGACACTCTGGCAACAGACGCAGCCACGCGTTCTCCGGTGTCAACGTCCAAGAGGCCCAGTAGGGAGACGCCCGAATGCGTTATCTCCCACTGCCGCGTCAGGTAGATCACCGTGTCTCCGATCTGGAATACGTTCCTTATCATTTCCTCACCTGCGACGCCCTTGTCTCTGGTACGAAACGGCCGGGGCCGGCCGCTAATCGGGGCGGCCTTCGGCCCGCTCGCTTCTACGATCCACGCCCATCAGGCATGACCGTTCCGCCCCTTCATTCCAGCCCTCGCTCCTTACGTCAGGCGCGGCCTACCCCGACCTGATCCGTCCCTCCGCGCGATCCGCCGCGGCCAGATTGGCAACGGAAACCGTCGGGCGCTGCCCGTCGCCGATGCCGGCCAGGCCAAGGAAAGATCCAGGTATGGCACTGATCTCCCGCTGCCGGACGTTGCAGTTCACACAGTCCCGGAGGTGCAAAGTCTTCATTGTCAGCTCCCTACCCCCGCAATGACCATGAGTCCGGAGTAGAAGGGCCCGGGCTCCGCAGGGACGACCTGCCGGTGGAACAACATGTTTGACAGCAGGGCATAGCCGACGCCCAGTTCTGTGCGCTGATCCAGCACGTGCGCGGCTTCCTCCATCGTGCGCGGCACAGCCAGGAAGGCAAGAACGTCCCGGGCCAGCGCCCGGTCAGGGACATACTCTTTGTACCGGAACGCGCATATCCACTCCAGGTTCGCCGCTTGCCACCCTCGGAAGCCGTGCATTACGCGGTATCCCCACCGCTGGGTATTACATGCCTCCTCCGTCAAGACCGCGGCATGCGCGAACACGTCCTTCGTGGCAAACTCTTCGGGCTTGACGTCGACGATCACGGTGCTCCCATCGCGCAGCCTCACGGCAAAGTCAGGATAGTGGAGGGTACCGCCGGAGAACACGATGCCGAACGGCTGCGCAGCAATCCCGTCCACGTCGCCCTCGTGGTCCAACTCCATGAGGCACACGAGCTCGGTCAACGACTCGAACATGATCATCCGATGGTCGTCGCCAAAGGGATAACTGCCCGCATAGTTGCGCCGGAACTGGTACCCGTTGCTGCGGCGGCACGGGCTGAACCCGCCCGGGTCGAGGTCACGGATGGGACCATCCAGAAACCACCAGAGTCGCCTCCCGTCGGGTCCGAGCGTCAGCAACAGCGGATAAGGACTTGAATTCCCCACGTCACGGAATGGATTCTCTTTCAAAGCTGCCATGCTCACCACTTACATTCGGGAGAATCTGCGAGCGTACCGCCATGGTCTCTCGGTCCTCCGCTTCTTTCCGGGTCGGGACTGACCGCCACAACCACGTCGAGTTGATATTGGGAAATATCCCCGGGGCACAATGGCGCCGCGAGGCAGATAAGGGGCCAACCCGGTTGTCGCCATCACTTTGGACGAACGCGTCCAACATTCCATGACGCAGACAAGCTCGGTTGGCGGCTCGAACATCACCATTCGAGGCCCCACACCTAACGGGTATTCCCGTGCATGGTTGCGGCCGCACGGGTGAGCGCAGCTACGTCGACACGGGCCGAGTCCGACACGACTCAGGTCGCCGATAGGACCGTCCAGGAACCCCCACAATCCGCCTCCCCTTGGTCCGAGTGTCAGCAACAACGGATCAGAGTTGTAGTTCACAACGTCACGAAACGGGTCATCTCTCAGGGCTGCCACGGTCACCACCATTCAACCGGCCGACGGGAATCATGTCGGGTTTCTCGGTCTTCTAATTCCATCCGCTCCGCCCCATACGCAGCCACCCACCGCTGAAACAGAATCTCAACGTCTCGGCTGCTCAACAGATCTTCCCTAACAATGTCGTCGTCAGCACCGCAACCACCCTGGCCGGGTAGATTCTTGACGAAATATTCAAAGATTGCGCTAAACGCCCGCTCCGCTACTGAACTGTCGACAGGTGACGAATTTATCGTCTTGGTGAGGATAATTCCGTATCGGCGGCATGCTGTCCGGTGCCCCAGAGAGCGGTACATCCTGTCGTCCGTCCGGATCCTGACGATCAGGACCGCCGTGCCGGAGGTTGGCCACCCTCCCGCCGGGCACACTAACGAGTGGGTAGGAGCCTGGTGGACCAAGTAACCAATATCTGGATTCCTTCCCCTTTGCTGCACGCTTGCCGCCTGGATGAACCCCGATGCCCTGTTGATCACTATGGTCAGCCTGCCAAATCCGGGTTTCCTGTTGGGCCCCATGACTCTGACAGAGAATGGAGACGTGGCAAGCTCGACTTCGCATTCATGCCTAAGGCACCCGACAGGATAGGCGAGGCGTTCAGGAGAGTTCCTCGCCAAGAAGATGTTTCCAACTTTCCCCGGAACGGATCTGCCCATGAACGGATCGATTGAATTCCTTGCCACAGGCGGCATGACTCGCCGCGTGCCAAACTCGTCCGTGCTCCGTCGCCTACCGCGCATCGCCGCCCCGGTCGCGGCTTTCGCTTTCGGTGATCGTCGGTCCGTGCCGGCGGGATGCGAAACCTGAAAGCTCCGGTTGGTTCGGTCGCTCAAGATTTCAACTGTTGGCAAGTTTTCGAAGTTCTGCTCACTCAATGAATCCGGAGTCGAAAAGCTCTGGCCCGCGACGGACGACCTGCCGGTGGAACACCAGCCCTGACGGGCCGAACGTCGATCTGGAGCCGTCCGGCTAACTCGACAGCACTTCGCAGGCTTTCCAGATAAGAGAAGCCCTGCCCGGCCAAGAGAAACCAATGCGCCGAGTCGCCTATTTTGCACGCAGTTGCCGAGCCTGGCTCTGGCAACTTTCCGATTCCTCGCCATCAGAGCGACCAGTCTTCGAGAGAGTAGTTGCACCACGGTCGCAACGACCAGGGAAGAAACCGCAAGATTCGACTTGACTTGATATGTGCGACTCAGGCGTGACGATGCAATCACCCATCGAGCCCAACAAGTACACGTCTCCACCGGGATCACCACTCGTCAACTTGGCACCGGTTCAAACTCACGGCCAGCTTCAAGTTCCATCATCCGCCGCGAGCATCCCGCACACAAGAGAGTTTTGACAAAAAAACCAAAACTTATGACTACGAACAGTACACGGTTGACAGAATTTGTCAACCGTGTACTGTCATCGCAGCCACGTCAGGGCATACGCCTCGTCACATCCCAGAAGCGTGGAACTCCGGCCAAGGCCTGCCTGCCACACCCGACCCGCACTGGCAGGGACCTTGGGCCATGGTGGTGAGCACGCAGAACCGCCCAAATCCAACGGATTTGAGCTGGTGGGAGCAGGAATGCACTGGCCGAGCAGCAGAACTATATCCGTCCTGGCTATCACCAGCGCCGACTGGACGCGGCGCCGAGAAATCCATCCCTGGAGGCTGACATCACGACGAACGCGGCGGGCGTTCAACGGCTGCGGTGGAAGGGCCGAGTAAGCCCGCCGCTGGGTCTCAACCGCTGCGGTGCTTATCTCGGCCCTGATGCCCGTAGTGCTCAAGTGGATGAGCGCTGCTGGCGTTGGTGATGCTCCCACATCCGAGGGGTGGATTGGTTAGCTCCCAGTCGAACCCTCTGTGCCACATGCTAGATGCTGCGTGTCGCGGCGCCAAGGGGGCGCCGGCCGTCGTCTCGGATCGCGCACTCGCGTGGCTTGTCGGCGGTCAGGCGAAGCCTCCCTGTTCGACGGCGTCCAGGGCCTCAAGCACCGGGCCAGGGCCGTCGATGGCGAGCACGTCAATAGGGCGTGCCCCACCGAAGAACGGCTCAGATCCTTCCAGCCAGAGGAGAGCGGCCTCGGGCACCATCAGGGACAGCAGCCGCGGCACAACCGCCCGGCCGTCCGGGCCGGCAGCACGGGTCACCATTGCATTGACGTCTTCCGTTCCAGTCATGCCCCCACCCTAACCTCGTCCCGGTCCATGCGGTACGGCCCGGCGGGCTGGCTACAGGGTTTCCAGGTCACGGACATGGACCCAAAGGCCCAGCCGGGAGAACTCTTCCGGTGTCCCTGCCCTGATTCTGGCCAGCCATCGCTCAGACGGTGCCGGCAGGGTCGTGACTACCCATTCCTCCGCCAGAGGTTCCGGCGTCGTCCAGGGAGGCCGGGTCATACCGAGGCGGTCGCATTCGCGCCCAATGACCGCGGCAAGCAGGGTGTCCCACCGGGTCGATCCGGTGGACTCCGGGGGCAGCAGGAAATCCTCACGGTTCTCCGGGGACGTGTCGCGGAAGTCCGCAACGGCCCTGGTCATGACCCGGAACGCGAAATCCAAGTCACCGCGGGCCAGCTCCCGCCGCATAATCTCAGCCGCTCTCCGTGAACTGAGGCGGTGCTCATCCTCCATGGCCATGCCCCAACGATAGCCACTACTGGGAGAGGACCGCACGGAAAGGATCACCACAGCGCCGCAAGGCACCGGTCACCGATGCCAGCAGCTTTTTGTCCCCTTTTAGCTTTTATGTCCTTTATAGTTTCGGCACTTCCCGGACGGCTGGGCGGCCACAAGCGAGGACTACGCTGGAAGCATGACAGCACCGCCGCTGGATCCCACGCTATCCCTGACGAAAGCCGAAATTCTTAGGATCCCACTTTCCGATCCTGACTTGAGGCAGGATTTGAAGAGCCTGGGGGCACCACAGACGATTTGGGACCGGTTCTTCCCGATCTAGCCGGGCAAGCCAGCGGGCCCAACCATGCCTCTGCGTAGCCTCTACTCTCGGGGCCCGTTCGCTGCCTCATCGTTTGCGAAGTAGCGGTGTTTGCGTCACGCACATAAGGGCGATACAGTTATTTCAGTAAGAGCAGTTATTGCAGTTGATCCAACCTGAGTAGGGTTTCCATGAAGACCATCGATATTCCTTCGAGCCTCGCAGCAGATGCGGCCGCAATCCGAGACCTTCTGGGCAAACTTCCTGACAACACGCTGGCTTCCAAGATGATCCAAACTCTCGATGCCTTAGAGTCCGGCAATAGCTTGAGTGTGCGCCCCGCACCGGATCAGACTGTCTCGCCCCAAGAAGCCAGCCGGATCCTTGGAATCAGCCGACCTTTCCTTTGCAAGCTCCTCGATGACGGAGTCATCGAGGAGCAACCCCGAGTAGGCTCTCATCGGAAGATCAAGATGCGTGATCTTGAAGCATTCGTCGAAAATCGTGAGCGTGCTTCCCGTCAGCTCGCCATCGACATTTCGCGCGCCGAAAAATCCGAACAGCAGCTAGTCCGCGACATAGCTGGCGTCGACGCCGCCACAGCAGAGTCTCTCGGATACTGAACTGCGAGGGCTGAAAAAGCCGCGTAACTCATACGGTTCCGGATCCCTGGTCACGACGCTAAACTTTGGCCATGCCAGGGGATACTACGCGCGGAAGCAGACCCACACTGCACGCGTTAGAAAAATGTTTAGGTCGGCCCGACGCTTGGAGTGATCCCCGTCAGTTCAGGGCAGTTTCAGGGCGACGGTTCAAAGATGCGGGCCCGCTGGCCGACTTGTTGCATCCGATCGTCCAAGCCGGGAAAAGTCTCGACAGTTCCGAGGAATCAGGCCGAAACCTGAAGATCTACAAGTATTCGGTCCACTCTTCGATGCCGTCCCCGTGGCGCGAACTCCGCCACGAGCAGTGGCGAGGACTAACGACCCAAGCTGAAAGTCCGGGGCAGTGGTGGCTCCTGTTCGCGGGGCTCGAAAGGGAAGGGGACGACGACGACGTTTACACACGGGTCCAATCTCTTGTCCCCCAGCAACTTCTTTGTCTTTACCCCACCGAACTCGACTTCAAACTGTTGAGCCTCGAACAAGGCGAGTCGATTCAAAGGCGCTGGGATGCTAGCTGCGCTTCCTCGATAATTCGTGCAATCGCAGGAGCCGCTGAAAGCGGGCATCGCATCGAGTTAGCTCTGCCTGTTCACCCTGGTCACCCTGGGGCGAAGTTTGTTCTTGGGATCGATGTCAGCCGTATCATGCCCGAAGACGAGCGGGATGAGCCAGAGGAGACGCCCGCCGAACTCCTGCTCATGCTTGTCACAAATGAGTGGCATGATGCCCCTCTCAGGTCTAAGACTCTGAAACTCCTCATGAGGATCATCGATCCCGTACTCGAAAACTGGGACGCGGTCTATGACAACGGTCTCGATACGCGATATGCGGTCATGATCACCGAAGCACGACTCATGCAAATCATTGCTGCAGTCGCCCTCGAGGACTCTCCGCTCGATTACGAACAGGTTCGTGTCCCCGGGGATCGTGGGGAACCTGGGACCGGGTTTTCTCACTATTTGCCTCAGAGTGCTCTTGTGGATGCCTACGTATATGGCGAAGAGCTGCGGGGATTGTGCGGGCAGTGGTTCGTTCCAACGAAAGACGGTACGTCGATGCCGACATGCCCTGCCTGCCATGAAAAGTACAGCAAACTCCCCGCGTAGCTGGAATGACTCTGGTTGTGTGCGCCCTATTCGTATCAGGGGTCGCCGTTCTCGCCCGGGATCCGTAAGTCCAGTTCGTGATGGTCATTCAGTCGGTGCCGTATGCGATGAGGGGTGCCCAGAGCCTCGGTTGTCCCCATCTATCCGCTTGCTCGGCAAGCCATTGTCGTTTGGCCTGGGCCAGGGCGTGAACCGGTGAATTTCCCATTCCGACCAGGCGCCAAAACTGAGCCATTATTTCGGCTGTCGAAGCGTCGTCGATCCGGTCGAGAGAGCCGATGACCGTGGTTGCTCCTCGGAGAAGAAGTGCCGCAGGAAATCCGGACAACTCGGTTCCGTCGGTGGTTTCCAAGGAGGAGTGGCACGACGAAAGTACCGCGGTTCTGGGGGCCGTCCACTGCAAAGATTCGGCTGCCGTGACCCTAGTTCCATCGGGAAAGATCTTAGTTTGTCCCCATCCTGCGGGGTCGCCGGTTCCGTGGACCCCGAGCGCGAAGACTCCATAGCTGTGATCTTCTGGCCCCAAAGCCATGCTAACGCTGTGAGCTCCTGTGACGTCCTCCACAGGGGCATGGCTAGCCTCCATTGCATCACTCTCTATGTGAGTGTGCTGCAAGTTTGCGTGGTCGTATACCTTCAGCCAACGATTCGCTTCTTGCATGGTCGGTTTCGCCGATAGAGCGTCGGTCATCGCCAATGATCCTGTGAGAACCACGTCCGCGCATTCGACAAGCTTCCGATGGTCACCGGACATCAGGTCGGTATCAACAGTGAGGTTATCAAAAGGAATGCCCAGCAGGCCGGTGGGAACGATGGTCAACCGAACTGGCCACGTGCTGCGGCAACCAGCAAGGTATGCGCGCAACGGGGCTGGAATGAGGCTCTCGCCTAAGGGCTCAAGCATGGTCCAGAAGCCGCTTTCCGTGATGGACGGCAACCGAGCATAGGGAAAGGTAGCCTCCCCGCAGGCGGTCTTTTCCTGGGGCACGGTTACGGACCAGAACAGGCGCCGGGGTTGGCTGGCGGGGCGGTAGAGCTGCAGAATAGCGGGTGGTCTCCCGGCCGAGTTGGCTTGTGCCACAAGCTTCTCGGCGCGGGGTATCGGCAGCTGGGAAAAATCTGAGAGGACCGCGGCCGGCCCTATGATACGTGCGGCATCAGCAGCGGCATTACGACGGTTGGCGAGAATTTCCTTAGTTGTCCCGGACGACCAAGCACGTCGGGTCTGTTCTTCTGGAAAGTCCCGGATCTCGGGCGGAGCGTTGGTGATCGCCTGTCCCAGCTTGTGGACCTCCGGCAGGAAGGCAACGACTGGCCCCGCCACCGGAAAACCGACTCGGATCGTGAACACACCCTCGGCGTATGGATCCACACGCAGCGGTACAAACGCCGTCGCGGCGAGCTGGACCTGCTGAAGATCAAGCTCTTGGACGACGCAGTGCCGGGATGGCAGCTCGGAAGGGCCCGGGGCCGCCCTCCACAGCGGTGACCGGATTGGGCCCGAGGGTGTTTAGGTCTCGGTCGATGGCGAGGGCGGTCCATGCCGATCGGCCACGACGCCGCCCGCTAATTGGACTCCCCAATAAGTTGAGACTGCTGTAGTGTGCGGTCCAATGCGTTCACGTTGAGCCAAAGGGGAACAGCGATGGGATTCTTTTCAAAGGACAACAGCGGTACAGCCTTCGCAGATCCAGGCCAGGTCGCAGTCGATCCGGACGTCGCCCAGACTCTGCCGGACCCGGTCGAAGTCTTGCTGGCCGCCTACCCGGAACCCGCTGCAACAGAGGCAGCAGTCGAATACCGGCGTGTCCGACACCCTCACGGAGGCTACCCGTCAGGACTGCGCCGGGGCCTGCCTCTGAAGCCATCGGCAGGTCCGCTCTACCTGCTCAACTGGCTTACCGCTGGGGACGAAATCACGGTCCAAGTCTGGGCCACAAACGGGCTGCGCTTCGGGGCAAAATCCGGTGTGGAACAGACTGTCGGCACTTTGTGTTCGACTCAGGGCATCCCGGCCGCGGCGACATGGGTCCTGAGCCAGCGGGGAAGCGATGTGCTTCCCGTCGATTTCCTCGCCGGCCAACTGGCCGATTACTACGAGGAGCGAGCGAGCTCGATCACCAACGGTATGGTCATCGACTCCATTCGTAAGTGGAAACGCTGAAGCACCGACGGAGTTGGGCTCACACCTCCTGTCTTCCGGGGGCTAAACAACGTCGCTGTGTGGACTGTTACTGGACGGCGATGGGGCTTGGACCGCTTGGCGGAAGCTGGTCGGGAAGGACCAGACATGGACCTCATGTGGACGGACAGACCCGCGGCTATCCCCGGAGATGGGTTGACACGCCGAGGGCGCCTGAGTGTCAGGGATTCCGGCGCCCGATCATCCACCACTCCATCAGTCGGCAGTCCTCGTCAGCGGATCCCACGGGCGACGCCATACTCTGGTCCCTCCCACCGCTAGCGTGGATCGATACGCGACCTCAACCCATCAGGGCGCGCTTGAAAAAGGCGGTGTACCTCGCGTCCACTGAGGCTCGGTCTGGCCGCTTTGGCGAACTTCACGTCGCCTGCTACAGCATCGCCGCTGTCGGTACCCCACGCCTCACCGTCTCGTCGCCGTGCATCCCAGCCGTTCCCGACATCGGGACTAGTCACGATGACGTGTGCTGTGCATGACGACATCCAAGTACCTGGATGTGCTTCATTCAGATTTGGCAGAGGCCGCACCAACCCAAGGCTTCACGCATAAATTAGAACCTATTCGGAGACACTATGTTGAGTGCGGTTGGTCATGAATTCCATTCAAGACTGATCCATTTCGCTACTTATGGCGCTACGTGTTTTTTTGCACATAACTACCCGTATTTTCTGGAGGCCGCTCTTTCCGCCCGCATGGCTTGAGCGAGATTTCGGAGATGTCGTCAGGAGGTTCTGTATCGCTGGCGTGTGGAGCAAATCGCGGCCCGCGCCTTGCAACCCCGGAGTTTTTGGGTGCGGAAGAAGGAGTCTCGAAGGGTAGCTGGCCCAAATTTTCGACTCAGTTTGTTGCGTGGAACGAGGCGAGTATTGGGACCAGCGCGGTGATGACTCAAGATTTCCCGCGCGGGTCGGGTCTTGACGAGAACCTACAGGTTGAACCTAAGGTAGGCGAATCTTTAGCTCTGCAGACTTCGTTTGACATAAGCCGAATAAACGCTCGGCTCGGCGACGCTGCTGAATTTTAAATTGGGGGAATGATCCATGAGGATCGGCACTAGAAAGCCTACGTCGCGCCAGATAATCGCGATGTCCCTCCTGGCGCTAGGTGGGGCGATCGTCACTGGCTGTAGCAGCCAGACAGCCCCGCCTCCGGGGGAAATGGTGCTCATTGCCGGTAGCCGTCAGGGGGTCCCTTCTGTCATCGACGGATCCGGGCGCGTCCCGGAGATCATCATCTCTTCGATGCGTCAGCAGCTAATTGACCGTTTTGATCGTGACATGACGGTCTCGATCATCCCGGCGGACGGGGACCCCCAGGCCCAGGCAACTGAGCGACTTGAACTGGATACCAGGAACGGTGATAAGCGCCAGCAATCACCGGAAAATAACATCGTTCGCCTCAGCAATACGCTAGGTGATGTCCGGGCGTCTTCCAGCGAGTCTGACCTATTGGGGGCGCTCGATGCGGGAGGGCGAGCAAGCGCAACGGCCGCGGACAAGACCCTGTATGTCTATGACAGTGGGGTCTCCACAGCGGGTCCGCTTGCGATGCAGAACGGACTTCTGGGGACCGGTACGGACGTCTCCACGATCGTGAAATCGCTTCGCACTGCCGGCAACATCCCCTCTCTCAATGGGGTGGTGGTCCAATGGTGGGCGCTTGGCCAGGTGGCCGCACCCCAAAGCGACCTCCCCGTCTGGGCGAGAACCAAGCTCAAGGAGTTGTGGACTGCCGTTGTCGAAGCCGGTGGGGGAAAGGTCACTTTTCATGATGACGCTGTACTTGCAAGCCCTCCAACTGGCAACCTGCCCAAAGTGACTCCGGTGAAATTCGACAATGTCCAAGCCAAACCGGTCTCCCTAACGATTCCCGAGTCTCAGATTTCCTTCCGGCCGGAGTCTGCTGACTTTGCCGATGCTGAATCAGCAAAGAAGTCCTTGCAGCAGATTGCCTCTATTTTGAAAGACAGCTCAGGGGAGACGCTCTGGGTTACGGGGTGCACGGCCAACCCTTCCGGCGGTTCTGCGTCCAGGATGCAAGACCTATCAAAACGGCGCGCGCACACGGTGGCGGACGCCCTCGCAAAGGCGGGAATTTCGACCACGCTCAAGGTGCAAGGATTCGGTCCGGCTTGCCCTGGCCGGAGCCCCGAGACGGGAACAGGCGCTGGCCTGGAAGCCTCCCAGGCCAAGAATCGACTGGTCCTCATCACCTCCAAAGAACTGGCCCCTGTACCCGTACAGGGCTAATTCAATTCGCCTGTCCATAACGCCATGATCCGGCCGAGACATCCTCAGAAAGCCTCCTCAGGCTGCTTCAACGGCTTGACTAATGAATCATTCACTCGCCACTGGAGAGGGATCGCACAATGAGTACTTCCCAGCCCACAGACTTCGGCGGCTATCTGGCCACAGCCAATGCTGTTAAGGGCCCCGACATCCCTGACCGTCCCAACCACGCTAATTTCACGGAAGCGTGCTTGCAGGAAGGCCTCACGGATGCGGCCGGGCACATTTACGACAAGATATCCTTTGCCTCAGTGGCACCGATGACTTTTGAGCGCCGTTGCTCAAACTGGCTCGGTTTTGCCCTCAGCAAGGCCATGGATAAGCGGCACGATGATCTGTACCTGGCCCGGGACATCATCGCCCGGACCCGGGCTGCCCTCGTCAGGGTCCAAGAGCAAAGGATCCAGTCCGAGGCGGACCTTCAAGAAGTAGAGCAGCAGATCGAGACAGCGCGTTCTCGACTGATGGATCCTACACATCCCTCGTATGAACCTCTTGCGGACATCCTGTCCGAGCCCGGTCTCGATGATTGGAATGCCGGCAGGCCCACAGAGCGTCTGCCTTCGCTGTGGTCGCAGATGGCAGTCGATGGCTGGACATCGTTTCGTGAGCATTCCTGGAAGAAGACTTTTCTCTGGATCGCGCTGGTAGCAGGCGAGATCGGCCTCATTTACGGGATCGCCCTGCAGCTGGGTGATTCGGAAAACACAGGGGTGCTTGTTGCAGTGTCACTTTCGGCGCTGGCTGTAGGGACCGGTTGGCTCGCCATCCCCACTCTCCTCCGGGGACCGGCCGGTTCCCGCTCGAGAAAGGTACTGAGCTGGATCGCGCTGTTTCTGTACGTCATCACGATGCTCGCATTAGGGTGGTTGCGATACGTATACATGCGGCCTGAGGTCGTCGTCTTGCTGGAAAAAGCAGCCACCGATCCAAAACTTATCGTCACGGTCCCCTGGTACGGCGACCTGCTCTTCTACCTGCTATGGGTTGCATTACCGCTGGCCTTGACCGCCTCCATAGCCCTGCTTGAGACCCATCACTCCAGTGATCGCGAGAACAGTGCTAACGGCGGCGTCTCAGGTTCGCCGGACTCTAAGAGTGCCGCTACGGGAGATACCGCGGACCACCCGTCCAAGACCGCATTCCGCAGCGAGAGCCACAGCGGTGATCGCCAACGCATGAGGGCACGGGGTCAGATAGTTGGTCATCTCAAGTACCTGCGCACACGTAGGACCCAGCTTCAAGATCAGGTCATTACCTTGAAGGCCGAGGAAGCACACGGCCAGACCGCCCAAGAGGACGCAAAGCTCAACGAGTCGGCGCTGAACGAGCGCACCCGGCTGTACCTCCAGTCGCTTCCCGAAATGATCGGCGAAGGCTTTGTCTGCTACCTCAAAGGACTCGAACGAGGATTCAGCGATCCCACAATGACTGCCCACATCCAGGAAGCGGCCGAAGCCTTCCTGCTTCGCTATACGGAGACTGCGTACACGAAAGTGAACGAGTATCTGGTCTATCTCAACGAACACCGCCACCAGCCAGCCCCCGAGGCAACCCACGCCGGAGACTTGTGATGCTGACCTTCATCACCCGCTGGTTCATGCGACGCCAGCCCACCCCCGAGCCCCAGGTCCGCAGCTTGTGCCCAGCCTGTTATGGAGCCCTGATCGAGTGCTCAACGTGTGAAGGGAACTGGCTGACTAGCCGCTGCATCAAATGCAGGCTGGGCAAGATCTGCACGAGCTGCAACCTCTCCTGGGTCTACTACCTCCAAAGCGAAGGTACCTAACGATGAAAGCACTCACCTCGGCCTCCACCCACTTACTGCCAGACGCTCCGCCCATGGCTCCCCGGATTGGACTCTGGAAAAGAGTCAACGCGCGATGGACGGGCCGCCGCAGTGCTTCGACTACCGCCCCCGCCGCGAACGGCCACCACCCTGCAACCAGGTCCATGGCAGCCGAAGTCTCCCGCGTGGAAGCGCATATCCACACCGCGCTGGTCAAGACCGTGGAATCTGTAGATCGCACGATCGCACGATCGGAGACACAGATCCGGCTGCTGTCTGCCGGTCTCTCGGAAAAGCCGGTAACAGCTGCCGGCGATCCCGTCGCATCCATGACCGCAGCCGAGCAGGACGCCGCGCGTCTCCGCCAAGCCGCGGCGCGGGAGTCATTAGCTCGGCGCGCTGCGGCCCAACATGAGCTTGACCAGATCAAAGCGCAGATCGCAGAACTGAGCGAACATCGCGAACACCTGCACTCGACTGCTGCCGGCATCCTGGCATCCTGGGTCGCTTGGTTTGACGCGATGGCGTCCTACCACCGCGCGGGATTCATCCGATCACTCACACGCCGGTTTCCTGCACCGATATTGACCATCGACGACCCTGGCAACCTGCCGATACCCCGCTACGAACCCATCCATGCCTGGGCTGCCGGGGAACAACTGCCAGTGACCATCACCGAGATCAACGCTGATGAACAACCCACACTAACTTGGGCCCATCTGGCTTGGAAATTGTAAGAGCCACCCGGGAACGGTCCGGACGCTCGACGTCGAAAGGCGTGTGCGGCCTCCGGATGGTGCCGTTCCGGTCAAATCCGAAAGTACAAACAAATATCACACGAAGGAGAAATCATGGCAGAAACAGGTTCAGCATCGCGAACCGGAGACTACACCGCGGTCCATAAGTGCTCAGGGTGCGGCAAGGCGTTTTGGGCCAAGCCAACTTGGAACCGAGTGAGCGTATGCTGCCCGCACTGCCGACACAACAACTGATGACCGGTCGCCCCCCAAGAGCGTGCAGAATCCTTCCCGACTGGATTGCCGGATACGACTCCTGAACGCTATTAATCGCTGCGCGAAGATCGCCATTCATCGCTGTCGTTCCCAGGCTTGGTGCGAATGGCGTTTGTACTCTGTCGGCCATCGATAGCCGACGGATGAGTGCTACCAGGGGAACATGTTCGACTTCCGCTAAGAAAAGGACATCTCAGTGAAGACTGAACTAAGCGAGTACCCGGCAGGGCTAAGCCAAGGTGACATCGAATTCATCATGCAGAATGACGTGGACGTTGTATCGCTGGAACGAATCGACGGCGCGAAGGCAATGTGGAAGGCCTCTGTTTCTGTTGAAGGGGCTACACCGGTTCAAATGATCGCAGACAATGGGATCAATGAGATCTATTTTCAAGTCTTGATTCGTATCGACTCTGACCATATTGTCGAAGCCTTGACTGCAATTTCGCCATACGCGGTCTTAGGTCTCTCGTTTGTAGGCGATGGAGGCCTGTTTATTCGAGGTGCGTTCTACGTGGAGTTCTCGAACATGCACGCGCTAACAAACACTTATCGTGCGGCAGCGTTGGCTTATGGCACGTATGAGCGGGCAATCAATGGTTTAACTAAATGATCCTTCATTTTGCACGAATCAGCGGATTCAGCGGTTGCGTGGCCACGTGCCACCTGAATCCCGGCACCTGGCCTAGGAAGAAGTTGGCTTGGAAGCCTTCGACGAGGAAAGGAGGTGACAGTGATGTGCAACTGTAACTGCGCCTGGTGCGCAGAGGCGAAAAAGAACAACTACTCCAACCATCGGTGCTCGCAGATCCCAAAGTGTCCGAAAACCAAGTGACCAACCGTGTGGGATCCGCGCTGCTGGCGGGAATGGCGGAATCTCTCTGAGACGGGTTCTCTCCCAGCGGTCCGCGCCGCAGCTGCCCTAGCGCACTAGCGATCGGCTACGACCGAACTGATAGCGACAGCAAAATTTAACTACCAGGTCCAGGAGGACAGATGATACATAAGATGCGGGTTGGACGGTTAGCGGCCTACGTCTGCCGCGGTTGCGGAACCAAGATCACCACCCCTAACAGCTTCAGAAAGTGTCCCGTTTGTGGGATATCCCTCGGAAATTGATGTTCTGAGGCCGGGGCCGCTGACGGTTTGAAGCACCTATCCGAGGGGTCGGTTGGTTTTCGCCGCCGATCGGCCCCTCGGCGCCATACGGTAGATGCTGGGGCCTCGCGGCGCCACGGTTGGACACCGGCATTCGTCTCGGTTTACACTCCGGGCGTGCCGCCCGATGGCTCTAGGCGAGTCCCCCCTGTTCAAAACGGCCAGGGCCCCAAGAACCGGACCAGGGCCGTTGATGGCGAGCACGTAAATAGGGCGTGCTCCGCCGAAGAAGGGATTCGATCCTTCCAGCCAGAGCAACGCGGCCTCAGGCACCATCAGGGACAGCAGCCGTGACAAGACCGTCTGCCCGTCCGGGCCGGCAGTACGAGACACCACCGCCTCGACATCTTCGGTGCCAGTCCTGCCGCCCAGCCTAGACCACCCCCGCTTTGCCTAATAGGGCCCTTGGGACGCTTACAGGGTTTCCAGGTCCCGGGCATGGACCCAGAGACCGCGGCGGGAGAACTCTTCCGGGGTCCCTGCCCTGATTCTGGCCAGCCCGTCGTAGCCCACCGTAGCCACGTTGCTGCTCGCACCCGGAAAACGCGTCATCAGTTGACTTCCCACTCGGCCGTCTTAGCCTGCTCCAGTTCGACAAACCTGGCGGCCATTGTCGCGTTGCCTCGTGTGAGCTTCCTAATAGTGAGGTCTTCGGCCTTGGCGTTCGCAAGCCGCAGGTTGTTGGCCGACTTGTGCAGCGCCGCCTTCGTCTTTTCCAAGTCTTTGATCGCTTCGTCGATGCGCTTGACCGCCTCCTCGAATCCCTCGGAAGCGAGTCGCCAGTTGCGGCCGAACGCGTCCTTGAACTCATCGATGTGCTGCTCGAAGTTCGTGATATCGATGTTCTGCGCCTTAACCAGCGCCAGCTCGGTCTTGTACTTGAGGGAGTTCATCGCGGCGTTCCGCAGCAGCGCGATCAACTGGATGAAGAACTGCGGCCGGATGACGTACATTTTCGGATAGCGGTGAGAGACGTCAACGATCCCAGTGTTGTAGAGCTCGCTGTCGGGCTCGAGTAGAGAGACCAGCACGGCATACTCGCACCCCTTCTCGATGCGGTCTTTGTCCAGCTCCTTCAGGAAGTCTTCGTTCTTGTGCTTTGTCGCCGTGCCGTCGCTCTCGTTCTTCATCTCGAACATGACCGAGACAATCTCAGTACCAGCGTCGTCGGAGTCGCGGAATATGTAGTCGCCCTTGCTACCAGTCCGGGAATCGTTGTCTTTCTCGAAGTAGGCGCGCGGGAAGGCTGTGGCACGGATGCGGTTGAACTCGATCTCGCAGTGCTGTTCAAGGGTCTCACCGACCATCTTGGTCGACAGCTTCGCCTTCAGATCTCGCAGCCGCTCAATCTGTTCCTCGCGGTCCTTGATTTGGGTTTCGTACTTGTCTTTCAAGGATTTCTCGACGAGCTGCTTCTCGAGCTCCGCGCGTTTGAGACCGCTCTTGAGTTCGTCCCGCTCCTTTTCGACGGTACTGACAGCCTGGGTGATCTCAAGCCTCTGCGCGATCTCGATAGCGTCGAGCTTCGCCGTGAGGTCTTGGATCGCGGAGTCCTTAGCCGAGGCGGCCTTCTGGAGTTCGTTGACGAGCTTCGCTTCGGCCAGCACCAGTGATGACTGCTTCTCCTGCTTCGTCTGTTCGAGCTCGTTCGCTAGGGTGTCGCGCTCCTTTTCGACGGCGCTGAGGGCCTCGGTGACAGCGAGCTTCTGTGTGACCTCACCGGCCTCGAGCTTCGCCTTCAGCTCCTGGATCTCGGCATCCTTGGCCGCCGCAGTCTTTTGAAGTTCACCGGCAGCCTTCGTCTCCGCGAGTTCGAGAGCCGTGGCCTTGTCTTGCTCGGCCAACTCGAGCCGTTCGTGGAGCTGCTGTTCGAACGCAGCATCGCGAACCTGCTTGACAATGTCGGCGTAGCCGGCCTCATCGATAGTGAACGTCCGCTGGCAGTGCGGGCACTTGATTTCATGCATAGCTGGAACCCCAATCAGGCTATGTCGGCCCCAAATGGCCGCACTTGTGTGGCCCTCTGATCTCACAGAGGGGAGAAGAATTATCGAGATACGCCGGTCTCCGGTCTGGCGGCATCCTAACCGACCGCCGGAGCGAACAGCAGCGTGCTGGGCTTGTTACGGCGCGCCGCCGAGTTGCCCGTAAGTCATTGACCCCCAAACTTATCCCCCAGGGTGCTACCGCTGCGCCTTGCGTTCGCGCGGCCGGAGTCCTCCCGAGAGATGTCTAACACTTGATGTACATGTCTGTCGAGAAATTTGAGAAACTCGTTCCGCCTCCGATGTGATGGGCAATCCATTACCGGACACAAGACGACGTTCGGCGCAGAATCTGGAGATGTCCCGGGGGCTGCTGAAGGCTTAGTTGTCGGCTTGTCAAGCAACCTTCAGCGGCCCCATATGGTTTAATGCGGGATCTGGATCCGTGCGGCTTCCTGCATCAGCGGATTGGAGATCATCACCGTTGATGCGCCGGGAGCGATGTCGAAGGCGATGAAGCCCCGTGCTTTGTCACCGGGCAGGACCTCGCCGGAGGCAAGCTGGTTGTCCGCGAAGAGATCGAGATCGGCCTTGCGCCCGTTGACGTCCTTGGCGGAGAAGTAGAACGGATTAGAGCTGGTTTTGCCTGACTCGGTTTCCCAGAGGACATCCAGGAGCAGATAGCTTCCTTTCTTCGCCGGCGTGGCGAACGCAGTGGTGCTGACACTAGCCGTCCGGACGGCGCTAACGATCGTGATCTTGGCGACGTTGCCGTCGCTCATCTTGACGCTGAACGGAACCCCGACGACGGGTGCGGCAGCCGGAGGTGCGCTGGCCGGTGAGGGAGCTGCGGGAGCCGGGGCTGCGGATGAAGCCACTGACGACGAGACTGCGGGCGACGGTGCCGCCGCCGGGCTCACGTCGCTGGCCTCCTTGGTGCCGGCGGAGCAGGAGCCCAGGGCGATCCCCAGCGCCAGGACGCCTGCCGGGATCAGGAATCGCTTCTTCTTGAAGAACGGGCGAGGCTGGGTGGTGACGGTTGCGGCGACGGGCGCCTGAAGACGTTGCTGGTTCATGTGGGTGATGCCTTTCTGGGGTTAGCGAATGCTGGATGTAGGAGTGTTACTGCTTTTCCCAGGTGCCACACTGGGTGGACTTGAAGTCCTGGCCGCCGGACAGTGCCACGGTGGGCCGTCCGCCGCCGGGGAGGTCGTTTTCGATGATGTTGCTGCCGTTGCTGCCGGTGGCGTAGATGCCCCAGTAGCAGGAGGAGTCGACGTCGGCTGTGGCCCGGTAGGTGCCTGCCTCGATGTCCGTGCCGACGGTCCAGGTGCCGTCGCCGATGGTGTTGGCCGCCTTCGTCTTCTCGGCGCCGGTTACCGCCTCTTCGCGCTTCTTGACCTCGGCTTCGGCGGTCTTCACAGAGGCTTCGGCCTTTCCGACCTCTGTTTCGCGGGCAGTGACCTTGGCTTCGCGGTCCGTAATGCCGTTCTGCAGCGTGTCGTACTTCGATTTCATTGACTCGTAGCTGGACTTGGCCGAGTCGCGCTCGGACTCCACAGATGCCTTCTCCCCCGCCAGCGCCACATAGGCTTCGCTGGACTTCGGGTCCGTCAACGTGGTGCCGACGGCGGCCGCTCCAACTAGGAGGGCAAGGACGGTGACGGCAGCGAAGATCCGCTTCTTCCGTCCAGGCTTTGCCTTTTTGCTGGCCGGCTGCGCCTCCTCCGGCACGTCTTCGGTAGGCGTTCCGGCCGGCTCTCCAGTGTCGATTTCGGTGTTCAACTTGATGCTTCCTCTGTTCCGGGATGGCCGCTGAGCGGCGGCGGGATACCGATCCCCCAATGCGTGGTTCCCCGCCGCCGTCGCAGCTCCGGAGGATTCCTTCGTCGCTGCAGAACGAAGCTATGGCTTCGCAACGGCTTGGAGGCCAAAGACGCTGATAACCCCCGTTATCAGCGCCTGATCAGAAAAGACGCCCCACACAACTATGCTGAGGTTCGTCGTTGTAAGGAGGCGCAAATGAACGAAGCAGAAGCCCTGCGCATGACCCTCTCGGACGTTGCCGCCCTCGCGCAGGTCCAGCGCCCCGTCGTTTCCATGTGGCGCAAACGCAGCGCCGGGACTGTCCACCCGTTTCCAGAGCCGGCAGCGCTCGACGACGGGCGGGAACTCTTCGACGCCGACCACATCGCCGCCTGGCTGACCATCACTGGACGGGGCAATAACCCGGAGGCCGCCAACGACGTCGCCGCCTTCGCCCGAACGCCCGGCACGGCTGCCGGTGGCGCCCGGGGAAACACATTCGACGCTCTCACGGCCCTGCTGACGCTCAAGGCAATGACCGGCAACTCGGTGGGGCAGCTCAGCCCGGACGAACTTCTGGACGTCGCAGACGAGTGCGATCCGGATGACACGTTCCTGTATTCGGAAATGGAAGCCGCGGGCACGTCACTTGCGTCCGCGGCAGCATTCGCGGACCGGCTGGTGGACAGTGCCTACAACGCGGCCGCGGCCTTCGAGCAAATGCTTGCTGCGCGGTTCCGGGCGGGGCTGCGGGAGCACTCGAATACGGCCCTCACCGAATCCGCCGTGACGCTGGTGGCCGCTGCGGCCGTCGAACTGGCCGCGACCCTTGGCAGGAACTCCGTGTTTGCCGACCCCACACGCGGCGGCAGCGACCTCCTGATGGGCGTCGCGCACGCTGCCGGCGAGGGTTCTCCCGTCACCTTTCTGACAGCGGACGACGACGGCGGCGCGGGCCGCCTGGTGCGTCGCCGCCTGGGCGTCCACGGTGTCGACAGCGGGCAGATCCGTGTCGATCCGAGTGGCGAGTTCGCCGTCCCTGGACCTGTAGTACACGTGGCGCAGTATCCGTCCCCCGGCCAACCGGGCATGGACGCTTCCCAGATTCTCGCGGCGGTGGAGCATCTTGTCCTGCAGATGGACGATCAGCAGCGGGCGGTCATCATCGCCCCAGCACGGGTTCTCTGTGATGTGCCGCTGGCCGCTGACGCCGCCGGGCTCCGCTCCGGGCTTCTGCGTACCGGCCGGGTGCGTGCCATCGTGCGGCTGCCGCAGGGACTGCTGCGCGCCAAACCCCGCGAAGCCCAGGCACTGTGGGTGCTGGGACCGTCGTTCGCTGATGTGCCCATTGCCGAGCGGTGGACCATGGTGGCTGATGTCAGCACCCGCGTCCTCGCAGAAGATGTCAGCCAGGACCTCATCAGCGATATGGTCGCGTCGATGGGTGACCGCGCCACGATGCGCGCCCACTCCTTCCGCTTCGCCCGGCTGGTACAGACCCGTCTCCTGCTGGCCAGCAGGAAGTCCCTGGTGGCAGTGCCAACCCACGGGTCGGCTCCCAGTCTCTCCGGGGCCGACGCAGCCGTTCGAGTGGAGGAACTCGTGCGCATGCTGCAGACCGGCAGAACCGAACAATCAGGTGAGGTGGCGGTGCTTCCGCGAGATCCGAACACGAAGGCTCGGTCCGTCTCCGTCCAGGAACTCATCGCCGCCGGCAACCTCAGATACATCAAAGGGAACCGGCTCGAGGATGCGGACCTGACGCCCAGCGGCGGGACTCGCGTCCTGGGGCCGGCGGAACTGCTCGACCCGCAGGGCAGGCAGAGGAGGAACATCAGCCTTCTGGAGTTCGCCGACTACCCCGCGAGCCGGCTCACAGAGCCAGGCGACGTCGTCTTTTGCACCAGCCCGCGGCCCGCCGCGCTGGTGGATGTGGGAGGTGGCTCCGCCGTCGTCTTCCCCGCCCGGGTGCTGCGGATCGACGGCGGCGATCCCGGCGGGCTGATCGCCGCCGTCATCGCTGCGGACATCAACAAGTTCCCCGCAGGGGACAAGTCCTGGCGCCAGTGGCGGCTGCGCCGCGTTCCGGACGCCCAACGCAAGAATCTGGCGGAATCCCTCGCCCGGCTGCAACACGAGCAGCAACAAGCCCGCGAACGCCTAGGGCGGCTCGAAGAACTCGCTACCCTGATTACGGACGGCGTAGCGGGCGGAAGCCTCACCCTGACAGACCCCAGCAGTATGCTCGCCGAACCTCAGACCGAAGGAACCCGTTAATGCCCCCGAAATTGAAGGTGGACCTCGCCCCGTCCACCATGAAGGAACTCAAGGACACTCTATGGAAGGCCGCGGACAAACTGCGTGGCTCCATGGATGCCTCCCAGTACAAGGACGTGATCCTGGGCTTGGTGTTCCTGAAGTACGTCTCGGACGCTTTCGAGGAGCGCCGCGGGCAGATCCAGGCTGAGTTGGAGGCAGACGGGCTCAACGAGGAGCAGATCGCCCAGCTGATCGATGACGATGACGAGTACACCGGCCGCGGCGTGTTCTGGGTCTCCGAGCGCGCCCGCTGGACCTTCCTGGCCGAGAACGCCAAGGGATTGCCGGCGATGGACGGCGTAGGGCCCAAGTCGATCGGTCAGCTCATCGATGAAGCCATGGACCTCATCATGGTCGACAACAAGAGCCTGGCGGCTACGCTCCCGCGCATCTATAACCGGGACAACGTGGACCAGCGCCGTCTCGGCGAGCTGCTGGACCTGTTCAACTCGGCCCGGTTCACCGGACAGGGCGCCAGCAAGGCCCGCGACCTGCTCGGCGAGGTCTACGAGTACTTCCTGGAGAAGTTCGCCAAGGCCGAGGGCAAGCGGGGCGGCGAGTTCTACACCCCCGCCGGCGTGGTCCGCGTCCTCGTGGAGGTCCTGGAACCCCACCGCGGCCGCGTCTACGACCCTTGCTGCGGCTCCGGCGGCATGTTCGTCCAGGCCGAGAAGTTCCTCGCGGCTCACAACATGGAGGGCTCGGACATCTCCGTCTACGGCCAGGAGCTCAACGAGCGCACCTGGCGGATGGCCAAGATGAACCTCGCAATCCACGGGCTCAACGCCAACCTCGCCTCCCGGTGGGGCGACACCTTCGCCCGGGACCAGCACCCCGAGCTGAGCGGCACCAACGGCGCGGACTTCATCATGGCCAACCCGCCGTTCAACATCAAGGACTGGGCCCGCTCCGAGTCCGACCCCCGCTGGAAGTACGGCGTGCCCCCGGCCGGCAACGCCAACTACGCCTGGATCCAGCACATCATCTCCAAGCTGGCTCCCGGCGGCAGCGCCGGCGTGGTCATGGCCAACGGCTCCATGTCCTCCAACTCCGGCGGCGAGGGCGAGATCCGCGCCCAGCTGGTCGAGGCCGATCTGGTCTCCTGCATGGTGGCCCTGCCCACCCAACTGTTCCGCAGCACCGGCATCCCGGTCTGCACCTGGTTCTTCGCCAAGGACAAGACCGCCGGGAAAAACGGATCGGTGGACCGCGCCGGGCAGGTGCTCTTCATCGACGCCCGCAACCTCGGCTACATGGTAGACCGCGCCGAACGCGCCCTCTCCGACGAAGACATCGCCAAGATCGCGAACACGTACCACGCTTGGCGCGGAACTGCCTCAGCTGTTGAAGCCGGGCTGACATACGACGACGAAGCCGGCTTCTGCTACTCCGCCAGCCTCGCGGAGGTCAAGGCATCGGACTACGCGCTGACACCTGGACGGTACGTCGGAGCAGCCGACGTGGAGGACGACGGTGAGCCGATCGAGGAGAAGATCGCACGGCTGTCCAAGGAGCTACTCGACCAGTTTGAGGAGTCCGAGCGGCTCGCCGCTGTTGTGCGGGAGCAGTTGGGGAGGGTGCTATGAGTGGATTCGCGTCGGTGCCGCTTTCCGAGGTCGCGACAGTTCGTTCCGGCTACGCATTCAAAAGCAGCGATTGGAAGACCAGCGGCGTACCTGTAATCAAGATCGCGAACATCCACCCTGGCACGATCGACTTGGCAGGTTGCGCCTACGTTAACGGGTCTGTCGCCGACGCTGCCAGGGCGTACAAGGCCCGCAAAGGCGATCCACTCATCGCAATGTCAGGGGCCTCCGTTGGCGAGATCGGACGGGTCAGGTTCTCTGAGTCGGCACTCGTAAACCAGCGTGTTGGAATATTTCGCGTCCACGACCACACTTTGTTGGATGCTGATTTCCTTTTCCACTTCCTCCAATTGCCGGAGACGATCGACTTTTTTGTCGCCTCGGCATACGGATCAGCGCAACCGAACATCAGCCCTTCGTTAATCCTCAGTGTCGAAATTCCGTTGCCCACTCTTGGCGAGCAACGGGCGATCGCGGAAGTGCTGGGGGCGCTCGACGACAAGATCGCCGCCAACACCAACATGGCCACGACAGCAGAAAAACTGGCCACCACGGAATTTCACCGTCTGGTTCAAGAAGTGCCGTTTTCCGATCAAACATTTGGCGAACTTGCCAAGGTGAGCGGCGGTGGCACTCCCAGCACAGCCGTCCCCGAGTTCTGGAACGGCGACGTGAGGTGGGCTACCCCAACTGACGTAACCGGGCTCCAGGGACCATACCTGACCGACACTTCACGACGGATTTCCGAAGCCGGGCTGAACGCATGCGCCTCCGAACTGTATTCAGCGGGAGCAATTTTCATGACATCGCGGGCCACCATAGGGGCGTTTGCTCTGCCTCAGGCGCCGATGGCTGTCAACCAAGGCTTCATAGTCGTGCAGCCTCACGACCCGGACGTCCGTTTTTGGTTCTTCCACGAAATGCAGAGCCGCGTGGATGAATTTATTTCGTTGGCAAACGGCGCCACATTCCTCGAGCTGAGCCGCGGCAATTTCAAGAAGTTCAAAGTACGGCTTGCCGAGCCCCACGTCATGAAGGAGTTTGTCGCCCTGGCTGAGCCGCTTCATATGGCAGCTGCCAATGCACTGTCGGAAAACACGAAATTGGCCAACACACGCGACGTACTCCTGCCCCAGCTCATATCCGGAAAACTGCGGGTCAAGGATGCTGAAAAAGTGCTGGCGGCCGCGGGAGTATGAGGTCGAACGAGCTGATCTGAGCCAGCGTCTCCAACCTCGAAGCAGGATCTGCACAAACATTTCAGAATGACATCCGGTCCATCAGGGGGAACCACCGTGACAGCAGCACCAGCAGTAGCCTTTTCCGAAGCCGATTGGGAAGGTGTGGCTTTGGGACTCTTGGCCGAGCCGCTCGGCTGGCGGCCAATGTCCGGGCAGGACATCGCGCCCGGCACCGGCGAGCGGGGCTCCTGGGACGAGCTGCTGATCCGGCCCCGGCTCCTCGCCGCGCTGCAGCGGTTCAATCCGACCGTTCCGGTCCAGTACCTGCAGCAGGCCCTCGCCGAGATCGCCTCGCCCAAATCCAACGACGCCATCACCGAAAACCACCGCATCCACAACTACCTCGTGGACGGCTACCGGCTCAGCTTCATCGACTCGGACGGCAACGAGGCCAACCCCTCCATCCATCTGCTCAGCTCGGACCCGGACCAGAACGACTGGCACGCCGTCAACCAGGTCACCCTGTTGCAGGGCGACTACAAACGCCGCTTCGACGTCGTGCTCTACTGCAACGGCATGCCGGTGAGCATCATCGAACTCAAGAAGGCCGGCAGCGCCACGGCCGACGTAGCAGCCGCGCACGCCCAACTGCAGACCTACCTCCGCGAGTTCCCCATGGCGTTCCGCTTCTGCGTGTTCACGCTCGCCTCGGACGGGATCCAGGCCAAGTACGGCACTCCGTTCACTCCCCTTAACCACTTCTCACCCTGGAACGTCGACGACGACGGCGTGCCCGTCGCGCCGGGGCACATGGAAGGCGGCGAAGCGGTCACAGCGCTGGAGACGGCGCTCCATGGCTTGTTCAATCAGGAGCGCTTCCTGCAGCTGGTCCGGAACTTCACAGCATTCGATGAAGGCTCGGAGGGACTGACCAAGCGCATTGCCAAGCCGCACCAGTACTTCGCCGTGACCAAGGCGGTGGGCAGCACCGTTCAGGCCGTAGAGAGCAACGGCAAGGCCGGCGTCGTCTGGCACACCCAGGGTTCGGGCAAGTCCATGGAAATGGAGCTGTACGCCAACCTGGTTGCCCGGCATCCGAAACTGAAGAACCCCACCGTCGTGGTCATTACCGACCGTAACGAGCTCGACGGCCAACTTTTCGAGGGCTTCGATCGCAGCCTGCTACTGGCAGAGTCCCCCAAGCAGATCCGGAAGCGCTCCGAGCTCCGGGACGAATTGAGCAACCGCACCACCGGCGGCATCTACTTCACCACCCTGCAGAAGTTCGGCCGCAGCAAGTCCGAGAAGGACGCCGGCGCCGACCACCCGCTGCTGTCCGATCGGCGCAACATCATCGTGGTGGTGGACGAGGCGCACCGTTCCCACTATGACGACCTGGACGGCTACGCCCGGCACCTGCGTGACGCCCTTC
Organism: Arthrobacter sp. YAF34; assembly: GCF_052113245.1. Taxonomy (NCBI): domain Bacteria; kingdom Bacillati; phylum Actinomycetota; class Actinomycetes; order Micrococcales; family Micrococcaceae; genus Arthrobacter; species Arthrobacter sp. YAF34. The sequence goes on from NZ_JBFRCV010000012.1 coordinate 92,231, forward strand.
CCAATGCCACGCTGATCGCGTTCACCGGAACGCCGATCTCCTTTGATGACCGCAACACCCGGGATGTGTTTGGTGAGTACGTTGACGTGTACGACCTCTCCCGGGCGGTGGAGGACGGCGCCACGGTGCCGGTTTACTTCGAACCGCGGCTGATCAAGGTGGGGCTGGCCTCCGACCTTACCGAAGAGATTCTGGACCAGGCAGCCGACGAAGCCACTCTGGGGCTGGACGACACCGAGCGGGCCCGCATCGAGGCGAGTGTCGCCGTCGTGAACGCCGTGTACGGTGCGCCGCAGCGGATCGCGGCGCTGGCCGCGGACCTGGTGGCGCACTGGGAGAACCGCAGCGCAAGGATGGGCAAATTTATCGAGGCGCCGGGCAAGGCGATGATCGTGGGAGGCACGCGGGAAATCTGCGCGAAGCTGTACACGGCGATCGTGGAGCTGCGGCCCGCGTGGCACTCCGACGACCTCGCCAAGGGCAAGATCAAAGTGGTCTACTCCGGTACCGCGTCCGATGTGCCGCCGGTTTCCGACCACGTCCGCCGCGACTCCCTGAATGCGACTTTGAAGGAGCGGCTCAAGGATGTGGACGACGAGCTGGAGCTGGTGATCGTCAAGGACATGATGCTCACCGGCTTCGATGCCCCGCCGCTGCATACCCTGTACTTGGACCGGCCGCTCAAGGGCGCGCTGCTGATGCAGACGCTGGCCCGCGTGAACCGGACGTTCCGCGGCAAGGAGGACGGGCTGCTGGTGGCGTACGCTCCGCTGGCGGAGAACCTCGCCAAGGCGCTGGGCGAGTACACGCAGTCCGACCAGGCGAACAAGCCGGTGGGCAAGAACATCGATGAGGCCGTCGGTCTGACCGTTTCGCTGGTGGACTCCGTGAGGGAGCTGCTGGCCGGACACGACTGGAGAGCCGTGCTGACGAAGGGCGGCCCGAAGGCGTTTCTGAATGCCGTCACGGGAGCGGTGAGCTACCTCCGCAACCCTGGCACGCCGGGCAACCAGCCAGCCGACGGTGAAGAGTCACATACCGCGAAATACCGCCGGTTCTCCAGCCAGCTTTCCCGCGCATGGGCACTATGCTCCGGCTCTGAAACTCTTGCTGAGCTGCGGCCCGAGATCCAGGTGTACGAGGAGATCCGCGTCTGGATGGCAAAGTACGACGCCGCCGACCGGCAAGCCAGCGGCGAACCCGTTCCAGAAGAGATCCAGCGACTGCTGGGCAACCTCATCGCTAGCGCTACATCCTCCGGCGAAGTGCTCGACATCTATGCGGCCGCCGGCATGCCCAAGCCGTCGCTGGATGACCTGACTCCGGAGTTCATCGCCAAAACCCAGCACGCACGGAACCCGCAGCTGGCCATCGAGGCACTCCGCAAGCTTATTGCCGACGAGTCAGCGAAAACGACCCGCAACAACGTCATCCGCCAGCGGGCCTTCTCCGAACGGATCACCGAGCTGATGAAGAAATACACCAACCAGCAGTTAACGTCGGCGGAGGTTATTGCCGAGCTGGTGGAGCTCGCAAGGGAAGTTGCCACCGAAGGCAACCGCGGTGCGCAGTTCACCCCTCCGTTGAATACAGACGAATTGGCCTTCTACGACGCTGTGGCTTCGAACGAGTCCGCCGTCGAAGTCCAAGGCGAAGGCGTCCTGGCCGATATTGCCCGGGAGTTGGTGTCCGTGATGCGGCGGGATGTGCGCACCGATTGGACCGTGCGCGACGATGTCCGGGCCAAGCTCCGCTCCTCGATCAAACGGCTCCTGGTGCGATTCGGATACCCGCCGGACAAGCAGCCCGAGGCCATCAAGCTGGTCATGGAGCAGATGGAATCAATGGCGCCGCGGTTTGCAGAGGCAAGGCTATAAAGAATAACTCCAGCCCAACAAAGGCCCTAAAGGCGCAACAAGTGTCGGGAACAATTAAGGACAGACCTTGGCTCAAGTTCCAGGGACGTGAAAGTGAGACGGGGGAACAATCATGCCAGAAGCTGCCTGCAGTTCGGCTCCGGTAAGGCCTGCTGCTTCTAACTCTCAGCTTGGTGCCCTAACGGATGGGCTGCACAAACTGAGGATCTTGACAGACCAGAACAAGCTACCGACGGATTTCCAGCTCTTCGGACGTGATCTCGCTGTCTTGCGCGCACGTCGCCGCGATGAGGCTGGGAACCTTTCGTCCCATCTCAGGGTGCCGCCCGAGGCTGGCCTAGCGGAACCGGCCTCGACGTTGCTTTTCGCGAAGGGCTAGAACATGCTGATCAGACCCGTGTCGCTCCCCCGGGACCTACATCTATTGGACACCCCTGCCGCCTACATTCGCCGATCCGATGTCCATCTGCTCACCGCCAGACGGAACGCCTGGCACAGCACGACGCTTAAGCGTTACAGCACCACCGCACCCGCTTTCTCCACAGTAACGTCGGCATGCGAATCAGCGGAGCTGCGAAGGAGACCTGGGACCTATTTCGTGATCGACGAAAAACCGTCGCTGGTCTTCGATCTTGACGGGCTTAGCCTAGTTGTGATCCACCTCAATGCTTCCCCACGGTTCAAGTCCTGGAAGATGCCTGCGGCAATGACCGACCGTAAGTCCCCAATCACCGGACTTGAAGTCTTCAACATGTTTGCTGGCAGTAATTACAGGCAAGCAACGTCAGGTTGGCGGATTACCGACGGAGAGCCCGACGTCATTGTTGGAATCGCAGAAAGCGCCGCATTGGCCACTTCTGATGGCCAGGACCAGATCCAGTTGAGGCGCTCATCAATTAAGTCCGGCGGAAGGATGACTTTCAGCATTGAGCAAAGGACTGACGCCAATGCGGCGCATTTGGAACGCATAATCGAAGAACTGGGTCACCTCACTCAACAGAAATATCCCGTACACGAAATCCACCAGTGGGGCGGCGAGTACTTCTGCGAAAAGGACACCAGGAAGCTATATAATGCAGAACCGCAGCGCCTAAGCGACTATGGATTTCCGGTCAGACTCACCGCAGCCCCCGAGCCTTCGACGTTCTGCTCGGTTTGCTTCCGCTGGTTTAACGGCGCACGCCCCGATGATGTCGGGTAACGCTCTGTCTGCGACGCCCAGCAATCCTTGGCGTCTAATATTTTGCTTTTTCAGTAAGCGACGGCATTGCTTCAAGGTCGATGTCCGACTCCGGTGACCGGTCCAGGTGAACGAACGCCGACACGTTCGGCTGCCCGAGCCCGAAAGCGCTGATCAACTCGAGCCAGTCTCGCCCAAAGCAGCTGCCCAGAGAGAACCTTGTCGCTCCCAATCGCACTGCCCGCGCCAGCTGGACTCATGGCCTGGGTCAGCTCCGACGGCTCGGCTCTTCCTCTAGTTCCCGACAACCTCCAGATCGATGACTTCGGCGTTGATGATCTCGGTCGCTTCGGTCCGGTGTCCTGGTTTGGTCAGCTCCAGGCTGGCGAGGTGCTTTTGCAGCCGCTTGGACATGGGAAGGAAAGTACCCAAGGTGAGGCCTCCGGAGAGAAATGCACCGACGACGGGGATGACCTTCGCAACTCCGTTGGCAAAGAGTTGCTTGGTCAGGCTTTTACCGAGATAGCCGGCGACCTTCTTCACGATCGGATAGATGAGCCCTTTGGTGAGTGCCTTCTGCGGTAGTTTCTTCGCCACATTGGCGGCGATTATGTTCGCGACTTTTGCCACTCCGCCCTGGGCGATTTGCACGCCGAACATCACACCCACGAACAGAGTCAGCATGCTCTCTGTCACCTCATCGATTTCTTCGCCATTATCGGCGAACAGATCAGGCCAGCTGTAGATGTAGGCAAGCTTCTGGGAAATCCGAAGCATGTGGCCCATGTACTGTGCGAGGTCGGCTGGGACAGTGCCGATCATTGCGAGACCGCCGGGGATACCTGCGAGGGTTGAGAGGCCGGTGACCTTGCCCGTCTCATAAGCGATAGAGGTATTTGCGATCTCAGTGATGACCTTGAGCGGAATACCCGCAACTGAAGACGATTTCAACAGCGCCCTTTAGCCGGTCCACCACCGCGACACTTTTCCAGGCCGATCCCCGTGGCAAATTCCCATATAGATGCTGGGATCCGAGATTCGCGGATACCCCGCCCGAAAAACTATCGCGCTCTGGTATCTCAACTGCATCACCCTGGAACTGCAGGGTGCATTCCGTTGGAGAAGGAACGGATCGGGCGGGACCAGGATGGGATGAGCACCTCCCTAGAGCAAGCCCTGGAACTTGGATGAGGTTCTTCGAACGATGAAGTTTAGGGTACCCATGAGTATCCTCACGGGGGCACTGATCATTCCCCGAATGAACCAGCGAATGAGGCGTGGCAGAGAAAGCACGCAACGATGACACCCTTGAGAACGCCAACGCCCAATGGAGAGGCGGACAATGCGAGAGCTAGTGCCATTACTGAATCTATAGTCATGGGCGGAGCATAATCTCTGCGTGCGACATTAAGGCGCAGTGCCGGCCCGGGGAACCCTTGCACCCCCGGGGCTTCTCAATAACGACGGATTTTGGCCAATTCTGCTTATGCGTCACCCCGCGAGCGGCCGAGCGCGGAGTGCTCTTCGCGGTTTTGCTGAATTCGGCCCGTAGCCTCGTTGTTGATGAATGTTCAGGATTCGTTGCGGTGAGCAGCCCGTTCCACACGCTGCTTCCGCCCAGGTATCAGCTTGAACCGCAACCCAGCAGCCTTGACTGCTGCCTCGAGGGCTCGCAGGGGCGGAATTTCAAGGGCCACCCATGGCTGACTGGCTTCCGTGAGCCTAGCCGGCAGATAGAGAGCCAACCCTATCCGCCTAAGTCGGCGAACGGCCGGCTGCCATGACTCCGCAATCTCGGCCGGAAAATAGTCGATCCGCTGCCCCTCAAAATCCATGGCAATTGCAGTTCGGTCCCAAGGATTGCCAGGTTCCGGCAGCATTTCCAGCTCCAGGGCCGGTCGCGCCTGCATCGCTGCGATCGGAACCAGATGATACTCCTGCCCCCGCAACGCCTGAAGCGTGATCTGGTCTTCGGTGTCACGTAGGACCAAACGTTGGTGAGGTCCGTCCGCTTCCGTTTCTTCAGGTCGACGGTAAGGATTGTTGGCAGGCCGACCGTACATAGTCATCCCTCCTCAAAAGTATTCACCTCGCAGATAGCTCGCTCTTTCAGGCATTGCCAGATTCTGGAGCTTTTCGCTGCGGATGCCGTACGGCTGGCACGCATCCCCTAGCCAACTACACCGCGTTCGCGGAGCGCATTGTCCAAGCGCCGATAAGCGGTCGTCGCCTTCAGGTCGGTCCAGGTGGCGTGGGCCTGCGAAGCATGTTGGAGGATCTCCTGTTGTTCCCACGTCTCAAATCCGCGGCGGATCATCTTGTCCAGAATCATCAGCTTGTTTTCGGACGGTTCCCCTTTGGACATGCGGGCTGCTACGTCATAGGAATTCGCAAGAGGATCGTTCGTTAGCTCCATGGTCCCAAGGAGCAGCTCTGCAAGCTCCTCGTCGCCCAAAGGTTGTACGCGGCTGTACCAGCCAAAGCCGCTTAGCGTTTCATCGGTTCCAGTCCGCAGGCATTCCCTCCAGAATCTTGTACCGATTTGCAGCATCTCCGGCGCGGGCTCAATAGTGTGAGTCAGCGCACGACCCAGCGTTTCTCCTGCTTCGGACAGCTTGTTTAGCGGCTTCAGCCGCCTAATGACAGCCGTGGTGCTGAATCCCTCCAGCTTCCACAACATGGCGATGAGAACGTGGTCTAGGGCGTTTGGAACGTCCCGGCGGACTGCATTCCAGATTTGCTCCGGGTATGCCTTGAACAGCCGCGGTGTCGGATGGTGCATCCATTTCAGGGCCATGTCCGTGGTCAACTGTCCTGTGTTTCCAATTTGGAGTGTGCTCTTGAAGAGCGTCGCGAAATTCGCATCAAGCCACTCTCTGCACATGGTTGATAACAGACTGACCGATATAGCTAGGGAAGCGCGCATCTCTTCCCCAAGCTTGCCGGGAAGTGTCACTGCCATATCGAAAGAAGCCATGATGCTGGTGCGGACCACCCCGTTGACGCGGTAGTCGTATGCACCCAGGGATATCAGGACCTGGAAGGCTCTTGCAGGCGTGTGATTTAAGGACCTCTCGTAGGGATCCTGATTCTGCCCTGCGTAGTCCCCTTGTTCTCGTCTAACTACTTTCGCAACGGACGCGATCAGCTCATCCAGCTTGATTTCGAGGTCGGCGTCCGTATTGGCTAAATCTCCGGTGAGTTCGAGGGCTGCACTTACGCAGTTGTCCCAGGTAGCCTCATAGTCATAACCCTGTTCCGCGCCGATTACCTCGACGTCCCCGGCCTGGGAGCAAACGAAAGCCACTAGGCTGCAGAGTTCCTTTGCCGTGGAGGACAATACGGCAAGATTTTGTTTAAGGAACCAGATATACGCGGCTATGTATGTCGGATGTGTGAGTTCTTGTGCTGTAGCCAACGGATTGGTGGACCATGAGTCGACGTCCCGGCTCATGACTTCAATCATTGCCGTGGATAATTCCCCGGCCGAAGAGGGCCAGTCCTCCGCAGACGGCCGCCAGGCGACAATGGCCCTGATGAAGGCCGTGCGGGACATGGACTGAAGGGCTTCAACAGCGATGGGACTGCGTACTGGTCCCATCTCGAAGGCTCGGTGGCGACGTATGGATTCCGTCGTGGGTTTCCCGAATTTTTCCGCGATCACATCGAGAGTCTGCCGCCAGTCCTTCACTGCAGCCGCGGGCATTAGCGGAGCCCAGCGGTGCCGGGCCATCCAGGTCAGCGGGTAGTCGACATATGAGATAGCGTCCATGGTTAACATGCTCGGTGCTGGTCCGTAGAGCTCGGCCAAGGCCGGGATGTGCTCTTCAGGATCAAACGTGCCGACGATTTTATCCAAGAGACTTATGTCGTCGACCGTGGGTTGGCCGTCCTGGAGCCTAGCCTGGACAACCGCGATCATATCTCCTAGCGGGACTCCGTTGAGTTGGGTCGCGTAGAAGGCCCGCACTCTGCTTCCGATTGGTTCCGGCAGGTCGCTCAGCATGAGATTCACGGCGGGATCGTAAGGAAACCCCGCTGCTGCCGCCAGAACGTCGGTAAGGACACCGACCAGTTGTACCGCGTGTTTGAGGCCATAAGGATCGAGTTTCTGATGAATCGGCACCCCCCGTTCGTGGCGGAACCGGCTCAGTGGTCCCAGCGGATCGTCCGGGATGTGTTTGAGCTTGCGCGTGAGTAGCTGGACCCGCTGCTGGAAGTTCTCGGTCGTCACGCCGTCGCTGTATGCCGAAAAGAGCGGTTCAGGATAGTGCTGGCCCTCAAGAACGCTGGGGTTGAAGACCTGATCAGCCACGGCGATGACAAACTCGTCGTGAGCGGCGACGTTTTTCACTTCCTCGATGCACAAAAATGCCACGTCTCCCGCAGCTGCGGATAGACATTGAAGCAGCAGCCCACGCCCGGCGGGCCCGACGTCCTGAGCTGCCCGTGCCAAAGTCTGGACGGCCGGAGGGCTGTCCTTGAAACGCCCGAGGATCCTCTCCAAGGTGTCAATGATTTCGCGCGGGTGATCATCCTTAAGCGAAGCCACCATCCAGTGACCGACCCATCTCGAATGGACCGTCGGAGGGGCAATGAGCCCTGACTTCTCGAGGATGTGAAGCCATCCCGGGCCCCGAAGCTTGGACAGGAACCAACGTAAGTGATCCGGCATCAGAGCCAAGTGCTGGAGTTCGTCGAGATGGACCGCTGTGGGCTCCGTCAGAAGGGCCAGCTCTTCCAACCGCGCGTTGCGGGGTTCCCTTGGGAGGAAGAGTCTCGTGAGTGTTCTTGTGGCCCTTCGCAAAAGCACTTCCGCCTCAGGAGGGGAAATATTGGCATGAAGCGCTGACCCGGCATCATCCAGAATTCTGGCGTATTCGGAAATGGCGGCCAAGCCGTCAGGTGCTGGAGCGTTGCCGGCCCGCTCCAGTAACACGGCCTTGAGTCGGCGTTCGTGTTTGGAATCCTGGCCGTGTATTTCGGCCATCGCCTTGATCGCAAGAGAGAGATCCTTCAAGGTGACATCTTCGTCGGCCAAGCCATTTTGACGCGCACTGCGCCAAGCCTCCTCGGCACTCACTACGTCCCGGGATAGATCGCTCCAAGACTTCGTCGATCCCATCCTGCGCTGTGCAGGCTCTGGCTGTGATTTAAGGAGGGACTCCAAAGCTTCCCGGACTGCGTAGGCGACGGCTTCACCGCGTCGCGGAAATTCTATGGCCCCATTGGCAAGCGTAGCCGCACTGCAAAGGTAATCAAGGGCGCGCAATCCATAGGGCCCGAATTCAATTCGAATGTATCCAGCTACAGCCTCGTCAAGCATGTGGTTTGGCCCGTCCTTTGCGTGAGACTCATGGTTTGAATATGTCAGTCCGAACGGAGCCAACTGGGCGGACCACACAATACCCCGCATGTCCTGCCTTCGCTTCACCGCGCAGGACCTCCCACAATTTCGGTCCCTTACTGAGCTCCCGCTCGAGCTCGTCGGCCAGCAATCCACGCTCACGGCACGCCCGGGCCGTGGCCTCCACGTGACAGACGTTCATCAGGAACAACACTTCGCCTGTGCCGAAATCGGCGGTGAGGTGGTCACGGGTGACCTTGTGAACCTGCTTGGAATTCGTGCCGGTACCGACGAGGACGACGCCCAGTAGGTCCAGAGAGGGATCAGGCCACCGGCGCTGTCCATGCGTGCCGAGACAGCGGCGACACCCTTAAGCGCTGGGCATATCTGTCTTCAGCGGCACCAGTGCGTCCCGAACAGACGAGTGTCAAAGTTGACGTGGGTTTGTCATACTTCGAGCGGAATCAATAAACAGCGGATTAGCCCCGGGGAAGAAGGCGCCGAGACGGAAGTGTGGCAGGTAGACGGATAGGTCCACGAACAGCACCATGACTACAAACGCCTGGCAGATCGGTCGAGCGACCGAATTCTTCCGACTGCCCGACTGCTTTCGACCAAGCTCCCGTGCTCTCAGCTGGACCTGCCACTACGTGGGGCGTGATTCGGAGCTAGTTGGATCCAGATCAAGTTGACCAGAATTGGTCCAACTTGTTCCGAAAGAGCTCAACTAGCTCCGAATCTCACACCAATTTTCGCCAACTCTTCAGTCAGGTTTCGCCAACAAGTGCGCGAACCGCCAACTAGCCTCCGACCTCACACGAATCGGAACAGTTTCCAAAAGCGTGAAATCTCACACCAATTTGGAAGTCTTCCATGTAGGCGGACCAGTTCTTCCAAATGGACTCGGTTCTTCCACTTAGAGTGACTTTTCGCACGAGACTAGAAGTCCCAGTCGTCATCCTCAGTGTTGACAGCCTTGCCAATCACATACGACGAACCCGAACCCGAGAAGAAGTCGTGGTTCTCGTCCGCGTTCGGCGACAGGGCCGACAGGATGGCCGGGTTCACGTCGGTGACGGAAGCCGGGAACATGGCCTCGTAGCCCAGGTTCATCAGCGCCTTGTTGGCGTTGTAGTGCAGGAACTTCTTGACGTCCTCGGCCAGGCCGACGGAGTCGTAGAGGTCGTGCGTGTACTGGACTTCGTTCTCGTACAGCTCGAAGAGCAGCTCGAAGGTGTAGTCCTTGATTTCCTGCCGGCGCTCCTCGGAGACCTTCTCCAGGCCCTTCTGGAACTTATAGCCGATGTAGTAGCCGTGCACGGCCTCGTCGCGGATGATCAGGCGGATCAGGTCGGCCGTGTTCGTCAGCTTGGCCCGGGAGGACCAGTACATCGGCAGGTAGAAGCCGGAGTAGAACAGAAAGCTCTCCAGCAGCGTCGAGGCCACCTTGCGCTTGAGGGGATCGTCGCCCTGGTAGTAGTCCATGACGATCTGGGCCTTCTTCTGAAGGTTCTCGTTCTCGGTGGACCAGCGGAACGCCTCGTCGATCTCCTTGGTGGAGGCCAGCGTGGAGAAGATGGAGGAGTAGCTCTTCGCGTGCACCGACTCCATGAACGCGATGTTCGTGTAGACAGCCTCTTCGTGCGGGGTGAGTGCGTCCGGAATCAGGGAGACGGCGCCGACGGTGCCCTGGATGGTGTCCAGCAGGGTCAGGCCCGTGAACACGCGCATGGTGAGCTGCTGCTCGTCCGGGGTCAGCGTCGCCCACGACTGCACGTCGTTGGACAGCGGGATCTTCTCCGGGAGCCAGAAGTTGTTGACGAGGCGGTTCCAGACGTCAACGTCCTTTTCGTCCTGGATGCGGTTCCAGTTGATCGCCTCAACATGGCTGAGAAGCTTTACTTTTTCTGTCATGACTCCGACTCGCTTTCTGAAGAGAGACTTGGTTTGGCCGAGTCCTCGACGCAATGCTTGCAGTCGGCTTTCTCGATGCCTTTGTTCGTGTGGTGCCTGGTGTGGGCGTTGCGCTGGCTGGCAGGCCTGGGTTTGCCCTTTTGAGCAGCTGATAGCTTCGCCCGGGTTTCCTCGCTTAGCTTCTTGCCAAAGTTCGGATTCCCCGGCCCCTTCCTGGCTTCGGAAAGAGCCCTTCGTGATTCCTCACTCATCGTATGGCCAAAGCTTGGGTGGTCCGCTCCGAACTTCCCGAAGTTCGGGTTGGTCGCGCCTGAGTTGGTTCCTTTGCGACTTACTTCCCACTTCTTGCGCTGCTCCGGGCTGTGCCTTCCTCCGTAAAACGGATTTGCAGAACCGGGCCGGCTCAGCCCTTTCCGACCCGTGCCACGGATACTTGCGGCTTCCCGCATCTCCTCCGTCCACACAACTCCCGTAGGACCAAGACCGCCATCCGAAATGTTCAGAAGTCGGTCGCCTTCGAGTCGCAGATAGCTGATCCACTCGATCTCAGCCTGCCCCAGCTCGGGCAGACCTTCAATCCAGTCCAACTCGTCCGCGATGAGATCAGCCGGATCGTGTTTTCGGAGCCAATCGTAGAACGGCGTCTTGCGACCCTCAGCAGCCACTCGCAGGTGCTGATGGAAACGACGACTGGCCGTCTTGGTCGTGATACCGACATAGCGGTACTCGACCTCCCGTCGAAGCCGGATGCCATAGACCAAGCCGCCCGTCGCCGTCGTCGTTTCCATCATTTCATCCCTTAAAGAAAATCAACCTATTTCAGTTGACTACAACATGCAGCTGACGCAGTTGTCCACCTCGGTCCCTTCCAGCGCGAGCTGGCGGAGCCGGATGTAGTAGATGGTCTTGATGCCCTTGCGCCAGGCGTAGATCTGGGCCTTGTTGATGTCACGCGTGGTGGCGGTGTCCTTGAAGAACAGCGTTAGGGACAGGCCCTGGTCCACGTGCTGCGTGGCGGCGGCGTAGGTGTCGATGATCTTCTCGTAGCCGATCTCGTACGCGTCCTGGTAGTACTCCAGGTTGTCGTTCGTCAGGTACGGCGCCGGGTAGTACACGCGGCCCAGCTTGCCTTCCTTGCGGATCTCGATCTTGGACGCCACCGGGTGGATCGAGGAGGTGGAGTTGTTGATGTAGGAGATCGAGCCGGTGGGCGGCACGGCCTGCAGGTTCTGGTTGTAGATGCCGTGCTCCATGACGGAAGCCTTCAGCTCGCGCCAGTCATCCTGCGTGGGGATGTGGATGTTCTTGAACAGCTCCGCGACCTTGGCGGTCTGCGGGACCCATTCCTGCTCGGTGTACTTGTCGAAGAACTCGCCGGAGGCGTACTTGGACTTCTCGAAGCCGCCGAACGTCTGGCCGGTCTGGATGGCCAGCCGGTTGGAGGCGCGGACCGCGTGGTACACCACGGAGTAGAAGTAGATGTTGGTGAAGTCCAGGCCCTCTTCGGAGCCGTAGTGGACCCGCTCGCGGGCCAGGTAGCCGTGCAGGTTCATCTGGCCGAGGCCGATCGCGTGGCTCTGGTCGTTGCCGCGGGCAATCGAGGGCACCGACGTGATGTTGGACATGTCGGAGACGGCCGAGAGAGACCGAATGGCCGTCTCGATGGTCAGGCCGAAGTCCGGCGAGTCCATGGTCTTGGCGATGTTCAGCGAGCCCAGGTTGCAGGAGATGTCCTTGCCGGTCTGGTCGTAGGACAGATCATCGTGGTATGTGGTGGGCTGGGAGACCTGGAGGATCTCGGAGCACAGGTTGGACATGATGATCTTGCCGTCGATCGGGTTTTCCCGGTTCACGGTGTCCTCGAACATGATGTACGGGTAGCCGGATTCGAACTGGATCTCGGCGAGGGTCTGGAAGAATTCGCGCGCCTTGATCTTCGTCTTCTTGATCCGGGAATCGTCCACCATCTCGTAGTACTTCTCGGTGACCGAGACGTCGGAGAACGGCATGCCGTAGACCTTTTCGACGTCGTACGGGGAGAACAGGTACATGTCCTCGTCCCGCTTGGCGAGCTCGAAGGTGATGTCCGGGATGACGACGCCGAGCGAGAGGGTCTTGATGCGGATCTTCTCGTCCGCGTTCTCGCGCTTGGTGTCCAGGAAGCGGTAGATGTCCGGGTGGTGCGCGTGCAGGTACACCGCGCCGGCACCCTGGCGGGCACCGAGCTGGTTGGCGTAGGAGAAGCTGTCCTCGAGGAGCTTCATCACGGGGATGACGCCGGAGGACTGGTTCTCGATCTGCTTGATCGGCGCGCCGACCTCGCGGATGTTCGTCAGTGCGAAGGCCACGCCGCCGCCGCGCTTGGAGAGCTGCAGGGCGGAGTTGATGGACCTGCCGATCGACTCCATGTTGTCTTCGATGCGGAGCAGGAAGCAGGAGACCAGCTCGCCGCGCTGCTTCTTGCCGGCGTTCAGGAACGTCGGGGTGGCTGGCTGGAAGCGGCCTTCGATGATCTCGTCCACCATCTGGGTGGCGAGCTTCTCGTCGCCGCGGGCCAGGTGCAGGGCCACCATGCAGACGCGGTCCTCGTAGCGCTCCAGGAAGCGCTTTCCGTCGAACGTCTTCAGCGTGTAGGAGGTGTAGAACTTGAACGCGCCGAGGAAGGTCTCAAAGCGGAACTTCTTCTTGTACGCGCGGTTGTAGAGCTCGCGGATGAAGTTCATCGTGTACTGGTCGAGGGTTTCGCGCTCGTAGTACTCGTTCTTGACCAGATAGTCGAGCTTTTCCTCGAGGTCGTGGAAGAACACGGTGTTGTTGTTCACGTGCTGCAGGAAGTACTGGTGCGCTGCCTCGCGGTCGGCCTCGAACTGGATCTCTCCGTTGGGGCCGTAGAGGTTGAGCATGGCGTTGAGCTCGTGGTAGCCCAGGCCCTTGTAAGCGGCCGGCATCTCGTGCTTTTCCTGCTTGTCAACGGAGGTGGCGGTGCCCGCGTGGGAGCCTGCGCCCTCGGTTACTGCTGTGTCTGCGACAGTCGTGTCCAAAACTCTTCCAATCCTTGTTGTACGCGGTCGACGTCTTCCGGCGTCCCCATGAGTTCGAAGCGATAAAGGTGCGGGACCTTGCACTTGGCGGCGATGATGTCCCCGGCCATGCAGTAGTTGTCCCCGAAGTTGGTGTTCCCTGCGCCGATCACTCCGCGGATCAGCTTCCGGTTGCCCGGGTCGTTCAAAAACCTGATGACCTGCTTTGGAACAGATCCCTCGCCCCCGGTGCCGCCGTAGGTCGGCAGTACCAGCACGTAGGGCTCCCGGGCCGCCAGCGGAGCGTCCCTCGGGTAGAGGGGGATCCTGGCGGCATCGACGCCCAGCTTCGCAACGAAGCGTGCGGTGTTTTCGGAGGTGGAGGAAAAGTAGATGAGGCGGCAGTGCGTCAGCTCGGGAGCCGCTGTGCTGACCGCTTCCCCGCTGTCAGCCGCTGCAGCCACCCGATCAATTGTTGCAACCATGGGACTCACCTCATCTACCGTGAAATCTTGACTGGTAGCGGCGTCCTGGGCTTTTCAGACGACAGGGCGTTTCAGGCTACAGCGACGGCGGCAGCCTGCGCCAGTTCTTCGATCTTGTCCGGGCGGAAACCGGACCAGTGGTCCTGGTCGGTGACGACAACAGGGGCCTGCATGTAGCCCAGGGACTTCAGGCGCTCAAGGGCCTCCGCATCCTGGGAGATGTCGACGCTCTGGTAAGCGATGCCCTTCTTGTCCAGCGCGCGGTAGGTAGCGTTGCACTGAACGCAGGCCGGCTTCGTGTAAACCGTAACGGTCATGGTCCTGTCCCCTTTGTTGAAAGTCTTTTCGGAGCGCTAACCCGGCTCCGGATGTCCCGCGCTGATGCTCTGCTGGAACTGTATGTCGATACTACATGTAGTGCAAGAGCCTCACGTGGACCCCAAGATGATGTATTACAAGTATGTCATTTAACCCACCGTTAATCCACAGGAAGGTGCCCTCCAAATGTCCGGATTTCCGCCCTTTTGGCAGACGAAATCCACACCCTGTGGAGTAGTTAGCCACATTAATCACCCCCGCGTGTCGCACCGCAGACGGCGTGTCGCGCACTTCCCCGGCGGTGCCTGACGGTGGCGCCGGCCACTACATGTAGTGGCCGGACACACGGATGAGGCGGACACCGTGGTGTCCGCCTCATCGGATCGTGATTGTTCTAACAGCCGGTGGTGCTGCGGGCCCTGACCCGGACCTAGCCGAGCGGTGCGGAACGGCTCACCAGGATCTGTTCCACACCCATCCGTGCCTCGGCGAAGCTGCGCAGCGCCCCCACCAGGTACAGCCGCCAGACGCGGGCGATTTCCTCGCCCATCATGGCGACGGCGGCGTGGTGGTTCGCCTCGAACCGGTCGTACCAGGCCTCCAGGGTGCGGACGTAATGCCGGCGCATGCCCTGCACGCCCTCGATCTCGAAGCCGGCGCCCTCGAGGAAGCCCAGCGTCTCCCCCACCGGGCGCATGTGCATGTCCGGGGCGATGAACGACTCGATGAACGGGCCGCCGCCGGGGTGCCTGCCCTGCCGGGACATCTGCTGGACCAGGACCCGGCCGCCGGGGGCGACGTTCTCGAACAGGGCCGCCGCGTAGACGGGGTAGTTGCGCTGGCCGACGTGCTCGCCCATCTCCAGGGACGCGACGGCGTCGAACGGTCCGTCCGGGATCTCGCGGTAGTCCTGGACCCGGATCTCGACCCGGCCCTCCAGCCCCCGTTCGGCGATGCGGGCGTCGATGAACGCCTTCTGCTCCACCGACAGGGTCACCCCGACGACGTCGACGCCGTAGTGCTGCGCCGCGTGCAGGCTCAGCGAGCCCCAGCCGCAGCCGACGTCGAGCATCCGCATCCCCGGTACCAGGCCGATCTTGCGGCAGACGAGCTCGAGTTTGTCCCGCTGGGCGTCCTCCAGGCCGTAACCGGGGGCGGAGTCGGTCCAGTAGCCGCTGGAGTAGGCCATCTGCGGGTCCAGGATCAGGGCGTAGAAGTCGTTGCTGAGGTCATAGTGGTGGCTGATGGCAGCGCGGTCGCGGATCAGGCTGTGCAGCCGGCCCCTGACCCGCGCCTGGCTGGCGGGCGGCTGGGGCGGGGCGCCCAGGGCCCCGGCGGCCGCGGCGATGCGTCCGACGCCGGCCAGCAGGGCCGGCGTCGGACGGATGCCGGCGAGTCCGCGGTCCCGGACCACCTTCCAGAGGTGCTCCAGTGCGGAGTTGAGGTCGCCGTCGACGTCCAGCTCGCCGGTGACGTAAGCCTGCGCGGCGCCCAGCTCCCCCGGTGCCCAGAGCAGGCGGCGGATGGCGTCAGGCGATTTCAGCCGGACCACGGGGGCGCCGGAGGGTCCTGCCTCGCTGCCGTCCCAGACCACGAGGCGGACGGGCAATTCCCCGCCGACGACGGGCCGCAGGACCTCTGCGATGGTGTCCGCGAGCGCCGCAGTCATGCGGCCACGCCCTTGGAAGAGGCCGTCTTGGAGGAAGCAGACTTGGAGGAGACAGTGCTCGCAAAAGCAGAGTCGAGCACGATCTGCTGCACGTCGAGGTAGCCCGTCTCAAATCCGGCCCGGGAGTAGCACAGGTAGAACAGCCACATCCGCTGGAACACCGCGTCGAAGCCCATGGCGCCGACCTCGTCCGCGCGGGCCATGAAGCGCTCCTCCCAGAGCCGCAGGGTCTGCGCGTAGTGCTCGCCCATAGCGAGGCGTTCGCGCACGCGCAGTCCGGTCTGCTTCTCGGTGATGTCCTCGATGGCGCGGACGGAGGGGATGACTCCGCCGGGGAAGATGTATTTGTGCACCCAGGTGTAGCTGGTGCGGGTGGCCATGAGCCGGTCGTGGGCGATCGTGATGGCCTGGATGGCCACCTTGCCGCCGGGGGCGAGGACACGCTCGATCGTCTGGAAGTAGGTGGCCCAGTATTCGAAGCCCACCGCCTCGATCATTTCGACCGAGACGACGGCGTCGTACTCGCCCTCCACGGCGCGGTAGTCCTTGAGCTCGATCGTGACGGCGTCGGTGTAGCCGGCGTCGGCCACGCGCTTGCGGGCCAGTTCCTGCTGTTCGCTGGAGAGGGTGACGGAGTAGACGGTGGCGCCACGTGCGGCCGCGCGCAGGGCGAGTTCGCCCCAGCCGGTGCCGATTTCCAGGACGCGGGTGCCGTCCTTGACGCCGGCCTTGTCCAGGAGCCGGTCGATCTTGGCCTGCTGCGCGGCGGCAAGCCCGTCCCAGGCCACGTTCCGCAGGGCCTCACCGCTTTCCGGGAACAGGGCGCTGGAGTACGTCATGGTGCTGTCCAGGAATGTGGCGAAGAGCTCGTTGGAGAGGTCGTAGTGCCGCGAGATGTTGGAGCGGGTGTTC
Organism: Arthrobacter sp. YAF34; assembly: GCF_052113245.1. Taxonomy (NCBI): domain Bacteria; kingdom Bacillati; phylum Actinomycetota; class Actinomycetes; order Micrococcales; family Micrococcaceae; genus Arthrobacter; species Arthrobacter sp. YAF34. The sequence continues at coordinate 108,953 of NZ_JBFRCV010000012.1, forward strand.
TTCTCGGTATTGCGCTCCTTGCGCGGCTGGCGCGGCAGGTAGAGGCCGCGCAGCTTCTGCAGCGGCTCGGGTACCAGCGTGCCGACGCGGGAGGCGAAGACCTCCATGACGGCGGTGAGGTCGTCGGCATCCCAGTCACCGGCCATGAAGGACTCGCCCAGGCCGATCAGGCCGCCGTCGCCCAGCCGGGTGGCGAACGCTTCGGGCCGGTTGATGGTCATGACGGGGTAGGTGGTGTCGGCGACCGCCTCGCCCGGGGCGGTCTGCTCCAGTGATGCTTTGCCCGGGGCGGGTTTCCCCAGGATGGTGCCGTCCGGGTAGCGCACTTCCAGCGGCAGCCGGCGAACGGCGGCTTTGAAGATGGCGTCCGCGGCGCGGCCGGCCACACGGGCCTTGAGGCTGGAGGGCACCGTGGCGATGCTGGGCCAGATGGCTGAGTCAATGGTGACGGGCGGCTGCGGGACCGTGTAGGGCACAGTGCCGGTCACAGCTCCGGTCACCGCTCCCGCGGTGTTGGCGCTGGTGCGCGTGGTGTCCTGTGCCCGTCCCGTGCCGGATCCGGTCGCTTCGGTCATTGTCACTGAACTGCCTCCTGTGAAGGGTGGTGTGGTCTCTTGATGACGGGCAGGCGGCGCGCCCACAGCCTGATGCCCTGCCAGCGGATCTGCGCGCTCACGCGCAGCGGGGCCAGCGGTACCGCGAGCGCCGCGGACAGGATGTTCCGCAGGGTCGCTTCGCGGCGGACGCCGTCCATGGTGGCGATGAAGGGCTGGTGGCCCTCCCGCTCCAGGACGATTGAGACGGCGAGCCGTTCGCCGGGTTCGGGGAGCTTCATCCGGTACTGGCCGTCTACGTCGTTGAACGGCGAGACGTAAAACGCCTTCGGGACGCTCGCCCGGCCCGCGCCGTCCGTTTCGAGGAGATAGCAGTGCCGCTCGCCATACGTGTTGTGGACCTCGACGACGACGCAGCGCAGCTCGCCGGCGGCATCGTGGCACCAGAACACGCTCAGCGGATTGAACACGTGGCCGAACACGCGGGCGCTGGCGACCATCGTGATGCGTCCGCCGTCGAGCGTGATCCCCTGGGTGGCGAGGTACCGTTCCACGTTGCCGCGCAGGGTGCCCTCCGGGTCGCCCAGGTGGTCCGCCACCCGGAAGCCGGCCAGCGGCCGGAGCGGGCGCGGCAGTTCCGGGAGATGGTCGACGTCGACATACCAGCTGTAGCTGCGGTACGTGAAGGCGTTGTGCAGCGGGGTGCGCCGCACGTGGGAGATGGCGGTGCGGTAGATGGCGGCCCGCGCAGTGGCGGTGCCCGGTCCGGCGGGGTGGGTAGCGTTCTGCGCGTTCATGACACCTCCACGGCGGCCGGCTGGAGGTCCGGGTCCACGGAGACGGTACGCAAATTTACAGCGCCGCTGGCGGCCGGGAGCTGGTTCCAGTCGCGGCCCAGCCGGGCGGCAGCCTTGAGGCCGGACAACGCGCCGTCCTCATGGAATCCCCAGCCGTGGTAGGCGCCGGCGAAGGCCAGGCGCCCGTCGCCGAGGCTGAGGATCCGTTCCTGCGCCTGCAACGATTCCGGGGTGTACTGCGGGTGCTCATAGACCATCCGGTCCAGGACCGCGGCGTCGTCGATCAGTTCGGACTCGCCAAGGCTCACGATGTAACGGCCGCCGTCCACAGGTTCCAGGCGCTGCAGCCGGGTCATGTCGTAGCTGACCAGGACCTTGTCCGGGCGGGCGTCGCAGGACGGCAGGCGGTAGTTCCAGGAGGCCTGGGCGTTGGGACTGCCCGGCAGCACAGCGGCGTCGCGGTGGAAGATCGTCTGGTTCACCGAGTACGGCATCCCGCCCAGGGCGTCCCGCTCCACGGCCGAGGCATCGGCGAGCATGCGCAGGGCTTGGGCCGGGTGGGTGGCGATCACGACGGCGTCGAAGGTTTCGGTCAGGGTCTCGGTGCCCCGCCCGGTGGTGACGTCAACGCCGTCGGCGTGCCGGCGCACCGCGGTGACGGCGCTGGCAAGCCGGATATCCGGCAGGGTCTCGGCGACCTTTTCGACGTAGCTGCGCGAGCCGCCGGTGACCGTCCGCCACTGGGGCGAGCCCTTGACGCCGAGCAGGCCGTGGTGGCCCAGGAACGTGAACAGGTAGCGGGCCGGGTAGGCCAGCGCGGTGGTGGGGTCGCAGGACCAGACGGCGCTGACCACGGGGGTCATGAAGTGCGAGATGAAGTAGCTGCTGAACTTCTCCCGGGCGAGGAACTCACCCAGGGTCAGCTCGTGGCCGGGGGCAGTTGTGCCCGCCGGGGTTCCCGCCGGGGGCTCCGCCAGCAGGGCGCGGGCCCGGCGGTGGAACCGGGTGACCTCCAGCAGCATCCGCAGGTAGCGGCCGCGCAGCAGCGTGGAGGGCCGGGGAATGATGCCTTTCCCCTTGGGCCGTGCGCCGGCGTATTCCAGTCCGCAGCCGTCGCAGCGGACGGACATGCTCATCTCCGAGTCCTGGGTTTGGACACCAAGCTCGGCGAACAGGCGCAGGAGCGTGGGGTAGGTCCGTTCGTTGTGGACAATGAAGCCGGTGTCCACACCCAGGGTGGGCCCTCCCTCCTGCGGCACATCGTGGGTGTGGGCGTGGCCGCCGAGCCGGGAGTCCGCCTCGAAGAGGGTCACCCGGTCCTGACCGTTCAGCACGTACGCGGCGGTCAGCCCCGCCACTCCGCTGCCGATGACGGCGACCCGCCGGCCTGCCGGAATCCCTGCTGCTTGCGACACTGGTCTGCTCCTGTTGTCTCGTCTTGTCTCGTCCAAAATTGTCTGGATCAAACGTCTTATGGGCTATTCGTCGCCGCCGGGCTGCCGGATGAGTACACTTTCGGCAATTTTTTCGGCCCCGGGGTGAGTGAGGGAACCGCCCCGGGTCCGAAAGTCCTCTGTGCGTCCGTCCACCCGCCTGTCCGGGCCGGTAACTCGGATTCTCCTGCATAAGGGCGGGGCCCGGGCCGTGCCGCGCCGGGCAGATTTCCGGGCACTCTGTTGCGCGCAGCGTCCGGCGCGTGCCGGCGTGGCGCCGGATACAATGAAGCGGGATTTCCGGTCCCGCCATTCCGGTCCCCATACAGTGGACCCGCTACCAGGCGAAGGGCAACCCTTGATCAACCCCGTGCATCTGCGGACCCTCGTGGAAGTGATCCGGCTTGGATCGTTTGCGGCCGCCGCAGCGCGGCTCGGGTACACGGCCTCGGCTGTCTCCCAGCAAATGTCGGCACTGGAACGTGACACCGGCGTCACCTTGTTCCAGCGGGCGGCCCGCAGCATCCAGCCGACGGAAGCCGCCGTCGTCATGACCCGGCACGCGGCCAAGGTGCTGACCGACATCGAGGCGCTCATGGCCGCGGCCTCGCGTGCCCAGGAGAGCACCAGCCAGGAGCTGCGGCTCGGCATTTTCCCGAGCCTCGCCACGTATGTGCTGCCGCCGATCCTGCGGAACCCGGCCTGGAAGAAGCTCGGCATCGACCTGCGGGTCTGGGTCGCGGAGCCGGCCCAGACCATCCAGGGCCTGCGCACCGGCGGGGAACTCGACGTCGCTCTGGTGTATCAGGTGGGACAGTCCGGCCTGGCCTGGCCGCACACGGTGGACCGGGAGTGGATCGGCGACGACGACTTCCGGGTGGTGCTCCCGGCAGCCTGGGGCATCGGCACGGATTCCAAGGTGGCCGCCCCCCATCTGTCGGACATGCCCTGGATCATGCACCATCCGGGCACCTCGGACGCCACGGTGATCGAACGGCTCTTCGCGAGCTGCAACCTGCACCCCCGCGTGGTGGCCTACAGCGATGACTTCCACGCCAGCCTGGAGATGGCGGCCGCCGGGCTTGGCGCCGCCCTGGTCCCCGAGCTCGCCTTGCGGCACCGTCCGGCCGGCGTGGTGGTCCTCGATGTTCCGGAGATCCGGCTGGCCCGGAACGTCTTCGCCCTGCTCATCAACGAGAAGCAGACCGCCCAGGTCCGGCTGTTCGTGGGACTGCTGGCCGAGACGATGCACAAGCTCAGGGCCGCGCGCCAGGACTAAGGCGCCGGGCTGGGCACACGGGCCGCGCCGCCCGGGCTGGGCACACGGGCTGGGCGGGGTTCCCATGCGGCGCCCCATCGATAAGGATGGGGTCCATGAGCAAAACCTATTCAGCTTCCCGTCCCGTCGCCTCCGACAACCCCGAGGAAGTCGCTGCGGCCGTCCGCGCCGCCACCGAGGAGCTGCGCGAAACCCTCCGCGGGCACGGAATCGACGTCAGTTTTAACGATATTGCCCTGCTGGGGCACACCGAATCCTGGGACGACGAGGGTCAGCGGTGGGTCAACGTCGACTGGGAGGAGGAGCAGGCGGGTTAGCCCCGCGGCGAGCACTCAGCGCTTCCGGAGCCGTTTCCCAACCGGCGCGACGAGCGCGTCGATGATCCGCTGCTTGGTGCGGGTGTACGGCGGATAGATCAGCTCCAGGGTGTCGGGCCACAGCGGCTTGTCCAGTGTGGAACGCTCATGCGAGAACGTCCGCACCGAATGTTCCCCGTGGTAGGCGCCCATGCCGCTGCCGCCCACTCCGCCGAACGGCAACCCGGGGACGGACAGGTGGGCAGCCGGGACATCGAAACACAGGGCCCCGGACGAGGTCTGCCCGGCGAAGGCCCGGCGGGTGTCCGGGTCCTTGCTGAAGACGTACAGCGCCAGCGGTTTGGCGCGCCCGTTCACCTGCCCGATTGCCTCCTCGAGCCCGCCCACGGCCACCAGGGGCAGCAGCGGCCCGAAGATTTCCTCGGCCATGACGGGGTCACCGGGCGCCGGCCGGAGCAGGGTCGGCGCGAAGTACCGGCTGGCGGCGTCGCGCTGTCCGCCGTGCACCACGGTGCTGGCGTCGGCCAGGGCCGAGAGTCGGGCGAAGTGGCGGTCATCGACAATCCGCCCGTAGGACGGGCTCGTCGCCGGGTCCGTGCCGAACAGCGCCGTGATGGCCTTGACCAGCTCGGCCTGCAGCGGCGCCAGGACCTCCTCCCGGGCCAGGACGTAATCCGGGGCGACGCAGGTCTGGCCGGCATTCATGAACCGGCCCCAGGCGATGCGTTTGGCCGCCGCGGCCAGGTCCGTGGACGCATCGACATAGGCCGGGGACTTGCCGCCGAGCTCCAGTGTCACCGGGGTCAGGTGCCCGGCCGCGGCCCGCATCACCACCTTGGCCGCCGCTTCTCCCCCGGTGAAGAAGATGAGGTCGAAGCGTTCGGCCAAGAGCGCAGTGGTTTCCGGGATACCACCTTCCACCACCTCGACGGCGCCGGCCAGGTATTCGGGAATCCACCGGGCCAGGGCAGCCGAGGTGGCGGGGGCGTGTTCGCTGGGCTTGAGCACCACGGTGTTCCCGGCGGCCAGGGCTCCGGCCAGCGGGGCGAGGAGCAGTTGCAGCGGATAGTTCCACGGCCCGATCACGAGCACCACGCCCAATGGCGTGAGCTCGGTCCAGGCGCGGGCCGGCTGCACCGGGAGCGGGACCGGCACACGGCGGGGCCGCAGCCAGCCCTCCAGGTGGCGCTCCAGATGTTCCGCCTCGGCGGCCACGAAGCCGATCTCCGTCAGCTGCGCCTCGGTGTTGTGCTTGCCCAGGTCCCGGGCGAGGGCTGCCGCGAAGTCCGCCTGCCGTTCGGCGAGCATCCGCCGGAGCTGGCGTAACTGCTCCAGCCGCCAGGCCAGCGGGCGGGTGGTGCCGGCGTCGAACAGGGCCCGGGCGCGGGCGACGGGAGAGGCTACGGTCTGCATCCGATCAATGTACAGTCCGGAGGCCGCTCCGCGGGACCGGCGCCGGGTGAAACTCCGGTGCCGGTCAAAACCGCGCCAACGCTGGAATGGTCCGGAGTTCAGGACTATGTTGAAGATATGAACAAGGTAGCGAGCAAGCACTTCGGCGAGGTCGAGCTCAACCACGGAAGGGACCATAATCTCACCGCCACGCATGAACTGGCGGGCCAGACCGTGGAGCTTGACCTGAATGTCAACGCGCATGACCATTTCGACGAAGCGGCCATGCATAAAGTTGACTACCGCTTGCGCTTCCTGCCCGAACTCGTGGACCAGGTCCGCGAAATGATCGCCGAGGAACTGGCCCAGGAAGGCACCAGCCCGCAGGAATACCGCCACTTCCATTGCAACGCGATCAAGGACGAGCACCTCAGGAAGGTCTTCGGCGTCGAGGACAAGAGCCAGCTGACCGACGAGGTCTTCCTCAAGGCGCTCAAACTCGGCCACGTGGGCATCTACCCCGGCCAGCCGGAACGCTACTTCGTCCTCGACTTCACCCTGGGCCAGCACTTCACCGACGAGGTGCTCGTCGCCTCCGCGGATGAGGACGGCGTCGTCGACGACGAAATCCTCTGGGAATCCTGAATCGCCCGGACAACCTGACTAGAAACGTACGACGCCGGCCAGCCACCTTGCGAGGTGACCGGCCGGCGTCGTTGGTTCCGGCAGGTGGACCTGGATTACTTGGCTGCTTCGAGCAGTTCGGCGCGGACCGTGCGGGTGGCCGTGACCAGGTTGCGCAGGGACTCTTCGGTCTCGGCGTATCCGCGGGTCTTCAGGCCGCAGTCCGGGTTGACCCAGAGCTGGCGGGACGGGACGTGCTTGACGGCGGTGCTGAGCAGTTCGGTGACTTCCTGCTCGGCCGGGACGCGGGGTGAGTGAATGTCGTAGACGCCCGGGCCCACACCGCGGCCGAAGCCGTGGGATTCGAGGTCGTGCACAACCTCCATGCGTGAGCGGGCGGCCTCGATCGAGGTGACGTCGGCGTCGAGGCCGTCGATCGCGTCGATGATGGCGCCGAACTCGGAGTAGCACAGGTGCGTGTGGACCTGGGTGGCGTCCGCGGCGCCGGCGGTGGCGAGCCGGAAGGACTTCACGGACCAGTCCAGGTACGCGGCCTGGTCGGCCTTGCGCAGGGGCAGGAGTTCGCGCAGGGCGGGCTCGTCCACCTGGATGACCTTGATGCCAGCCGCTTCGAGGTCGGCGATTTCGTCGCGGAGGGCCAGGGCCACCTGGTTGGCGGTCTCGCCGAGCGGCTGGTCGTCGCGGACGAAGGACCAGGCCAGGATGGTGACCGGGCCGGTGAGCATGCCCTTCATCGGCTTGCTGGTCAGGGACTGTGCGTACTTGGCCCATTCCACCGTGATCGGGGCGCTGCGGGTGACGTCACCCCACAGGATGGACGGGCGGGTGCAGCGCGAGCCGTAGGACTGGACCCAGCCGTGCACGGTGACGTCGAAGCCTTCGAGGTTCTCGGCGAAGTACTGGACCATGTCGTTGCGCTCGGGCTCGCCGTGGACCAGGACGTCGAAGCCGAGCTCTTCCTGCAGGTCCACGACGCGCTTGATCTCATCCTTCATGAGCTGCTCGTACTGCTCGGTGGTGAGGTCGCCGCGGTTGGCGCGGGCCCGGGCGGTACGGATTTCGCCGGTCTGCGGGAAGGACCCGATGGTGGTGGTGGGCAGCGGCGGCAGGTGCAAAGCCTTCTCCTGGGCGGCTTCGCGCACCGCGTAGGCGGAGCGGTTGAAGTCGGCGTCGGTCAGGGCGGCGGTGCGGGCCCGGACGTCGCCGCGGCGGACGCCGTCGGCCTCGGCGCGGGAGGCGATGACGCGGGTGGCCTCGTCGATGGCCGGCTGGACATCCCTTGCCGGAAGACCGGTTGCCGGGTCGGTCAGCAGCCCGGCGAGGGTGACAACCTCGACGGTCTTCTGGTCGGCGAAGGCCAGCCAGCTGCGCAGCTGTTCGGACAGCTGGACTTCCTCGTCGACGTCGTGCGGGACGTGCTGGGTGGAGGTGGAGGTGCTGATGGCGAGCGTGGCCACGGCCTTCTGCAGTTCGGCGATCTTCTTCGCGGAGGCCGCGAGGTCGTTACGCCAGATGTTGTGGCCGTCCACGACGCCGGCGACGAGGGTTTTGTTGCCCAGCGCGGCCAGGGCGGCGGCGGACGGGACCTCGCCCTTGAAGACGTCCAGGTGCAGGGCGTCGATGCCGGTGGCGGCGAGGGTGCCGAGCTGGCCGTTGAGCGCGCCGTACGGGGTGGAGACGAACAGCTGCGGGCGCTGGGCCGCGGCGGCGAGGACCTCGTAGGAGCGGGCGACGGCGGCCTGGATTTCCTCGGCCGGGGTGTCCTGGTCCACCACGAGGGCAGGCTCGTCGAGCTGGACCCAGCTGGCGCCGGCGGCGGCCAGCTTCTGAAGCAGCGCGGCGTAGACCGGGAGGATGTCCTCGAGGCGGGACAGCGGGCTGAAGCCGGCCGGGGCGTCGTCGGAGGCCTTGCTCAGCAGCAGGAACGTGACCGGGCCGACGATGTACGGGCGTGTCTCAACCCCGTTGGCGAGGGCGTACTCGAATTCCTCGACGATCCGGTGGGAGGTCAGCGCGAAGCTGGTCTCCGGGCCGATTTCCGGCACGAGGTAGTGGTAGTTGGTGTCGAACCACTTGGTCATTTCCAGCGGCTGCTGGTCCTTGTTGCCGCGGGCCAGGGTGAAGTAGCCGTCGATGTCCAGGTGGCCCTCGGCGTTGAGCAGGTTGCCGAAGCGGGCGGGCACGGCGCCGAGGTGGGCGGCGGCGTCGAGGACCTGGTCGTAGTAGGAGAAGGTGCCGGGCACGGCGGCGGCTTCGGTAAGACCGAGGCCTTGGAGGCGCTTGGCGGTGCCGAGCTGGATCTCCTTGGCGGCGGAGTCCAGGGCTGCGGCGTCGATCTTGCCGGCCCAGTAGGCCTCGACGGCCTTTTTGAGTTCGCGGCGGCGGCCGATGCGGGGGTAGCCCAGGATCGAGGCGGACGGGAAGGGGGTGGTGAGCTGTTCAGTCATGGGAAGTCCTTGGTCTTGGCGGTTCTGTACGGAGGGAAGTTGTTGTGCCTAGCTGGCGAGCTGGCTGCTGGCGGTGCGCCGGGCCGCGAGTGCGGGGTTGTGCCGGTTGCCGCTCTGCCGGTTGCCGCTCTGCCGGTTGCCGCTCTGCCGGTTGCCGCTGCGCGGGCGGGGCAGCGCAAGTTTGTCCAGCACCTCCAGGGCGGCGGCGTGCTCGTTGAACGTGTAGAGGTGGATGCCGGGGGCGCCGGCGTCCAGGGCGGCGTTGGCGAGATCCACCGTGGCGCTGACGCCGATCCGGATCCGCTCGGCGTCGGTATCGGCGCCCGCGAGGCGGTCGATGAGTTCCGCCGCCGGTTCGACGCCGGTCAGTTCGCCGAGGCGGGCGAGCCGCCGGAGGCTGGTCAGCGGCATGACGCCGGGAATGATCGGGATGGTCACCCCCGCGCGTCGTGCCCGGGCCAGGAGGTCGGCGTACTGCTCCGTGTGGAAGAAGACCTGGGTGATGGCGAAGTCCGCACCGGAACGCTGCTTGGCCAGGAGGACCTCGACGTCGTGCGCTTCACTGGGAGACTCCGGGTGCCTGGTCGGGTAGGCGGCGACGCCCACGGCAACCTTGCCGGCGCACAGCAGTGCCGAGCGGCGCTGCTCCACCCGGCGGATGAGTTCGATCAGGTCCTGGGCGTACCGCAGCGACCCGGGCGGCGGGGTTGTGCCGTCCTTGGGCTGGTCGCCGCGCAGGGCGAGGATGCCGCGGACGCCGACGTCGAGCAGGTCGCCGATGATCTCCGCCAGTTCCTGCGGCGAGTTCCCGACGCACGTCAGGTGGGCCAGGGGCCGAAGCGTCGTTTCCTGCACGAGCCGGTTGATGAGTTCAACAGCGGTGCTGCGGTTGGAGCCGTTGGACCCGTAGGTCACGGAGACATAGTCCGGGTCCGTGGCTTCCAGTTCGCCGATGGTGGTCCAGAGGGATTCCGCGGCCGCGGGCGACCGCGGCGGGAACAGCTCGTAGGACAGCGCAACAGGGGCCGCGCCGGCCAGATTGGGATGGGTGTCGATAAGGCTTGGTGGTGACATTTGCGTCCTTGGCTGTGAACACTGCCGTCAGGAGACCGGAACCCGGATGACCGAATCGGAATCACTGCGGCCAGTGAATTGAGTTTGGGGAACACGGAGGGAACTCGTGCAGGACGCAGCCGCGACTGTTACGCCTGATACGAAGTTGTCCGTGAGCAAATGTCAGGCCCACATGGGGGCACCCACACCCTCCTGGGCCGCCCGGGGGCGTGCCGTCAACGGAGGATCGCTGACACGTTACTGAGGTAACTTGTATAGAACTCTAAGGCCCGGGCGCGGGGGCCTTCAAGTCGGCGGCCGAATTAAGACGCACCTTTACGGCCGCGCAGGGTTCCCGGCAGAATAATGTTCGCCGGATGGGCCGATTCCGTTCCAAGGCCGCACCCCGGGGATGGCCTCCCTTTCGCCCCCGCTCAGGACTATCCTGTTGCCATGATTCAGCTTCCAGCCAGCTACCAGGAGTATCTCGCCGGCAAGAGCGAGAGCTTCATCAACGCCGTCCGGCCGGTCCTTATGCAGTCGGCCGCGGACAAGTCGCATGGGGTGCGGATTCTCGTGCTTCCGCATGGCCATCAGGCGCATCTGGACGACTCCATCCCGTACGGGACGGTGGTGGAGGACATCGACTGAATCCAGCCCTGCCGGCCAGAGGCCACTCCCCCGGGTCAGTCCCCCAGGAGCAACCGCTGCGAGCGGGGCGCCAGGGTGTGTTCCAGCACGAGGCAGGCCGCCCCGACAGCGCCGACGTCGTCCCCGACGCCCGTGCCCACGACCTCTATGCCGTGGATTTTCCGGGTGGCACTGTTGGCTTCGATGAGGGCGGGGACCTGTTCGAGGTACGCCGCTGAGAGGCAGGTCCAGAACGGCCCGCCGAACACCACGCGGTCCACGTCCAGGGCGTTCGTGACGACCGAGACGGCACGGGCCACGAGCACGGCTGATCCGGCGATGATGTCCATCGCGGCTTCGTTGCCGGCGTACGCGAGCTCGCACAATTCCGCGAACCGCTCCTGAACCGCCGGCGCGCTCCGGTCCTGGCGCGATCCATCCAGTACCCCGGCAGCCTCGGCCTGCGCCACGAGGACCTGCGGAATGGCGGAGACCTTCACGCAGCCGCGCTGGCCACAGTCGCAGAGCGCCCCGTCCGGATCCACGATGATGTGCCCGATTTCCCCGGCGTTGCCCGAGATCCCGCGGACAACCTCGTCGTTCAGGACGATCCCGCAGCCGATCCCGGTCCCCATGTACATGAAGATGAAGCTGCCCTCGCCGCTGGGGCCGCCGGCCCAGGTTTCTGCCACTGCCGCGCTCGTCACGTCCTTGTCCATCAGGGTGGACAGGCCGGTGGCCTCAGTCAGGGCGGCCCGGAGCCCCACATGGTCCCAGCCGGGCAGCAGCGGGGGGTCCACGACGGCGCCCTCGTTGAGGTCGATGGGCCCCGGCGAGGCCACCCCCAGCCCGGCGATCCGGCCCGGGTCCACCCCGGAATCCGCGATGAGCCTCCTGATTTCCGCCGCGATGCTCTCGATGATCTCCCGCGGGTCGGTGCCGGGCGGGGTGGTGATCCGTGAGTGCCGGACGACGGCGCCGAGGAGGTCCAGCACCACGAACGTGACCACGGCAGGGTCCAGGTGAACGCCCACGGCGTACATCCCCGCAGGATTGAGCCGGAGCATGGTCCGCGGCTTGCCGGGGCCGCTGCCTTCCTTGCCGGCCTCAACGATGAGGTGCTGGTCCAGCAGGCGGCGGGAAATATTGGAAATGGTCTGCGGCGACAGTCCGACGATTTGCGCCAGCTCCACGCGGCTCAGGCCGCCGGGCGCGCGGCGGATGGCGTCGAGGATAACCGTGAGGTTGAAATCCCCCATCTTCGGTAGGTTGGTCCCTCGCCTCGGCGAGGGTTGCCGGATCTCGGTCACTGTTACCTCTAAACGTCTTTGGCCACGCACAGCACTTGTCAGAATCGTACGTTACGGGCAGGCGTGCGCCCACACATCCGCTGTTCAAACCGAATGTTTCAGCGTTGCGGTGCGCGGACGCTGGCCGTCACGGTGAACTTCGGATTCCTGCCGACCTCGCGGGTCGGCCCGACCAGGCGTTCGAGGGCCGGCCGGTAGTGCAGGTGGCTGTTGAAGACGGTCCAGAGTTCCCCACCGGGGCGGAGCACCCTGCCGGCCGCCTCGATCAGCTTGATCCCGGCGCCGGCGTGCACCGCCGCTTCCAGATGGAAGGGCGGATTGAGCAGGACCAGGTCCGCGCTGGCATCCGGCAAGGAGCTCATAGCGTCGTCCTGGAGCACGTCGATCCGGGCTTCCAGGCCGTTAGCGCGGGCCGTGGCGAAGGCTGAGTCGATGGCGGCCGCGGACCGGTCCGTGGCGGTGACGCGTGCGTCCGGGTTGGCGCGGGCGTACATCGCAGCGAGGATTCCGGTGCCGCAGCCCAGGTCGATGGCATGCGTGGCGTGGGGCATCCGCGGCAGGAAGTCCAGCAGGAACCTGGTCCCGATATCCAGCCCGGCGCCGGCGAAGACGGCTCCCCGGGCGCAGACCGCCAGCCCCAGCTCCTCGTTCGTCCCGATGACCGGGAAGGGCGGGGCAGCCGGGACCGGCTTGGGGCGCCGAGCCAGCAGGAGCCGCGATTTCTGCCGGGCCAGTTGCGGCTGGACGTCCTCGAAGTAGCGTGCCAGCACGGCGTTCATGCCCAGGCTCATGTGTTTGACGCGGCCGCCCGCGAGCAGGACGACGTCGGGCGCCGCATAGCGGGCGACGGCGTCGGCGATTTCCTCGAGCTCCGCCAGCGAGCGGGGCAACTGGAGCAGGACCAGGGAGGCGTCAGCCAGGAGCTCCGCGCCCAGCGGGAAGTGTTCGAAGCCTGCCCGGATCCCCAGCGCCGCGGCGTTGGACCGAAGTGCCTGTTCACCGGTGATGAGGTCCTGGTGGACCCGGATGATGGACGCTGCCCCCGCCTGCGGGGCCCCTGTCAGGGCTTCGGAGTTCAGTGCTTCGGGGTTCAGGGCTTCGGAGTTCAGTGCTTCGGGGTTCAGGGCTTCGAGGCGCAGGGCCCCCAGGGTCAGGGCCCCGTACCGGTCCGCCACTACTGTGAGCCGGTTCCCGGGCGGCAGCAGGCCCGCCGCGTGCAGCTCAAGGGCAGTGTCCAGCAGGAGTTTGTCCGTGGCGTCCCAAGCCTGCAGATTGGCGGCCTCGACGTCCGGGAATCGTCTCAGCCCGGAAAAGAGGGATTCGATGCTGTTGTCCGCCACGCGCGTTGGGCCGCCGTTTCTTCTCAGGCTTGGGTAATGAGCAAGGGGTGTGGGACCGGTTGTGAGGCCGGCGTGGCCAGCCCCCGGGTGCTGCACTGCAACGCCTTACGTTATCCCGATCCGGCCGCCGGCGTGGCGATTCCTGCGACGGCGGCCCGGCCGGTCACGGCTAGCGCCCGCGGCCTGAGGCAACGCATGGGCGCTCCCCGCGCCTATGAATTACGTGATCCTGGTGCCGCTGACCGGTGACCAGGAGATCCGTCCTCCCTGATAATTCTGGGCGACGCTGCCGCCGCCGATGGGGAATTCGTTGGTGGTGGGGTAGCCCAGGCGTCCGTGTTCGTAGCCTTGAGCGGCCCAGGCGGCCTGGATGCCTCCCCAAGTGGCGAACGCTCCGACGCCCGGGGCGTAGTGGATAGTGCCGCCCTGGAATCTCTGGTAGCAGCCGCCCTTTACCAGCCCGCAGATTTCCTTGCTGACCGGGTACCCGAGTTTGCCTTTTTCGTAGCCCACTTTGCCCCACGCGGCCCGGATAGCGCCCCACGTGGCGAAAGCTCCAACGCCCGGAGCCCAGTGGATGGTGCCACCCTGGAATCCCTGATAGCAGCCGCCGTTGCGCAGCCCGCAGATTTCCTTGCTGACCGGGTACCCGAGTTTGCCGCCTTCGTAGCCCGCCGAGCCCCACGCGGCCCGGATGCCGCCCCACGTGGCGAAGGCTCCAACGCCCGGAGCCCAGTGGATGGTGCCACCCTGGAATCCCTGGTAGCAGCCGCCGTTGCGCAGCCCGCAGATTTCGTTGCCGACCGGGTACCCGAGTTTGCCGCGTTCGTAGCCCACCGCGCCCCACGCGGTCCGGATGCCTCCCCACGTGGCGAAGGCTCCAACGCCCGGAGCGTAGTGGATGGTGCCGGCTTGGAACCTCTCGTAGCAGCCGCCCTTGACCAGACCGCAGATGATTGGCGACGTCGACGGTCCGAGGGCCGGCTTCGCGGCCGCCGCTGCTTTGATCGCGGTGGTGGCAGCCGACGGGACGGTGCCGCCTCCGCCGCCTCCCCCGGTCCCACCGCCGCCGCCTCCCCCGGTCCCACCGCCGCCGCCGCTGGGGAGCGTACCAGGCACCGGCCCAGGAGTTTCGGCGCCGCTGTTGATGATCACATCGTCGGCGTAAATGTCGCCCATCTGCTGATCGTGTTCGGCTCCGAGCTGTACTTTATCGAATGATGTCGCACTGATGTTGATCGTTTGGGCAAAAACAGACTTGTTGTCCCACCAGATCTGCAACCCTGTTGCCGCACCTTTGGGGACGATGTGCATCACCAGATGATGCCAGGTGCCCAGGGCAACGCTGGGCACCAAAGTGGTGTAGATGAACGCCTTCGCACCTGTGGTCCGGAGCACCAGGTCATTGGTGATGTTGTGCCGGAAAACGTCGACAAATCTGATGCCGCTGGAAAAGAAGCGGAAGTACGGGACGTCGTTTCCCGCTACACCCTGCTTGGTGATGTTGAACCAGCCGTCCGCGTAAGCCTCCTTCATTCCTGATGCCAGCCCCACGGACATGTTGGCGATTGAGCCGTTGTCCTGGGTTGCATGCAGATATGCCGAGCAGCCCTTGGAGTGCGAAAACGCCGAGGAGACCGACACTGTGCCCGTGACCGCAGTGAACGGGATGAACGGCGACAGGGCGCCCGACTCAAAATTCGTTGCAGCCGCCGTCGTCCCGGGATAGGGATCGGCGGGCGCCGGGCTGCCCGCTGTGCAGGCCGCGGGGGCTGCCACAGCCTGCACACCATCGAATGCGATCGAACCCGCCAAGGGTATGCCGAGCGAAATTGCCAGAAACAGTCGAAAAAGCCTTCTCATAGATCTGCCCTCCCACGTCTTGATCTGTTGTTCAGTTCCCGGGGTGCAGGCGGCGCCATCTTCAATGCTGAACAGCGCGGGGCGTGCGGCCCCCACCCCCGGGCCCGCAACAGGGCATTTCGCCGCACGAAGTCCTCACACTGATTCATCGGCCGGCTGCGCCGCCATGAGGGTGGGCGTCTGGAATCAAGGAATGGTTTGATGCCACATTTGAGAGACCCGCTTCCGACCGCCAAGTTGTACCAGGCAACTAGTTATGTCCACGACCCTAAAGTGCGGGCCGCTCCGGCACACGCGTAGCGAATACTCGAGTTTTTGCAACTGCCACGCGGCCGGCACCTGAATGGCCTACAAGGAGGTCCCGGTACTACGTGGGTTGCGCCACCGTTTCTACCCGGGCAACGGCCACTGGCCCGGGTCCGCCCTCCGGGTGCTGCGCTGGGGCGCTTTTCGTTATCCCGAACCGGCCAGCAGTGTGACGATTCCGGCCACGGCTGCCCGGCCGGCCCGGTTGGCACCGATGGTGGACGAGGACGGCCCGTAGCCGACGAGGTGCACTCTGGGCTCGGCGGCAACCTGGGTGCCGTTCATCGCGATGCCGCCGCCGGGCCCGCGCAGGTGCATCGGTGCAAGGTGTTCGAGTTCGGCCCGGAATCCGGTGGCCCACAGGATCGCCCCGGCGGCTAGGAACCTGCCGTCAGCCATCCGGACGCCGTCGGGCTCGATAGCGGTGAACATGG
Source organism: Arthrobacter sp. YAF34 (assembly GCF_052113245.1). Classification (NCBI taxonomy): domain Bacteria; kingdom Bacillati; phylum Actinomycetota; class Actinomycetes; order Micrococcales; family Micrococcaceae; genus Arthrobacter; species Arthrobacter sp. YAF34. The sequence goes on from NZ_JBFRCV010000012.1 coordinate 124,753, forward strand.
GATGCCGGTCCAGGGCGCCGCGCGCTGCGGCGGCGCGCAGGGCCGGCGTCCAGATCAGGCCCGTCACGGAGACGACGCTTTGAGGCGGGAGGCCCCGGCGCACCCGCTCCTCCACGAGGGCGACGGCGTCGTGGCCCGCGTGCCGGTCGAAAGCGGCCTCGCGCCAGACCGGTACCCGGCGGGTGAACCACGTGGTGCTGGTGACGTTGGAGATCTCATCGAGCAGACCGACGGCCGAGATCCCGCCGCCGACCACTATGACGTGCTGGCCGCGGAATTCTTCGGCGGAGACGTAGTCGGCAACGTGCAACTGCCGCCCGCGGAAGCTGGCCCTGCCCGGATAGATGGGCCAGAACGGCCTGGTCCAGGTGCCGGTCGCGTTGATGACGGCGCGGGCGGAGAACGTGCCACGGGAGGTGGTGATGGTCAACCGTCCGGCGGGATCGTCATCTTCCCGGGTCACCGAGTGCACTTTCACGGGTCGCTCGATCGCGAGGCCGAGATCCTGTTCGTACCCGTCGAAATAGCGGGTAAGGAAACTGGAGCTGGCCTCGGCAGGATCCACGTCGGGCTGCGGGATCCCCGGGAGATCGCTGATGCCGTTCACGTTTGCCATGAGCAGGCTCTTCCAGCGGTGCCGCCAGGCGCCGCCTGGGCCGTCCTCGGCGTCGAGCACGATGTACGTCAGCGCCAGCGGGCCCTGGGCTGCTGCCGGTCCTGGTGCCGCCGGTCCTGCTGCTGCCGGCTGCCCGGGCCCGGCCGCGGCAGGGACGGCAGGGACGAAGCCGCGGCGTTGAAGGTGGTAGGCCGCCGACAGCCCCGCCTGCCCCGCGCCAACCACCACGACGTCGGCCAGGCGCGCCGTCTCCGCGGTCAATCTGCCGCCCCGCTCAGATCTTTTTAACGACGCTGGACTTGAGCTGCATGGGGCCGACGCCGTCCACCTTGCAGTCGATGTCGTGGTCGCCGATGCCGCTGACCAGCCGGATGCCGCGGACCTTGGTGCCGACTTTGATGACGGTCGAGCTGCCCTTGATTTTCAGGTCCTTGACCACCGTGACGGTGTCGCCGTCGGCGAGGACGTTGCCCACCGCGTCCTTGACGACCGCGGCCGTAGGGGCATTGTCGGATTCTGCGTCCGTGTCCGCGGACGCGGACCATTCGTGCGCGCAGTCCGGGCAGACCAGGAGCGCCCCCATTTCGTAGGTGTATTCGCTGGAGCATACGGGGCACGGGGGCAGGGAGTCGTTCACGTCCCCAAGTTTAGTAGCCATTCAGTCCCGGCTTTAGGTGGCCGCGTTAGAACGGGTTCAGCAGCCGGTCCACGAACTGCCGTGTGCGTTCCTCCCGGGGGTCACGCAGCACGGTGTCCGGGTGGCCGCGTTCAACCACCACGCCGCCGTCCATGAAGATGACCTCGTCCGCCACCTCGCGGGCGAACGCGAGCTCGTGGGTGACCACCACCATGGTCCAGCCTTCGTCCGCGAGTTCCTTGATGACGGAGAGCACCTCGCCCACGAGTTCCGGGTCCAGCGCCGACGTCGGCTCGTCGAAGAGCAGCAGCTGCGGGCGCAGGGCGAGTGCCCGCACGATGCCCACCCGCTGCTGCTGGCCGCCGGAGAGCTCGAAGGGATAGCTGTTCTCCTTGTCGGCGAGACCCACCCGGGCCAGCAGCTCCCGTGCGTCCTGGATCGCCTCGGCCTTGGGCCGCTTCTGCACCTGGACCGGGCCCTCAATCACGTTTTCCAGGACGGTCTTGTGCGGGAAGAGGTTGTAGTGCTGAAACACCATGGCGCTGCGGTCCCGCAGGTCGGACACCTGCTTCTTCGCCGCCGGCGTGGAAAAGTCCACAGTGAGTTGCCCCGCGAACTCCGCGACGCCGGCGTCGGGCACTTCGAGGCCGTTCAGGCACCGCAGCACCGTTGTTTTGCCTGATCCGGACGGCCCGATCAACGTGACTACTTCGCCGCGGCGGACCTCAAGGTCAATGGATTTGAGCACTTCATGATCGCCAAACGACTTGCGCAGGCCGGTGACCGTCAACAGCGCCGCATCCGGAGTGGCGGCGTCCGTGGCCGGCGTTTCAGTGGGCGACATAGCGGTCCAATCTCTTCTCGAGGGCGGATTGTCCGCTGGCCAGGACGAGGCAGATGACCCAGTAGATCACGGCAGCCTCCAGGTACAGCAGCATGAACTCCTGGCTGAAGGCCGCGACTTGCTGCGCCACGCGGAACAGCTCGGTGACGAGGATCAGTGACGCCAGTGAGGTGTCTTTGACCAGGCTGATGAAGGTATTGGACAACGGCGGCACCGATACCCGGGCGGCCTGCGGCAGGATGATCCGTATCAGCGTCTGCCGGCGGGACATGCCGATGGTGTGCCCGGCCTCCCACTGCCCCTTGGGGACGGACAAGATCGCGGCCCGGATGACCTCCGCGGCATAACCGCCGACGTTCAGGGAGAACGCGATAATTGCGCTGGGCCAGGGGCTGATCGTGATTCCGACCGAGGGCAGCCCATAGAAAATGACAAACAGCTGGACCAGGAGCGGCGTTCCGCGGATGACGGAGATGTAGATCCTCGCAACCGCGGAGATCAGGCGATTGCGGCTCAGCCGCATGAGGGCGACCAGCAGCGCCAGCAGGAGACCCAGGCTGAACGACGCCAGCGCCAGCGGAATCGTGCCCGTGATCGCACCCGTCAGGAGGGGGCCCAGGGAAGACCAGACGAGGTCCCAGTGGATATTCATGCCCGCACGCGGCGTTCCTCAGCAGCCTGCATCGGGCTACTTCGAGACGTCGGCGTCGAAGTACTTCTTAGAAATCTTCGTCAAGGTCCCGTCCGCGGCGAGCTCGCCGAGGGCCTTGTTGATGGCGTCCGTCAGGCTGGTTGATCCCTTGCGCAGGGTGAAGGCGCTCAGCGACTTGTCCGTGGTCTCGGCGGCGACCTTGATGCTGTCGTCATGGTTCGTCTTCTGGGAGTCCAGGTACGTCAGTTTGTCGTTGATGGTGGCGTCGACCCGGCCCTGCTTGAGCAGCGTGATCGCCTGCGCCCATCCCTCCACGGCCTCGACGTTCGCGCCGCTCTGCTGGGCCAGCTTGTACCAGTTGCTCGTCAGGGACTGCGCGGTGGTCTTGCCCTGCAAGTCCTTGAAGGAGTTGATGCTGTTGTTGTCCGACTTGGTGACGATCACGCCCGTGCTGACCGTGTAGGGGGTGGAGAAGTCGTACTTCGCCTTGCGTTCGTCGGTGATGGACACCTGGTTGGCGACGACGTCGAACCGCTTGGCGTCGAGGCCGGCGAAGATCGCATCGAACTGGGTCTCCTGGTAGGCCGGCTTGACGCCCAGCTTCGCGGCGACGGCGTTCGTGATTTCCACGTCATACCCGGTCAGTTCGCCGCTGCCGTTGGCGTGGAACGTGAAGGGCTTGTAGGTGCCTTCCGTGCCGACTTTGAGCACCCCGGAGCTTTTGACGTCGCTCAGGGACGTGTCCGCGCCGGACGCGGGCGCCGAGCTGGCCGGCGAGGTGGAGGCAGAGCCGCAGCCAGCGAGTGCGAGTCCGGCTGCTGCAATGAGGCCGATAACGGAAAGTCCTGTGCGCTTCATGATGGTCCTTAGTCGTGGAGCCGGAAGTGGCCTTCCAGCAAAGCCGAATGGTGGCCGTCTCCTAGCGACGATAGCAAGGTCCAGCCCGCGGGGAAGACCCTAAATGACAGTTTGTTACGTCCGCTCCTGAGACAGTCTTGACGGATGCGCTTTGCGGAGACCTGCGACACGTGCCCGGGCACAAGAGGGCACAAAAAAGGGAACCACCGTCACCGGTGGTTCCCTCGCGTGGGTGGAGCTGAGGGGACTCGAACCCCTGACCCCCTGCATGCCATGCAGGTGCGCTACCAGCTGCGCCACAGCCCCTCATTTGCCTGAGAAGTTCTCGTCTTCCCTGAAGCAACCTGAATAGCCTAAACCAGAATTGCCGCGTGCGCCAATCGGCGCGCCGGCCCGTGTCATGCGTTGTCCGGGATGCGTCTGCGGACAACGCCGCCCGCCGGCCGGGGCGCCTTTGGACGCGATTCCGGCGCCTGTGTCCGTTGTTCTCGGCGTGTCCGTGGCAAAGTGGCCCCGGACCGCATGCCGGTTCGGGCAGAAAAAAATCCGCCGGAACCTTTCGATTCCGGCGGATTATCCGGTGGAGCTGAGGGGACTCGAACCCCTGACCCCCTGCATGCCATGCAGGTGCGCTACCAGCTGCGCCACAGCCCCGAATTTTCGCTGCTCCGCCCGCGTCTACTGACGCGGGAAGTTCCGTCTTTCGCCGGATCTCCCCGAAGCAACTCAAATATCTTAGACCAGCCATTCCGAAAATTCCAAATCGGGCATATTCACCGCTTTCGAAAGTGGCCGGCGAGGCGGCCTGCTACTCGGTGTCGGTGCTGGCGGTGGCCTTGGCAGAGGCATCGTCGCCGAGCTGAAGATCGACCACGGGGCAGTCCTTCCAGAGGCGTTCGAGGGCGTAGAAGACGCGGTCTTCCTCGTGCTGGACGTGGATGACCACGTTCGAGTAGTCCAGGAGCACCCAGCGTCCGCCGGAGCGGCCCTCGCGGCGGACGGGCTTCTGGTCGAACTTGGCGAGCTCGTCCTCGATGCCGTCCACGATCGCGTTGACCTGGCGTTCGCTCGGGGCCGACGCGATCAGGAAGACGTCAGCCAGGGCCAGCCGCTCGCTGACGTCCAGGGCCACGATGTCTTCGGCAAGCTTCTCCGAGGCAGCGCGGGCTGCATGGCGGGCGGTCGTGATGGATGAATCGGTTGCAGTCACGGGACTCCTTGTAGTGATGAAAATTCTTGTGGTGAAACTGTGGGCGCCGACGGCGGGCTCAGGCCTAGTGGGCCAGCCCGGTGACGATCAGCGTGATTCCGGCGATGAGGGCAATGACCCCCAAGGCCAGGACGCCAAGCTGCAGCAGGCGCAGACGCCGGGCCCGGCCCAGGCCGGCCGTAGCCGCGTCCAGGGGGTCGAGGCCGTAGGCCGAATGCGCGGCGACGGGTTCGCCGCCAACGAAGTTCTCCTCGGACTCCCCCGCGGCGGCCGCCGGCCGTGCCGTGCCTGCCTTGGCGGCGGCTTCCGCACGGGCTAGGACGCCGGCCCGGCCAGCGGCCGAACCCGCAGCAGCGGCCGCGGCCCGCTGGCGTGACAGTCCGGGGCGCCTGAGGCCCGGTTTGCGTGGCGCGTCCACCCGGGGACCCGGGTTGGTCACGACAGGCACATACGAGGTGGAGGGGCGCTTCATGACGGGCCGCTCCATGCCGGGAACTTTCTCAAATTCCAAGGGTGTCACCATCGCCAGGTTGTTGGCTGTGGTGGGGTCGTTGCGCGGCGGCGCTGCGGGCTGGCTGTTTTGTTCCGCGAGCTTCTGCTTGGCCGCCGCGCGGCGGTTAAGCACCGCGGCGCGCTCCGCAAGGGCGATCTGTTCGGCCAGGACGGCCGGGTCTACGGCGTCGGGATCCGTGGCCGCGACGTGCTCCATCTTGGCCACTTGGTTCTTGGCCTGCTCCGCGAGGAGTTCGCGCGCGGCCAGGGCCTGCTCCACGGTCATGCCCTGGGGGGTGGTGCCGCCGGGTCCGGGGCCGTCCGCCGCGGGGGTCTTGACCGGCTTGGGACCGGATTCAGCTGGGGCGGTGTCCCCCGGGGCCGCCTCTTGCCCGGCGGTCGGGGCTGCCTCCTTGACCGCCGGCGGGACAACCGGGGTAGCCCGGGTCCGTGGCGACGCCGGGACGATGGTGTTGGCCTGGGTGGCAGGGGCGGTCTCTGCCGCGAGTTGAAGGAGCCGCAGCTGGCGGCGTGTGGGCGGCCCTCCCTGGGCCAGGTGGCCTTCCTTCTCAGCCAGTTCCTTGATGGTCCGCAACGCGGCCCGGTCCCGGGCCCGGACCTGCGAGGACCGCTCGGTGCCAGCAGGCACGGAACCGTCAGGACCAGAACCGTCAGAACCAGAATCGGCGGGCACAGAATCAGCAGGCGCGTCGGACGCCCTGCGGCTCCGGCCGGTAGTTTCGGCCTCAGTAGGCTCGCCGGGTCCGGCAGTGTCCAGGCGTTCATCTCTGGCCTGTCGCATTTCGCGGCGGCTGCGGATGGGAGGCTGTTCCTGACTCATGGCAAACTCATTCAGTACTGGCTGGTTGGGTTATCTCGAGGGCTGGATCGTGCTGCGCGGCGTCAGCGTCTGCCGCGCCGTTCCCGTCGGCCCCGGCGTCTCCGGTGTTGAGGCGGGCCGCAGCGGCGGGAGCGTCATACAGGCCGTACTTTGCGATGTACTGGACCACCCCGTCCGGAACGAGGTACCAGACCGGGTTGCCTTCGGCCACCCTGGTCCGGCAGTCCGTCGAGGAAATGGCCATGGCCGGAACCTCCAGCAGGCTGACGTCCGTGCGTCCCATGCCGTCCAGGACGTGCCCCGGCCGGGTGACGCCCACAAAGTGCGCGAGCGACCAGAGTTCGTCGATGTCTTTCCACGACAGAATCTGGGCAAGTGCGTCCGCGCCGGTGATGAAGAACAGGTCGGCTTCCGGGCGCAGTGTGCGCAGGTCACGCAGGGTGTCGATCGTGTAGGTCGGTCCCGGACGGTCCACGTCCACCCTGCTCACGGTGAAGCGGGGGTTCGAGGCCGTGGCGATCACTGTCATGAGGTACCGGTGCTCGGCTTCGCTGACCTTTTTGGCCATCTTCTGCCAGGGCTGGCCGGTGGGCACGAAAACGACTTCGTCGAGGTCGAACTTGGCCGCGACCTCACTGGCCGCGACAAGGTGTCCGTGATGGATGGGATCAAACGTGCCACCCATCACACCCAGACGCAGGCGGCGCTGGGCGCCGCGCTGCTTCATGGTGGCGGAAATATTAGTGCCCTTGGGTGTGATCGTGCTTGTTCGGGTGCTGGCGGTGCGGGTCCGAGTGCTCCTCGACAGCCGCGTGGCGCCGGCCCAGGTTGGAGTAGGACAGCGTGATCAACAGCAGGACTACCAGAACCGCGAACATGGATCCGCCAATGACAAACGGCGGTGCGATGAGCGGTGCGAGTTCCTCGTGGCCCGACTCGCCGACGGCGGCGACGAAAGTGGCGATCTGCTGCGACAGCATGTTCTCCCCTAGTGAGTTCAAAATTTGACGACGGCGGAGGTGTCCGCCGTTCCGGTCTTCCGTTCCATGTTACAGCGTTGCTAGCCCCGGATCTGGCCCTCGCCCTGCACGATCCACTTCGTGGTGGTCAGTTCCGTCAGTCCCATGGGGCCGCGGGCATGCAGCTTCTGGGTGGAAATCCCCACCTCGGCGCCGAGGCCGAGCTCGCCGCCGTCGGTGAAGCGGGTGGAGGCGTTAACGATCACGGCTGCCGAATCGATCTCGGCGATGAAGCGCTCTGCGTTGGCGAGGTCGTTGGTCAGGATCGCCTCGGTGTGGCCGGTGGTCCACTTCCGGATGTGCCGAACGGCCTCGTCCAGGCTGTCCACCATGGCCACCGCCAGATCCAGGTCCATGTATTCGGTGGCCCAGTCCTGGTCCGTGGCCGGCACGGACTCGACCGACGCCGGCAGCGCCGCGCGGATGCGCTGGTCCACGTGCAGCCTGACCCCGGCTGCCCGCAGTGCTGCGGCCACGGCGGGCAGGACGGTGGACTTGGAGTGCACCAGGAGCGTCTCGACGGTGTTGCAGACGCTGGGCCGCTGGGTCTTGGCGTTGAGGAGGATGTCCACGGCCATTTCCTCGCTGGCCGAGGCGTCCAAGAAGATGTGGACGTTGCCCTCCCCGGTCTCGATGACCGGCACGGAGGAGTTCGTCACCACGGCCTGGATCAGTTCACGACCTCCGCGGGGAATGAGCACGTCTACCCGGCCGCGCGCCCGCATCAGGGCGTTGGCGCCGTCGCGGCCGTACTGGTCCACGGACTGGACAGCGTCGGCGGGCAAGCCCACCGATTCCAGCGCATCCCGGAGGATGGTGATCAGGGCGGCGTTGGTGGCAGCGGCTGCTGATCCGCCGCGCAGGATGACGGCGTTGCCGCTCTTGAGGGCCAGGCCGGCAATGTCCACCGTGACATTCGGACGGGCCTCGTAGATTGCGGCCACCACACCCATGGGTACGTTGATCTGGCGCAGGCGCAGCCCGTTCGGAAGGGTCTGGCCGCGCACGACGTTTCCCACGGGGTCGGGCAGGGTGGCGAGGTTTTCCAGGGCCGCGGCGAGGGCAGTGATGCGCGGCTCGGTCAGCGTCAGGCGGTCCAGCAGGGCGGTGCCCGTGCCGCTGGCCCGGCCGGCCGCAACGTCCTTGGCGTTGGCGGCCAGGATCTGGTGCTTATGTTCCACGAGCGCCTTGCCGATGGCACGCAGGCCGCGGTCCTTCCAGGACCGGTTGGCGTGCGCCATCTTGCGGGCGGCGTGACGCGAGCGGTCCGCAATCGCGTGGACGGCCGCTTCGACGTCAGCCGGCGGGGCCGGGGCTCCCGCGGGTGCAGGGTGCGGCGCGGCCACGGGGTTGCCGGCCGGGACGGTGTCGGCGGGCTCGGCGGCGGGCACGGAAGCGGAAGTCAGGGCCTCAGTCATGCTTCCAGTTTAGGCGTCGAGGGGACCTAGACCAGCACCAGATCGTCAACATGAACAACTTCGCGGTCATATCCGCGCCCGAGGGCCTTGCCCAGTTCCCGCGTGGAGCGGCCCAGCATTTGGGGCAGTTCGGCGGCGGAATAGTTCACCAGGCCCCGCGCGATCACGGTGTTGTCGGCGGACACCATCTCGACGGCGTCGCCGGCTTCGAACCGGCCCTTCACCGCGGCGACCCCGGCCGGCAGCAGCGAGGTGTGGCGGTCGCGGACGGCCTGGACCGCGCCGTCGTCGAGCACCAGGGTGCCCTGCACCGACGCCAGGTGGGCCAGCCACAGGAGCCGGATGGGCTTGCGTGCGCCGTTGACCGAGAACCACGTTCCCACGTCCTCCCCGGCCAACGCGGCGGCCGCATTGGGCGTGGAGGTCACCAGGGCGTGGATGCCGGAGCCCGCGGCGATGCCGGCGGCTTCGACCTTGGTGGCCATGCCGCCCGTGCCCACGCCGGCCTTGCCGGTGCTGCCGATCAAGATGCCGTCGAGGTCGTGGGGGCCGGCGACGTGCGAAATCCGTTTGGCGCCCTGCGAGGGCGGCCCGTCGTACAGGGAGTCGACGTCGGAGAGCAGCACCAGCGCGTCGGCCCGGACCAGGTGGGCCACCAGGGCGGCGAGCCGGTCGTTGTCGCCGAAGCGGATCTCGTGCGTGGCCACGGTGTCGTTTTCGTTGACTACCGGGACGACGCCGAGGTTCAGCAGCCGGTCCAGCGCGCGGAACGCGTTGGTGTGCTGGCTGCGCCGCATGAAGTCATCCGCGGTCAGCAGCACCTGGCTGACGGTGACGCCGTGGGCACCGAACGCCTGGGTGTACCGGGCCATCAGCAGGCCCTGGCCCACACTGGCGGCGGCCTGCTGGGTGGCGAGGTCGCGCGGGCGCTTGTCGAGCCCCAGCGGGGCGAGGCCCGCGGCGATCGCGCCGGAGGACACGAGGATGATTTCCGTGCCCGCGTTGCGCTTGTGTGCCAGGGCGTCGGCGAGGTTGGTCAGGGCCTCCTCGGAGATCCCGCCCTTGATGGACGTCAGCGACGACGAGCCCACCTTGACGACGATCCGTCGGGCCCCGGACAGCGCGGTGCGGTCGGGGGCCGACGGGGTCTGGGCCCCTGGGTTGGGAGCTCCGGAGTCGTGGGCACCGTGGTGGGCGCCGACGGGCTGTGACCGGGGCGCGACGACGGCCTTACTCGTCATCGGATGCGCCCAGTCCACTCTCCTTGAGCGGCTGCTGCGCCCGGCGGCCGCTGACGGATTCGGTCCAGATGCCGGCCTTGCGTTCGGCCTCGAGTTCGGCACGGGCGGCGGCCTTGGCGTCGCGGCGCTCCTGCTGTTCGTCACGCTTCTGGCCACGCGTCGGGCGGTCGCCGATGTCGGCGAAGCGCACGTCCGTGCCGCGCGGCGAGGCGAGCAGCTCCGCGCCGGCCATCATGGTCGGCTCCCAGTCGAAGACGACGCCGTCGTCCTCGCCGATGACCACCATGTCGCCCGGCTTGGCGCCCTGCTTGAACAGTTCATTTTCGACACCGAGCTTGGCCAGGCGGTCGGCGAGGTAGCCGATGGCTTCCTCGTTGGTGAAGTCGGTCTGCTTGACCCAGCGCACGGGCTTGTCGCCGAGAACGCGGAAGAGCGGTTCGAGGTTCTTTTCTTCGCGGCGGATCGTGAAGCCGCTTTCGTTGACGGCGCGGGGGCGCAGCACGGGGGCGTGCACCTTCGGCGGGGCCGCGGCGACGGCGTCGCGGGCGGCCTGGACGATTTCGGCCATGGCGAAGCCGAGCTGGCGGAGACCCTCGTGGCTCGTCGCGGAGATTTCGAAGACCTTGTAGCCGCGGGATTCCAGTTCCGGGCGGACGAACTCGGCCATGTCCTTGCCGTCCGGCAGGTCGACCTTGTTCAGGGCCACGAGGCGGGGGCGGTGGTTCAGCGGGATCACTTCACCGTCGGTCCCGCTGTAGCTCATGTCCACGGCGTACTTCTCGAGCTCGGCCTCGATGACGGCGAGGTCGGAGAGCGGGTCGCGGTCCGATTCGAGCGTGCCGCAGTCCAGCACATGCACCAGGGCGGCGCAACGCTCCACGTGGCGCAGGAAGTGGTGGCCCAGGCCCTTGCCTTCGCTGGCGCCCTCGATCAGGCCCGGCACGTCGGCGATGGTGAAGCGGACTTCGCCGGCCTGGACGACGCCGAGGTTGGGGATCAGGGTGGTGAAGGGGTAGTCGGCGATCTTGGGCCGGGCGGCCGACATCGCGGCGATGAGGCTGGACTTGCCTGCGGAGGGGAAGCCGACCAGGGCGATGTCCGCGATGGACTTCAGTTCCAGGACGATGTCGCTGGATTCGCCCTCGATGCCGAGCAGGGCAAAGCCGGGCGCGCGGCGCTTCTGCGAGGACAGGGACGCGTTGCCGAGGCCCCCGATGCCGCCGGCGGCAGCGATGTATTCGGCGCCTTCGCTGACGAGGTCTGCGAGGACTTCGCCGGACTTGGACTTCACCACGGTGCCCACGGGCACCGGAAGGATCAGGGTCTCGCCGTTCTTGCCGCCGCGCCAGTCGCCCATGCCGGGACCGCCGTTGGTGGCGTGCCGGTGGGGCGCGTGGTGGTAGTCGAGCAGAGTGGTGGTCTGGGGGTCGACCCGCAGGATGACGTCGCCGCCGTTGCCGCCGTTGCCGCCATCGGGACCGCCGAGCGGCTTGAACTTCTCACGGTGCACGGAGACACAGCCGTGGCCGCCGGTACCGCCGGATACGTGCAGTACTACCCGGTCTACAAAGCTAGCCACGTGGATCTCCTCAGTGCTGTTCCCCGGACTCCCCTAGGGCGCCCAAGATGATTGTAATGCGGTTAAAACACCGGTGGAGCGGACCTATTGGCCCGCCCCACCGATAAAGAACGTGTTGTTACTCTGCAGCTGCAGCAGTCACGATGTTCACAACGCGACGGCCACGACGGGTGCCGAACTCGACAGCACCGGGGGTCAGGGCGAACAGGGTATCGTCGCCGCCGCGGCCTACGCCTGCACCCGGGTGGAAGTGGGTGCCGCGCTGGCGGACGATGATCTCGCCTGCGGAAACTACCTGGCCACCGAAGCGCTTGACGCCGAGGTACTGGGCGTTGGAGTCACGACCGTTGCGAGTGGAACTCGCGCCTTTTTTATGTGCCATTTGGAATGCCTGCCTTCAAAAAATTCTGGGGAATCTGCTGGAACCTGAACAGTAACGAAGGGTTACTTGATACCGGTGATCTTGACCTTGGTCAATTCCTGACGGTGACCCTGGCGCTTCTTGTAACCGGTCTTGTTCTTGAACTTCTGGATGACGATCTTCGGACCACGAAGGTCTTCGAGGATCTCAGCCGTAACCGTTACCTTGGCCAGGTCCGCAGCAGCGGACGTGACTTTGTCACCGTCCACCAGGAGCAGTGCGGGCAACTCAAAAGTGCTGCCGGCTCCACCGGGGACGCGGTTCAGGGTAACGAAGTCTCCAACGGAAACCTTCTCTTGGCGGCCGCCTGCGCGGACAATCGCGTACACCACTGGGGAACTCACTTCTCTCGACGTTTATTACTAGATTTGCGTGCGGAACCTGGGCCCAAATTGTATGGACCGGCTCACGCTGTGCCTCAACGCCGGTGGGTTCCCCGGGGGAACCCATGAGCTATCCCCGGAGCGAATCCATTTGGAATTCCAAGCGGACTGTTCTCAGGGTCATAACCCAAGTGTTGGCGTAAGCACCGAAGATCTAGAATACGCTAATTTTGCCTTCGGCCGCAAATGAGGCTGGTTCCGGCGGGTAGTCCGTGATAGGCGCCACAACGTCCTGATGCAGAGATCGTGCCAATGTTCTTGGCCGCGATCTCGACGATCTTGAGCTGTGGTGCCGCAACGACTACCGGAACCGTGCCCCACCATCCTACCGGCTGCGAAGGACCTGTCGGATCAGGCGTGCAGCCTCGGCGCGTCGAAGAAGTCCACTTCGTACCGTGATGACTGCCGGAAGGCCAGGGCCATGGCCTCCCGCTCGCTGTCGGAGGCGCGCCTGGCTGCCGCATCCGTGTGGGCAATCGCCTGCCGGGTTGCGGCGGCAAAGTCCTCGTCGGCATAGGTCCGCAGCCAGTCGGCGTACGGGTGCGCCTCGGGGGCGCCGTCGGCCAGGAACGCCCGGTGCAGGGTGGAGCCCACCTCGGCGTAGAGCCAGAAACACGGCAGGGCCGCGGCCACGAGCACCCCGTAGCTGCCGGAGACCGAGGCTGCCAGCAGGTGGTCCACGTAGGACTTCGTCACCGGGCCCAGGATCGGTGCCGCGGGGCGGGTGCGCAGCCAGGACCGGTGCAGCTCGGACTCCACTTCCAGGCATGTTTGCGCCGAGCGGGCCCAGAACAGCTGCTCGGCCTCGGTGGGGGCCATGGCGGCCGCGCGGGCCAGGACCCGGGAGTAGCCGTTGAGGTAGATGGCGTCCTGACGAAGGTAGTAGGCGAACTCGTGCTCGGGCAGGGTCCCGTCGGCCAGTCCGCGGATGAATTCCAGGCCGTAGATGGCGTCGAGATCGCCCGCGGCCCCCGCGCGCAGGGCCGCGGCGAATTCGCCTTCCGCCGGGCCGTGGCCGCGCTGGCTGCCCCGGCCGGCGGGACCCTGCTGCCCGCGCCGGCTACTCGTGACATCCTGCACGTGATGGAAGTGGTGGACCGGGCCGTTGCCGGTGCCGACGTCCAGGGCCGAGGCTTCGCGAAGCGCGCCGAGCAGCCAGGGCTTGACCTCCCGCAGCGCCGCTTCCCAGTCCCCCACCCGGGCCTGCACGGTGGCCATGGCCGAGGACAGCGAGCAGCCGGTGCCGTGGCTGTTGCGCGTGGCGATCCGCTCCCCCGGCACCACCACGGTCTCCTGGCCCAGCAGCCCTGCGGTGTTGACCAGCGCGTCCGGGCAGCCGGCGTCGGGCTGTCCGGCGCCCGACGGCCCCGACTGAAGGTGGCCGCCCTTGACCAGGACGGTGGTGCCGGTCTGGGCGGCCAGCCGCTTGCCCTGGGCCAGGGCCTCCGCCCAGTCCTCGGCGGCAGGCTCTTTGAGCAGGATGGCGAGTTCGGCGAGGTTGGGTGTGATGAGGTCCGCCAGCGGCAGGAGGGCCTGCAGGGCGGCCTCGGCCGATTCCTGCAGCAGCCGGTCGCCGCTGGTGGCGACCATCACCGGGTCCAGGACCACGACGGCGGGCCGCACTTTTTCCAGCCAGCCGCGGACGGCGTCAATCACCGTTGCGTCGCCGAGCATCCCGATCTTGGCGGCATCGATGCCGATGTCATCGCTGATCGCGTCCAGCTGCGCGGTGAGGAACGCCGCCGGAGGCACGTGAACGGCGCGCACGCCCTGGGTGTTTTGCGCGGTGAGGGCCGTGATGGCGGCCATGCCGTAGCCGCCGTTGGCTGCGATGCTCTTCAGGTCGGCCTGGATCCCGGCCCCGCCGGACGGGTCCGAGCCGGCGATGGCCAGCACGCGGGGAATGTGGCGCGGCTCGGGGTGCTCGCCGAGCCGAACCTTGCCGGGCAGAAAATTGGCCGGAAGAAAATCCCTGGACAGAGAATCACTGGACAGAGAATCACTAGACAGAGAATCACCGGACAGAAACTCGGACGGATTCGATGGTGCGGGCACGTCAGACATCCCTTCGCCGGTGCTAACCGGACAGGTTCAACGGGTGTGGATCTCAGCCGGCCCGATGCGCGGCACCCCGTGTCAGGGCTCCAGCCTAGCGTTGCCTCCGGGATGTCCGGTTAACGGCGAAACGGGCCCGGCCCGGGCCGCGGCAGGTGCCTTGGCTTCGTGAACCGATCCGGCCGCAGCCTGGCGCGTTGCCTCGCGATGCTCCACGGACGTCTCGTTGGCCGCCCCCTGGGCGCGGCTGGCGCTCCGGTTGCGGCGGCCGCGGCGGCCGCGCGTCGACCCGGTGTCCGCTGCCGGTGAGGACGGCGCCTCGGCAGCGGACTGTTCCTGCTTGGCTTCCTGCTTGGGTTCCTGCTTGCCTGCCTCGGCGTCGCCCAGGTTCGCGAACGCCTCGGTCAGCAGATCCAGCGTCAGGGCTGGCTCCTGCGCGTCCTCCGCGTGCTCGACGAAGGGCAACGCGACTTGCTCGCCGCCGAACGTCAGCACGGTCGCGGGGCGGCCGGCTGCCTCGTCGGCGGCTGCGAGCTTCGTGACGGCGTCGACGGCGGCCTTGCGGGCCCCCGCGTCGCTGACGGCGGCGGCCTCGCCGTCGTGCAGGTGGGCGGCGTGCGCCGCGGCAGCAATGTTCGCCAGCGCGGCACGCGTTGCTTCAGCCTTGGCGTGGCGTTCGGCCTCGGTGGGCTCGGCGTGGACAGCGGCCGGCGCCGACGGCGCGGCCGGCGTGCCCTCAGTGCCCTGGCTTCCCCGGCCGCGGCGCCGGCTCTTACGTTCGGTGCGGGCGGCAGGCGCGGCCTCGGCGCGCGGCACGTAGTGCTCCGCGGCGACCGTGTTGGCGCGGCGGTGTTCGACGGGCTCGTCGTGGGTGACGATGCCGCGGCCGGCGCAGGCCTCACACTGCTCGCCGAAGACTTCCAGCAGCCCGGTGCCCATCCGCTTGCGGGTCATCTGCACAAGGCC
Organism: Arthrobacter sp. YAF34; assembly: GCF_052113245.1. Classification (NCBI taxonomy): domain Bacteria; kingdom Bacillati; phylum Actinomycetota; class Actinomycetes; order Micrococcales; family Micrococcaceae; genus Arthrobacter; species Arthrobacter sp. YAF34. The sequence goes on from NZ_JBFRCV010000012.1 coordinate 139,985, forward strand.
CAGCGAGGTCACCTCGGCCACCTGGTGCTTGGTGCGGTCCCGGCCCAGGCACTCCACCATGCGGCGCAGCACAAGGTCACGGTTGGATTCGAGCACCATGTCGATGAAGTCGATCACGATGATGCCGCCGATGTCGCGCAAGCGCAGCTGCCGGACGACCTCCTCGGCCGCCTCCAGGTTGTTCTTAGTGACAGTTTCCTCGAGGTTGCCGCCGCTGCCGGTGAACTTGCCGGTGTTGACGTCCACCACGGTCATGGCCTCGGTGCGGTCAATCACGAGCGAGCCGCCCGAGGGCAGGAACACCTTTCGGTCCAGGGCCTTGTGGATCTGCTCGTCGATGCGCCAGGCGGCGAAGATGTCCGTGTCCTTGGTCCACTTCTCGAGCCGGCCCACGAGGTCCGGCGCCACGTACGTGACGTAGGCCTCGATGGTGTCCCAGGCCTCCTCGCCGGAGACGATCAGCTTGGAGAAGTCCTCGTTGAAGACGTCCCGGACCACCTTGATGGTCAGGTCCGGTTCGCCGTAGAGCAGCTCCGGGGCCAGGATTTTGGTCGACGTCGCCTGGCTCTCGATGCCCTCCCACTGCGCGCGGAGGCGGTTGATGTCGTGCGTCAGCTCTTCCTCGGATGCCCCCTCGGCCGCGGTGCGGACAATCACGCCCGCGTCCTCGGGCAGGCGGTCCTTGAGGATCCGCTTGAGACGGTTGCGTTCGACGTCGGGCAGCTTGCGGGAGATGCCGGTCATGGAACCGCCGGGCACGTACACGAGGTAGCGGCCGGGCAGCGAGATCTGGCTGGTGAGGCGGGCGCCCTTGTGGCCGACCGGGTCCTTGGTGACCTGGACCAGGACGGAATCGCCGGACTTCAGCGCGTTTTCGATCCGGCGCTGCTTGCCCTCGAGGTTGACGGACTCCCAGTTCACTTCACCGGCGTAGAGAACGGCGTTGCGGCCGCGCCCGATGTCCACGAAGGCGGCTTCCATCGACGGCAGCACGTTCTGGACCTTGCCCAGGTACACGTTGCCTATCAGGGAGTCCTGCTGGGTCTTGGACACGAAGTGTTCGGCCAGGACGCCGTCTTCGAGGACGCCGATCTGGATTCTGTCGTCGCGCTGGCGGACGATCATCTGCCGGTCCACGGATTCGCGGCGGGCCAGGAACTCGGCCTCGGTGATGACGGTGCGGCGTCGGCCGGTGTCGCGGGATTCGCGGCGGCGCTGCTTCTTCGCCTCGAGCCGGGTGGAGCCCTTGAGGGACGTGACGCGGTTGTTGACCGGCGCCTCGGTGGCCGCGCGGGGTGCACGGACACGGGTCACGGTGTTGGGCGGGTCGTTGTCTTCCCCGCCCGTCAGTTCCAGATCCTGGTCACCACGGCGGCGGCGACGGCGGCGGCGCGAGGTCACGCCGTCGTCGAGTGTGCCTTCCTGGCTCTCGTCGCCCTCTTCGTCCGCGCCTTCAATAGAGCCTTCGGTAGAGCCGTCAGCGTCGGTGTCGGATTCGGCGGCGGTGCGGGTGCGGCCCCGCCGGCCGCGGCTGCGACGGCGACGGCGGCTTCCGCCGTCCTCGTCCTCGTCGCCTTCCTCCTCCTCGGCCTCCGCTGCCGGTGCAGCAGGCGCCGGACGCACCACGGTGCTGAGGTCGGGGGCCTGGAAGATCACCGACGTGAGGGCGCCCGGCTCCATGAACAGGGACGCGGCCGGGCTGTCCGCCGGCTGGGCTTCCGGCTGTTCGGCCTGGGCCCCGGCGGGCTGGGCCTCCGCAGCGGGCGCGTGGTCCGGTTGAGCAGCGGTGGCGGTTTCCGCCAACCCGGCTTCTTCGGCCGGGACGGCAATTGCGGGCACTTCGGCTTTCGGAGCGGCCTTGGCACGGCTGGCGCGGCGCCGGACCGGCTTCTCTGCGGCCTTCTCTGCGACGGCGGCGGCGGAATCAGCGGCAGCCTCAGGAGCCTCTGCGGGGGCGGGTGCGTTGGCTTCGGGCTCTTCGTCGAAGGCTGGCAGCGGTTCCGGGGCGGCAACAGGCTTGCGGGCACGGGTACGCCGTGCGGGCGCCTTGGCGGCAGTTTCGGGGGCAGCACTTTCGGCTGCGGCGGCTTCCGGTGCGGCTTCGACGGCGGCCGCCTTGCGGCGGCGGCCGGTGACGGGCTCATCCGAGCCTGCGGCGTTGGCCAGGGCCGATGCCTCGGCCACAGCCTCCGCGGCCGCCGCGTCGTCGACCTTCGGGACGGGCGCCTTGCGGCGGGTCCGGACGGCCCGCTTCGGCGCTACCGGAGCCTCTGCTTCCGCAGTTCCTGCTTCCGCGGCGACTAGCTCTTCGTTACCGGCTACAACCTGGTCATTATCCATATGTGGCTACACTCCTGCCCCTGATGCGCCGCCACATTCGACGCCCGTTGGGGCAAATATGCGTCAACACCCGCAGGCATTGACAGAAGTCAATTGGATACCCTCAGGTTCGCACCGGCAGTGGGGTGCGGCAGCCCTGGAGGGCCGGCGAGATTGTTTTTGGAACCCGTTGACCTAAACGCCACAGCCAGGTGCCGTCCAATGGCATTGCGCGACAGCTGGGATCAGTGGATCCTCAGCGCCCTGCTCATCATTGGCGGTCTTGAAACAAAATCGCCGGACCGGAATCCGGATGTGGATCGGGTTCCAGCCACGTTCATTGTCTCACAAGCACCGTCAAAGCTGGCGTAAGCGGGGCTGGAAGTGAATCGCCGCCGCCGGACGGGGCGGCCTGCGGACTGCCCCGAGGCCTGTTCGGCGGCTCGTCCTGCGGCGCCGCCCAGCCTGCGGCGTTAGAATCGGGGCCAGAAGCACCCGGTCACGACGAGCAAAAAAGGACCCCATATTCCATGCCCAGCATCTCCAGCACCGCCGGCGACGCGACCGTGCATCACCCGGGTTCCGACCCGGCATCCACGGGCCAGTCCCTTCCCACGATGACCCGCGACCGCCCGTTCGCCTGGCTCCTGCTCCTCACCGGCGTCGTCGGCTGGCTGGCCTCCGGCGCCTTGGTGCTGGAGAAGCTGGAGGTCCTCAAGGACCCGCACCACGTGACGGTCTGTGACGTGAACCCATGGATCTCCTGCGGCCAGGTTATGCAGACACCTCAGAGTTCCGTGTTCGGCTTCCCGAACATGTTCATCGGGATTGTTGCCTTCGCGGTAATCATCACCACGGCGATGGGCATCCTGGCCGGCGCCAAGTTCGCGCGGTGGTACTGGCTGGGGCTTCAGACCGGCGTCACCTTGGGCTTCGCGTTCGTGGTCTGGCTCTGGTCCCAGGCCCTTTACTCGATCCACATTCTTTGCCCGTTATGCATGATTGTGTGGGCCGTCATGATCCCCTTGTTCGTCTGGGTGACCGTGCGCAACATTTCCCACGGTGTGATCGCGCTGCCCGCCGGCCCCACCAAGGTTCTGGGCGACGCCGGCTGGATCATCACGGCGTTGCTGTACGTCGCCGTCATCGCCACGATCTTCTTCGCGTTCATCCAGGTCTTCATCGGGACCTCCGGGTACTGAGCACGCTTCAACAACGCGAGGCGACAGAAAAGGCCAATGTTCCGAAGAACATTGGCCTTTTCTGTCACCCCTGTACGGGGTATGCCCGGAAACGAGGGCTAGAACCAGATCTTGATCTCACGCTCGGCGGACTCCACCGAATCCGAGCCGTGGACCAGGTTCTGCTGCACGGCCAGGCCCCAGTCGCGGCCAAAGTCACCGCGGATGGTGCCGGGCGCCGCCGTCGTCGGATCCGTGGTGCCGGCGAGGGACCGGAAGCCCTCGATCACGCGGTGTCCCTCGAAGATCGCGGCGACAACCGGGCCGCTGAGCATGAACTCAACCAGCGGCTCGTAGAACGGCTTGCCGACGTGCTCCTCGTAGTGCTGCTCCAGCAGCTCGCGGCTCGCGTTGACTTTCTTGAGCTCGGCCAGGGTGTAGCCCTTGGCTTCGATCCGGCCGAGGATGGCGCCGGACAGGTTGCGGGCGACGCCGTCGGGCTTGATCAGGACGAGGGTGCGCTCAATGCTCACAGCTGCTCCAATGTGTTGGGGTGGGGTTCGGGTCAAGTCTACGGGTTTCGGGCTACGGGTTCGGGGCGCCGGCGCCGGGCGTTGGGTCCGGCCCGGTACCCGCAGGATGGGCCGCGTCCCACGCAGCCTGTTCGCGATCCCGTTCGGCCGCTTCCCGGTCGATCCGGATGCCCGTCCGGATCCCGTACCACCAGGCAATGGCGAAGAGGGCGCCCACAAGGTACATGGCCGGCTCCAGGATGCCGCTCAGGATCAGGACGAGCTGCAGGATCCAGCCCAGGGCCACGCCCCACGGCTTCGACAGGACCGCGCAGGTGAACACGAACACGAGGCACAGGCCGATCCCCACGGAGAAGACCAGGCCCGCCGGGAACTCGTTCCGGTGCAGGCCGAAGACGGCGAGCGTGCCGAAGAGCACCACGAATGCTTCCAGCAGCAGGACCGTCGAAGCGAACATGACCTTGGTGGAGCGCCGCTTCTTGGGCATGCCCGGGCGCCATTCGCGCTGGGCTTTGGTGAGCTTTGGCATCGCTTACGCGTCCGCCTTTCCAAGCAGGATCCGGGCATCGGCAACTAGCGTGATGGAGCCGGTCACGAGCACGCCGCCGGCGAGTTCGTCGTCGGCTTCGGCGCGTTCCACGGCCCATTCGAGGGCGTCATCGAGCTTCGCGGCGACATGGATGTTGTCCTCGCCAAAGCCGAGGTCCACCGCGATCTCGGCCAGGTCCTCGGCCGGCACGGCCCGGGGCGAGTTGGACTCGGTGAAGCAGTACTCGGCGGCGAGTCCGCCGAGGGATTCCTTGAGCTGGCGGAGGATTTCCTCGGCGTCCTTCTCCCGCAGCACGCCGACCACCACCACCAGCTTGGTGAAGTTGAACGCCTCGTGGATGGCCTCGGCGGACACCCGGATGCCTTCCGGGTTGTGGGCCGCGTCCACGATGATGGTCGGCGCGGTGCGGACCACCTCGAGCCGGCCCGGGGAGGTGACGGAGGCAAAGGCCTCCTGCAGGATCTCGGCGTCGATCGCCTTTTCCCCGCCGAAGAACGCCTCCAAGGCGGCAATCGCGACGGCGGCGTTCTCGGCCTGGTGCGCGCCGTGCAGCGGCACCAGCAGGTCCTCGTAGCGGCCGGCGATGCCCTGGATCGTGACCATCTGGCCGCCCACGGCGACGGTGCGGGATTCAACGCCGAACTCCACTCCCTCGAAGCGGAACGGCACGTTGACCTCCTTGGCCTTCTCCAGCAGGACCTGGGCAGCGTCAACCGGCTGCGCGGCGCTGATCAGGAAGCCGCCGGGCTTGATGATGCCGGCCTTCTCGTAGGCGATGTCCCCGGTGGTGTCGCCGAGGAGTTCCGTGTGGTCCAGGGAGATCGGGGTGATCACTGACACCTGGCCGTCGCCGACATTGGTGGCGTCGGTGATGCCGCCCAGGCCTACCTCGATCACGGCGACATTGACCGGCTGGTCGGCGAAGATCGCGAAGCCCAGGATGGTCAGGGCCTCGAAGTAAGTCAGCCGGGGCTGGCCCTCGGCCTCGAGTTCGCTGTCCACGATCTGCAGGTACGGCCGGATCTCGTCCCAGATCCGCACAAAGGTCTCATCCGGCACCGGAGCGCCGTCGATGCTGATCCGCTCGGTGACCTTGGACAGGTGCGGGCTGGTGTATCGGCCGGTGCTCAGCCCGTGGGCGCGCAGTCCGGCCTCAATCATCCGGGCCGTGGAGGTTTTCCCGTTGGTGCCGGTGACGTGGATGATCGGGAACGCCTTGTTCGGCTCCCCCAGGATCTCCATCGCGCGGTGCAGCGGGGCGAGCCGCGGCTCCATCTTGTTTTCCGGCGCCCGGCCCAGGAGCTCGGCGTAGACGCTTTCCACGGAGAATTCGTCGGTCATGGCTCAGGCCCCAACTTTCTTAGCGACACTGACCTGCGGTTCCTTGATATCGGCCGCCAGGGTTTCCAGCTCGATGGTCAGCGTTTCGGTTTTGACGAGCTCCGCGTTGGCCAGCAGGGCCTCGACGACGTCCGGCTTGGCCGTGACGGAGGTGCTGATCCGGTCGCTGACATTCAGTCCGGCGTCCTTGCGGGCCTGCTGGATGGCGCGGACCATGTCGCGGGCCAGGCCCTCGGCCTCCAGCTCCGGAGTGACCTCGGTGTTGAGGACCACAAAGCCGCCGCCGGGCAGGACGGCTGCTGCGCGCGACCCCTCCCCTTCCGCGGCTTCCGCCACCACCGTTTCCAGGGTGTATTCCTGCGGTTCGAGTTCGAGGCCGCCGGCGGTGACCACCCCGGCGTCGCTGACGGACCAGTCGCCGGACTTGGAGCCCTTGATGGCCTGCTGGACGTTCTTGCCCAGGCGCGGGCCGGCGGCCCGGGCGTTGACCACGAGCTTCTGTTCGATGCCGAACTCCTCCGGGGAGGCGTTCTCGGCGTCGAGCAGTCGGACGGAGCGCAGGTTCAGTTCATCGGCGACGACGCCTGCGAAGCCTGTCAGCGCGTCCGCGCCGGGTGCCACGACGGTGAGCTCCTGCAGGGGCAGGCGCACGCGGAGGTTCGCGGCCTTGCGCAGCGAGGAACCGGTGGAGCAGATCTGCTGCACCCGGTCCATCGCCTCGACCAGGCCGGGGTTGGCCGGGAACAGCCCGGCGTCCGGCCAGTCGGCCAGGTGCACGGAACGGCCGCCGGTGAGGCCGCGCCAGATCTCCTCGGAGACCAGCGGCAGCAGGGACGCAGCCACGCGGCAGACGGTCTCCAGCGCCGTGTAGAGGGCATCAAAGGCGTCCACGTTTTCGTCGAAGAAGCGCTGCCGGCTGCGGCGGACGTACCAGTTGGTGAGCATGTCCAGGTAGCTGCGCAGCTCGTCGCAGGCGCCTGAGATGTCGTAGCCGTCCAGCTGGGCGGTCATGTTCCGGACGAGGTCGCCCGTGTTGGCCATGAGGTACTGGTCCAAGGTGTCGGCGTAGCCGTCGTAGCGGAGCTTGGCGTCGTAGCCGGAGCCGCCGAACGCGGCATTGGTGTAGAGCGTGAAGAAGCTGTACACGTTCCATAGCGGCAGGATGACCTGGCGGACGCCGTCGCGGATGCCCTGCTCGGTGACCACGAGGTTGCCGCCGCGCAGGATCGGGCTGGACATGAGGAACCAGCGCATGGCGTCGGAGCCGTCGCGGTCCAGGACTTCGGAGACGTCCGGGTAGTTGCGCAGGCTCTTGGACATCTTCTGGCCGTCCGAACCCAGGACGATGCCGTGGCTGATGACGTTGCGGAAGGCCGGCCGGTCGAACAGCGCGGTGGAGAGGATGTGCAGCATGTAGAACCAGCCGCGGGTCTGGCCGATGTACTCGACGATGAAGTCTGCCGGGTTGTGCGTGTCGAACCATTCCTCGTTCTGGAACGGGTAGTGGACCTGGCCGTAGGGCATGGATCCGGAGTCGAACCAGACGTCCAGGACGTCCTCGACGCGGCGCATGACGGACTGGCCCTCCTCCGGGGTGCGGGGGTCGTCCGGGTTCGGGCGCGTGAGTTCGTCGATGAACGGCCGGTGCAGGTCCACCTGGCCGTCGTTGTTCAGCGGCAGCCGGCCGAAGTCGGCCTCGATCTCGGCGAGCGAGCCGTAGACGTCCGTGCGCGGGTAGTCCGGGTCGGTGGACTGCCAGACCGGGATGGGGCTGCCCCAGTAGCGGTTGCGGCTGATGGACCAGTCGCGGGCGTTGGCGAGCCACTTGCCGAACTGGCCGTCCTTGACGTTGCCCGGGATCCAGTTGATCTCCTGGTTGAGCTCCGACATCCGGTCCTTGAACTTGGTGACCTCGACGTACCAGGAGGACACGGCCCGGTAGATCAGCGGGTTGCGGCAGCGCCAGCAGTGCGGGTAGCTGTGCTCGTAGCTGGCCTGGCGGACCAGGCGGCCCCGCGCCCGGAGCACCTGGGTGATGGGCTTGTTGGCCTCGAATACCTGCAGCCCGGCGATCTCGGCGAGGTCGCCGTGGCCGAAGAGCGGCAGGAACTTGGCGCCCTCGTCGACCGAGAGGACCACGGGGATGCCGGCCTCTTCACAGACTTTCTGATCGTCTTCACCGTAGGCGGGGGCCTGGTGGACGATGCCGGTGCCGTCGGTGGTGGTGACGTAGTCGGCCACGAGGAAGCGCCAGGCGTTCTCCGTGCCGTACTTCTCGGCGTCGTGGAAGTAGTCCCAGAGCGGCTCGTAGCTCAGGCCCTCAAGCTCGGTCCCGGTGTGCCGGGAGGTGACGGCGGCCTCGGCGGCGGCCGCGCCCTCGGCGCCGTCGCCGTAGCCGAGGTCCTTCGCGTAGGCACCCAGCAGGTCTGCGGCGAGCAGGAAGCTGCCCGCAACGGGGGCCTCGGCCGAGGCAGCCTTGATCCCGTGCGGGCCGGCCGGCAGGACCACGTAGGTGATGGCGGGCCCGACGGCGAGCGCCAGGTTGGTGGGCAGCGTCCAGGGCGTGGTGGTCCAGGCGAGCGCCTGCACCCCGGCGAGCTGGCGGGAGAGCTCAGACTCCCCTGCCGTGATGGGGAACGTGACCGTGACGGTCTGGTCCTGACGGTTCTTGTAGACGTCGTCGTCCATGCGCAGTTCATGGTTGGACAGCGGCGTCTCGTCTTTCCAGCAGTACGGCAGGACGCGGTAACCGTTGTAGGTCAGGCCCTTCTCGTGCAGCTGCTTGAAGGCCCAGAGCACCGACTCCATGTACTCGACGTTGAGTGTCTTGTAGTCGTTCTCGAAGTCCACCCAGCGCGCCTGGCGCGTGACGTAGCTCTTCCATTCGTCGGCATACTTCATCACGGACGCGCGGCAGGCGTCGTTGAACTTGTCGATGCCCATGGCCTCGATCTGGGTCTTGTCCGTCATGCCCAGCTGCTTCATGGCTTCCAGCTCGGCGGGCAGGCCGTGCGTGTCCCAGCCGAAGCGGCGCTCCACCCGGCGGCCGCGCTGGGTCTGGTAGCGGCCCACGAGGTCCTTGGCGTAGCCCGTCAGCAGGTGGCCGTAGTGCGGCAGGCCGTTGGCGAAGGGCGGGCCGTCGTAGAAGACGAATTCGTTGCTGCCGTCTTGACCAGCATCCCGCTGGTCAATGCTGGCCTGGAAGGTGCCGTCCTGGTCCCAGTACTTGAGGATGCGCTCTTCGATCTCCGGGAACTTCACGGAGGCGGATACACCAGAGGTGTTGGCAGCGTTGGTGGAACCGGCGCCTGCGGGTGCGGCGGAGGCCTTCGGGTAATAAGTCATCTCGACATCCTGGGTTGAGCGGCGAACACATGTATTCATTCAGGATGCGAGGACGGCCCCTGCACTGTCTTCTGAGCAACTGTCTTATTCACGACAGCTGTCTTCCGACAACACCGGCACCGCGGTACCACCTCACTTACCGGCTCCGGACCGCACCCTTCGGAAAAAGGCGCTGCACCGGCGTCGGCCGCTCATTACTGCTGTGACGGGCTTACCCGTCCGGTTCTACTGACCTTGGCACGCGTCGCGGCGACTGATGTCGCGCCCGCACGCGGGGGTGTTCTTCCGGAAGCTCACCGGTGATGGCCGGGTCAAAGCTGATAGGACGATGTTACCGGACTTTACGGATGGGGGTTCCAAAGCCCGGTAACGTGCGGAACGTCGCGTCCCGGCGAACGTCCGGCGACGGCACCCAAAAACTTCGCCGTCCGGATCCGGCACACCAGAAGGCTTCCCCGCTTAGACTCTGGGCATGGCAGGTCCTACCTTCGGCCGCACAGCGCGGGTGCCCCGGCCCCGCCGCCATGCCCGCGCGTGGCTGGTCGCGGCGGTACTCGCCGCGGCACCGGTCGCCGCGCTCTCCGTCTTCCGGGGGGTTCCTCTCGCGTGGCCACGGCCCGTGGTGCAGGCGTTGTCCTTTACGCCATGGCTGGTGCTCCCCGCTGCAGCCGGGGTGGCGTGTGCGTCGTTGAGCCGGCGCGCGTGGCTCTTCGCCACGACGACGGCGCTGCTCGCCCTGCAGCTGTTCTGGCTCTTCCCGCCCGGCTCCGCCCGCCCGGCCCAGGCCAACGGGACCCGACGCGTGGAGCTGAACGTGATGACCATCAACGCCAAGCATGGCGAGGCGGATGCGGCCGAAATCGTCCGGCTGGTCCGGGAGAACGGCGTCGGGCTCCTTGCCGTGGAGGAGTACACGCCGGGCCTGGAGGACCGGCTGGCGGCCGAGGGGCTGGCCGGCCTCCTGCCCCACCGGATCAGCCGTCCGGACGCCCGCGCCTCCGGCGCCGCGGTCTACTCGCTGCACCCGGTAACGCTCACGGGTGCCGTGCCGGACTCGCAGTTCCTGATGCCGATGGTCCGGGTGAGCCTGGACGCCGGCGGCCGGTCCGCCTCCCTCGACGTGACAATCGTGCATGCTAAGCCGCCGGTGGATCCCGGAGTTGCCCAGTGGCGGCGCGATCTCGCAGCGCTCGGCAAGGTGGCGGCACGCCCCGGGAACGTGGTCCTGATCGGCGATTTCAACGCCACCTACGATCACGCCGAATTCCGGCAGCTGCTCGCCGGAGCCGGCGGACGGCAGACGGTGGACGTCGGCGTGGCGTCCGGATCACGGCTCATCCCCACCTGGCCCATGGACGGGCTGCCTCTGCCCGGGATCGTGATCGACCACATCGTCACCAACCCGGAGATCACCGGCACCGCCTACGCGGTCCATCAGGTGCCGGGTACGGATCACGCCGCCGTCGTCGCGACCCTCGGTATCCCAGCGGAGCCCTAGCCGTACCGCCCGTACCGCCCCGGCCGCTTTCGCCGCGGTCAGCCCTTGCGGATCACCTTGAAGTTGGAGGCCTGGGCCACAGGGCGGATCACGATCTCGTCCAAGTTGACGTGGTGCGGGACGGCGACGGCGTAGCGGACCACGTCCGCGACGTCAGCGGCGGTGAGCGGCTTCTCCACCCCGGCGTACACCTTGGCGGCCGCGTCCTGGTCGCCGAGGCGGTTGAGCGCGAATTCCTCGGTGTAGACCATGCCGGGGGCCACCTCGATCACGCGGACGTTGTGCTCGGCCTCTTCGAGCCGCAGGGCGCCGGTGAGGGCATGCTGGGCGAACTTGGCCGCGTTGTAGCCGCCACCGCCCTCGTAGGCGGAGAGCCCGGCGGTGGAGGTCAGGTTCAACACGGTCCCCTCGCCGCAGGCCCGCAGCATGGGCAGGAACGCGCGGATCAGTTTCATGCTGCCCAGCACGTTGACCTGGAACATCCATTCCCAGTCCTCGGTCTTGGCACCGGCGACCTTGTCGGCGCCGCGGGCCCCGCCGGCGATGTTGATCAGGGTGTCGATGCCGCCGGCCCGGGTGACCTCCTCGAGCAGCCGGGCCACATCGGCGTCGTCGGTCACGTCGGCGGGAAGGGCGACGGCGCCGGTTTCGGCGGCGAGCGCGTCGAGCCGGTCGGCACGGCGGGCGACCGCGAACACGGTCCAGCCTTCCTTGCGGAGGGCACGCACCGTGGCCTCGCCGATTCCCGTGCTGGCGCCGGTGACGACTGCCGCCTTTGCGCCGGCTACTTTTGTGTTGTTGTCGATTCCCTCAGTCATGGCACCACAGTAACGGCAATGCCCGGCTCACTTCCTCATGTTGCTGAGCCAGAGCTCGAGTTGGGCCCGTTCCTTGCTGACGCCCCGCGGCCAGAGCCAGTCCACCAGAACCCGGCAGCCGTCGTCGTCGGACGGGCCGTCACAGACGTGCTTGATCGCGAAGATTCCGGCAGAACTGTCCGGCGAATTGTCCATCCGCGCATGCTACTGCAGGTCAGCCCTGCGTGCCGTGGAAGAATTGACCCATGGCTGAAGACAATCAGGGTACAGACACGCCCACCACCGCCCCCATCAACGTTCCGGACAAGCCCGCCCTGGAGGGGCTGGAAGAGGCGCTCACGCGGCGCTGGCTTGACGAAGGGACCTACAAGTTCAACCCGGAGACCACCCGGGAGCAGGTCTACTCGATCGACACTCCCCCGCCCACGGCGTCGGGATCCCTCCACGTCGGACACATGTTCTCCTACACGCAGACCGACGTCCTGGCCCGCTACCAGCGCATGACCGGCAAGAACGTCTTCTACCCCATGGGCTGGGACGACAACGGCCTGCCCACCGAGCGCCGCGTGCAGAACTACTACGGTGTGCGCTGCGATCCGGCAGTGGCCTACGACGCCGGCTACCGCCCCCCGGCCGAGCCCGCCAAGAACCAGCGCGACTTCGACGTCGTCTCCCGCCGGAACTTCATCGAGCTGTGCGAAGAGCTGGCGGTCGAGGACGAGAAGGTCTTCGAGCACCTCTTCCAGACGCTGGGCCTGTCCGTGGACTGGGACCTGACCTACCGCACCATCGATGACAAGTCCCGCGCGATCTCCCAGCGCGCCTTCCTGGCCAACCTGAGCGCCGGCGACGCGTACATGGCCGAGGCGCCCACCCTGTGGGATGTCACCTTCCGCACCGCGGTGGCCCAGGCCGAACTGGAGGACCGCGAGGTCGCGGGCGCCTACTACCGCTACCCGTTCTTCACCGCCGAGGGCGAAAAGATCTACATCGAGACCACTCGCCCCGAACTGCTGGCCGCCTGTGCCGCGCTCGTGGCGAACCCCGACGACGAGCGGTACCAGCCCTTGTTCGGCAAGAAGGTCACCTCTCCCCTGTTCGGCGTCGAGGTGGAGGTCAAGGCCCACCCGCTGGCCAAGGCGGACAAGGGCTCGGGCATCGCCATGGTCTGCACCTTCGGCGACCTCACCGACGTTACCTGGTGGCGCGAATTGCAGCTGCCTACCCGCGCGATCGTGGGCCGCGACGGCCGCATCATCGGCGACACCCCCGAGTGGATCACCACCGAGGAAGGCCGCGCCAGCTTCGCGGCCATCGCCGGCAAGACGGTGTTCAGCGCCAAGGAAGCAGTAGTGGAGCAGCTGACCGCCGCCGACCTCCTCGACGGCGAGCCGAAGAAGATCATGCACCCGGTGAACTTCTTCGAGAAGGGCGACAAGCCCCTCGAGGTGGTCACCTCGCGCCAGTGGTACATCCGCAACGGCGGCCGCGACGAGGACCGCCGCGAACGCCTGATCGGCCGCGGCCACGAGATCGAGTTCCACCCCGCGTTCATGCGCTCCCGCTACGAGAACTGGATTTCCGGGCTCAACGGCGACTGGCTCGTGTCCCGCCAGCGCTTCTTCGGCGTGCCGGTGCCGGTCTGGTACCCGCTGGATGCCGACGGCAACCCCGACTACGACGCACCGATCGTCCCGTCCGACGCGCAGTTGCCCGTGGACCCCGCGGCGGATGCGGCCCCCGGCTATGAGGAAGCCCAGCGCGACGTGCCGGGCGGCTTCACCGGCGACGCGGACGTCCTCGACACATGGGCCACGTCCTCCCTGACCCCGCAGATCGTGGGCGGCTGGAGCACCGACGAGGCACTCTTCGCCAAGGTCTACCCCTTCGACGTGCGCCCGCAGGGGCACGACATCATCCGCACCTGGCTCTTCTCTTCCGCCGTCCGCGCCGATGCGCTGCAGAACACCGCACCGTGGAAGCACGCGGCCATCTCCGGCTGGATCCTGGACCCGGACCGCAAGAAGATGTCCAAGTCAAAGGGCAACGTCATTGTGCCCACGGACGTGTTGGAGGAATACGGCTCGGACGCCGTGCGCTACTGGGCGGCCTCGGCCAAACTCGGCGCCGACACCGCCTACGAAATCGCGCAGATGAAGATCGGCCGCCGCCTGGCCATCAAGCTCCTCAACGCCTCCAAGTTCGTCCTGAACCTGGGCGCGACCGAGGACTCGGTGGTTTCCGGCGACTTGTCCGTGCTGAGCAACCCCTTGGACCGGGCCGTCCTGGCCCAGCTCGCCGACGTCGTCGCACAGGCCACCAAGGCGTTTGAAGGCTACGACTACGCCCGGGCCCTGCAGATCACCGAGAGCTTCTTCTGGAACTTCACCGACGACTACGTGGAGCTCATCAAGGACCGCGCCTACGGTGCCGCCGGCGAGGAGCAGCAGGCGTCCGTGCTGGCTGCCCTCGCGACCAGCCTGGACACCCTCCTGCGGCTCTTCGCGCCGTTCCTGCCATTCGCCACGGAGGAAGTCTGGGGCTGGTGGCGCACCGGTTCCGTGCACCGCGCCCAGTGGCCGTCCGCGATCGGGATCGACGGCGACACGACCCTCCTGGCCACGGTCGGCACCGCCCTCAGCGGCATCCGCAAGGCCAAGTCCGAGGCCAAGGTCAAGCAGCGCACCGAGGTGCTCTCCGCCGCCATCACGGCCCCGGAGGCGATCATCACCCAGCTGAAGGCCGGCCTGGCCGACCTCAAGGCTGCGGCGAACGCCCGTGACATCGCTCTTGTGGCCGGCGATGGCGAACTGGCCGTCGGCGACGTCGTGCTGGCAGCTCCCGAGGAGCCCGCCCAGCCGTAACGCGGCCCTATCGATGAAAAGAAGGAGGGCCCTCGGCCCGGCTCACGCCGGGCGGAGGGCCCTCCTTCTGTCTTATCGGGGCTTTGTCCTTCGGGCGCGTCAGATCCCGAAGGAGGCCTCGAAGTGCGTCAGCACCGGCGGGGCCGCCAGGAGCTCGCCCAGCCCGCTCGCGCCGTCGCCGGCCCGCCAGGCACGGTAGGCGGCGTCGTGCTCCAGCGACGCCCACTGTTCCACCACGAGAACGTGCGCCGGATTCTGGCTGTCGACCAGCACTTCGACGCCGAGGCAGCCGTCAAACGCCCGGGTATCGGCAAGGATGTCGCGCAGCACCGCCGGGGCCGTGGGCAGGGCTTCCGCTTTGAGGGTCAGGTCAAGGTGGGCGGTGATGGGCATGGGGCTCCAATGATCGTGGTGGATACAGGACACCGCCGGGCGGGGTGCCTGCCATTGGACCCAACAGCGGCACCGCCGGGCTTGTTCCTTCGGCTCCGGACCCCTGGCCGCGTATAGGCACCGCCCGGTGCTAGGCGCTGTCCGCTGCTAGGCGCCTTCCCGGCCTCGCCGTTCCGCTTCGCTGATCGCCCACGCGGCATTGACGAGGCCGATGTGGCTGAATGCCTGGGGAAAGTTCCCCAGCAGCTCGCCGCCGCCCGGCGCAACTTCCTCGGCCATCAGGCCCAGGTCCGTGGCGAACCCGGCGGCCCGCTCGAAGACGGCCCGGGCGCGTTCCGTGCGTCCGGCGAGGGCCAGCGCGTGGGCCAGCCAGAAGGTGCAGAGCAGGAAGGTCCCCTCCTCCCCCGGGATGCCGTCGTCGGCCAGGTAGCGGTAGACGAGGCCGCGGGGGTCGGTGAGCCGGTCCTCGATCGCCTCAAGCGTGGCGAGAACGCCCGGGTCGTCCGCGGGGAGGAACCCAGCGATGGAGAGCAGCAGGGCGGACGCATCGAGGTCCTCGGAACCGTACGCCTGGGTGTACGCATTCGCAGTTTCATTCCATCCCTCGGCCCGGATGGACGCCGCAATCTCAGCCCGCGCCGCCTCCCAGCGCGGCACCCGGTCGGCAGCCTGCAGGAGCCCGGCCAGGCCGACGGCACGGTCCACGGCCACCCAGCACATGAGCTTGGAGTGCAGGTAGTGCCGCGGCTCGCCGCGGACCTCCCAGATGCCGTGGTCGGCGGAGCGCCAGCGGGAAGCGGCCGCGTCCGCGGCGTCGGCGAGGAACCGGCGCGTTTCCGGTGCCAGATCGGCGAGATATTCCGGCAAACGGGCGGCGGCGTCGAGCAGTTCCCCGTAGACGTCGAGTTGGCGCTGGTTCCAGGCGCCGTTGCCCACCCGGACCGGGGCGCTGGCACGCCAGCCCGGCAGGTGGTCCAGCTCCCGTTCGGGCAGCTCCCGTTCCCCGCCGATGCCGAACATGATCTGGAGCTCTTCCCCGTCGGCCAGCTGGCGCGCTGCCACGGTCGCTAGGAACTGGAAGAACTTCCCCGCCTCGTCCGGACAGGCCGCCACCCAAAGCGCCTGCAGGGTCATGCTCGCGTCCCGGATCCAGGTGTACCGGTAATCCCAGTTGCGTGTGCCGCCAGCGACCTCCGGCAGGGACGTCGTGGCGGCGGCCACGATGGCGCCGGTGGGATAGTAACTCAGTGCCTGCAGGACCCGTCCGCTGGCGTCGACGAGTTCCTGCCACGGGCCGCGGTAGTTCTGGTGCAGCCCGGACCAGCTGGCCCAGCACTCCTTAGTGTCCTCGAGCCGGCGGGCGATCTCCGCCTGGCTCCAGAAGACCGGATCCCCGTCCCCGCGGGTCCGGGCGTGAAGGGCGAATCCAAGAAAGTCCCCGGCCCGAAGGGTCACCCGAGCCTGGGCCGTGTCCTGGCTGAGCCGGAACGCTACCGCCGTCGAGAGCGACAGCGTCACGGTCCCGGCACCAATCATGAGGCCGCCGTCCACGGCGTGCAGACGCGGCCGGGACAGGCCATAGTCCGGCCGGGCGCTGAGGACAATGTCAACCTCAACGGAGCCCCGGGTGCAGGAGAGCTGACGCAGCAAAGTGCCGGGCGAATCCGCACCGAGATCGTGTCCCCTCCGGCCATCTCCCGTGGCGAGGGCGTCCGTAACGCTCAGGGAGCCTTCCGGGGTTGTGTAGGTGGTCTCCAGCACCAGGGTGGGACCGACGTAGCGCCGGGTCGCCCGATAGTCCCCTGCCGGCCGGACCGACCAAAACCCCGCATCGTGGCCGAGAATCCGGCCGAAGACCGAGGGGCTGTCGAAGCGCGGAAAACACAGCCAGTCCACGGAGCCGGCCGCGCTGACCAGTGCCGCGGAGCGGCAGTCGGAGAGCAGGGCATAATCCGCAATGGGTTCATTGCTCATAGCCACACCCTGACCAGTTTTTGGGCAAAGGGGAAGCCCCATCAGCGTTAGCCGTTGGTGGGGCTTCGACTTTTCGATTGTCACGTGACGTCTTAGACAATCTGGCGGGATCCTCAGATGTCCAGGTCTTCCTACCTCGTCACTGGTAGCCATCATCTGACTTTGCCGAAGGCTGCGTCGGATGAGTGTCACTGAATCTTTGGTTCCTGCGTCCCGCCTCTTTCGAAGTGGGTAAGTTCAATTCTCGTCCTCCTGTTCGGCATGCACAAGAGCCCCGGAAGAACTACATGGGAGTAGTTCTTCCGGGGCTCTCGGTGGGCCGAACCGGGTGCCCGGCGCGGGGCCCGGAGGCCTAGTCGAAGACGGGCCCTTCGGTCCGGCTGCGCTTGATTTCAAAGAAGTACGGGAAGGATGCCAGCGTCACGGTGGCGTCCCAGATGCGTCCGGCTTCCTCGCCGCGCGGGATGCGCGTCAGGACCGGACCGAAGAAGGCCGTGCCGTTGAACGCGACCACGGGCGTACCGACGTCCTGGCCGACCAGGGAGATGCCGGCCTCGTGGCTGGTGCGCAGCTGCGCGTCGAATTCCTCCGACTGTCCTGCCGCGGCAAGCCCGGCCGGAAGCCCGGCCTCGGCCAGCGATTTGGCGATGACCTGGTCGATATCCTGGATGCCTTCGTTGTGGATCTTGGTGCCCATGGCGTCGTAGAGCGGCTTGATGTATTCGGCACCGTGCTGCTCGGCCGCGGCCGTGATGACGCGGACCGGGGCCCACGCCTTCTTCAGGAACTCCTTGTACTGCTCGGGGAGCTCCTCGCGGCCTTCATTCAGCACGGCGAGGCTCATCACGTGCCATTCGGTCTTGATGTCGCGGACTTCTTCCACTTCGCCGATCCAGCGGGAGGTGACCCAGGCAAAGGGGCACATCGGGTCGAACCAGAAATCGGCCTTGTTGGGGGCAGTTTCAGACACAGGTGGTCTCCTCAGGAAGTCTGTTGGGGCATGGCACACTCGTGGCGCGCCATCAGTGTCTAGCGATGAATTAGGCGGATTTATTCCGGCGCTTGGCCACGACGTCGTGGGCGATCATGGTGGGGGCCGCCTTCTTGGTGACCACGTCGGCCGTGATGACGACGCTGGCGATGTCATCGCGGCTGGGAAGGTCGAACATCACCGGGAGGAGCACTTCCTCCATGATGGCCCGGAGGCCGCGGGCGCCTGTGCCGCGTTCCAGCGCCTGGTCGGCGATGGTGTTCAGCGCCTCTTCGTCGAAGAGCAGCTCCACGCCGTCGAGCTGGAACATCTTCTGGTACTGCTTGACGAGGGCATTCTTCGGCGTGGACAGAATCTGGATGAGCGCCGCACGGTCCAGGTTCGAGACGGTCGTGATGACGGGCAGCCGGCCGATGAATTCCGGGATCAGGCCGAACTTGAGCAGGTCCTCCGGCATGACCTCGCCGTAGGAATCCGTGGTGTTCTTGATCTCGTTCAGCGGGGCGCCGAAGCCGATGCCCTTGCGTCCGGAACGGGAACCGATGATGTCCTCGAGCCCCGCGAAGGCGCCGGCCACGATGAACAGCACGTTGGTGGTGTCGATCTGGATGAATTCCTGGTGCGGGTGCTTGCGTCCGCCTTGCGGCGGGACCGAGGCGACAGTGCCCTCGAGGATTTTCAGGAGCGCCTGCTGGACGCCCTCGCCCGAGACGTCCCGGGTGATGGACGGGTTTTCGCTCTTGCGGGAGATCTTGTCGATTTCATCGATGTAGATGATGCCCTGCTCGGCCTTCTTGACGTCATAGTCGGCGGCCTGGATGAGCTTGAGGAGGATGTTCTCGACGTCCTCACCGACGTAGCCTGCCTCGGTCAAGGCGGTGGCGTCGGCCACCGCGAACGGGACGTTGAGGCGGCGGGCCAGGGTCTGGGCCAGGTACGTCTTGCCGCAGCCGGTGGGACCAATCAGCAGGATGTTCGATTTGGCGATCTCGACGTCGTCGTGGTGCACGCCGTCGGCGAGGCTGCCGCTCTTCGGCGCGTGGCCTGCCTGGATCCGCTTGTAGTGGTTGTACACCGCGACCGCGAGGGATCGCTTTGCGGGTTCCTGGCCGATCACATATTCCTGCAGGAAATCAAAGATTTCGCGGGGCTTGGGCAGTTCGAAACTGCCCAGGTCGGCTACTTCCGCGAGTTCCTCTTCGATGATCTCGTTGCAGAGTTCGATGCACTCATCGCAGATGTAGACGCCGGGCCCGGCAATGAGCTTGCGAACCTGCTTCTGGCTCTTTCCGCAGAAAGAACACTTCAGCAGATCCGTACTCTCGCCAATCCGAGCCATGTGTGAACCCCTTTAGTAGCTTGCTGCTGGCTGTGACATGTTCCACTCTAGGTCACTTTGACCCTGTTGGGTGGAAAGCGGACGCCGGTGCGGCCAAGTAAAAATGCCGCACCGGCGTCGCGAATTGCTGATTAGCGCGCGATTGCCTGGGGCTTGATCTTGCGGGAATCCAGGACCTGGTCGATGAGTCCGTACTGCATGGCCTCGGCGGCCGTGAGGATCTTGTCACGCTCGATGTCGTTGTTGACCTGCTCCGGCGTCCGGCCGGAATGCTTGGCCAGCGTGTCCTCGAGCCATGACCGCATGCGCATCACCTCGGCGGCCTGGATCTCCAGGTCCGAGGCCTGCCCGCCCTGTCCGCCCGACAGTGAAGGCTGGTGGATCAGCACACGGGCGTTCGGCAACGCAAGGCGCTTGCCCGGCGTGCCGGCCGCCAGCAGCACGGCCGCGGCGCTGGCCGCCTGACCGAGGCAGACGGTCTGGATCTCCGGCCGGATGTACGTCATGGTGTCGTAGATCGCGGTCATGGCGGTGAAGGAGCCGCCCGGGGAATTGATGTAGAGCGTGATGTCGCGGTCCGGGTCGGTGGACTCGAGCACCAGCAGCTGGGCCATCACGTCGTCCGCCGAGGCGTCGTCGACCTGGACGCCGAGGAAGATGATGCGGTCCTCGAACAGCTTGGTGTACGGGTCCTGGCGCTTGAAGCCGTAGGGGGTGCGCTCTTCGAACTGGGGCAGCACGTAGCGGCTGCTCGGCAGGTTACCGGCAGTCGAACCGAAGTTGTAGTTCATGTTCATTGCTCCTGAATTCATTGCTGTCTACGTGCCGGTCAGTTCTCGGTGGCGGTCGCAGCGCCGCCGCCGTTGCCCGAGCCGTTGGCGTTGGTTCCGCCGCCGCCGGCCACGGATCCGGCGTGCGCCGCGATCTTGTCGAAGAAGCCGTATTCCAAGGCTTCCGGGGCCGTGAACCACTTGTCGCGGTCGTTGTCCTTGAGGATGGTCTCCACGCTCTGGCCGGTCTGGTCGGCGGTCAGTTCGGCCATCACCTTCTTCATGTGCAGAATCAGCTCGGCCTGGATCTTGATGTCCGAGGCCGTGCCGCCGATGCCGCCGGAGGGCTGGTGCATGAGGATGCGGGCGTTGGGGGTCGCATAGCGCTTGCCCTTGGTGCCGGAGGAGAGCAGGAACTGGCCCATGGACGCGGCGAGGCCGGTGGCCACCGTGACAACATCGTTCGGGATGAACTGCATGGTGTCGTAGATGGCCATGCCCGCGGTAACGGAGCCGCCGGGCGAGTTGATGTAAAGGTAGATGTCCCTTTCAGGGTTCTCCGCCGAGAGCAGCAGCAGCTGGGAGCAGATCGCGTTGGCGTTATCGTCGCGGACCTCGGAGCCGAGCCAGATGATGCGCTCTTTCAGCAGGCGGTTGTAAATGTAGTTATCCTGGGCTGCCGGATCGACCGTGGCCATCCGGGGTGCCCCTGCTTGCTGTGACATATGTACTTACCTCTCGCTGGCGACGGTGACGCCATTGGACGACATCACTGAACTTTCCTACAGCGACACTAACCGTTTTCACGTCCGCTTTGTTCGCTGGCGCCGGGCTGTTCGCTGACGGCGCACGATTGCCGGGAGCCCGCCACGCCGGGTCCCGGAGGAGCGGCGTACCCGGCCCCGGAGAGACCGTGTGAGCAGGTAACGGGCGCACGCACAGGCTTAAAACGCTCGGCCCCCGGATCGGTGATCCGGGGGCCGACTGTTCTAGGCCTCAGGGACTGCTAGAACTTCACTGCTGTTAGAACTTCACTGCTGTTAGAACTTGACTGCTGCGGGGTCATCGCTCGGCGTGGCCTCGGCAGCTTCTGCGGCTGTTTCTTCCTCAGCGGACTCAGCGGCCGGGGCGGCCTCGTCGCCGGGGCGGACGAACTCGCTCAGGTCAACCTTGTTGCCCTCGGAGTCGGTGACCTCGGCCTGGCCCAAGACAACGGCCAGCGCCTTGCGGCGGCGGACCTCGGAAACCATCATGGGGACCTGGCCGCTCTGATCGATGATCTGGGCGAACTGGTTCGGGTCCATGCCGTACTGGCTGGCGGTGGTGACGATGTAGTCAATCAGCTCGTTCTGGCTGACGTTGACTTCTTCCTTCTCCGCGATGGCGTCGAGGATGATCTCGTTCTGGAAGGCGCGCTCGGTGTTGGCCTTGACCTCGGCTCGGTGCTCCTCGGTGTCGTGCTCGCCTTCACCGTGGGCGTTTTCGGCGCTGAAGTGCTGTTCCAGCTGCTCTTCGACGATCGATTCCGGGACGGGGACCGCGACGAGCTCAACGAGCTTGTCCAGGACCTTGTCACGGGCCTCGACGCCCTGCTCTACAACCTTGGACTCGGCGGCCTGCTTGGCCAGGTCCTCACGGAGTTCGGCCAGGGTGTCGAATTCGCTGGCAAGCTGGGCGAAGTCGTCGTCGGCGACGGGGAGCTCGCGCTCCTTGACGGCCTTGACGGTAACCTTGACCTGAGCGGACTCGCCGGCGTGGTCGCCGCCCACCAGGGTGGTGTCGAAGATGGCGTCCTCGTCGGCGCTCAGGCCGGTCACGGCCTCGTCGAGGCCTTCGAGCATGGTTCCGGCGCCTACCTGGTAGGACAGGCCGGCTGCGGAGTCAACCTCGGCGCCGTCGATCGAGGCAGCGATGTCGATCGTCAGGAAATCCTTGTCGGCAGCCGGGCGGTCGACGGACTTCAGGGTGCCGAAGCGGCCGCGGAGCTCGTCCAGGGCCTTGTCGACGTCGGCGTCCGAAGACTCGGCGGCGGCAACCTCGACCTTGATGCCGGCGTAGTCGGGCAGTTCGATCTCGGGGCGGATGTCAACCTCGGCGTGGAACTTGAGTTCACCATCGGTGGCGGACGGGTCCGGAACCTCGGTGATTTCAACCTCGGGACGGCTCAGCGGGCGGATGCCGGTTTCCTGTACGGCGGCCTGGTACCAGCCGTTGAGGCCTTCGTTGATGGCCGTCTCCAGGACGTATCCGCGGCCAACGCGCTGGTCAATGAGCTTGGAGGGGACCTTGCCCTTGCGGAAACCGGGGACCTGGATCTGCGAAGCAACAGTCTTGTATGCCTCTGCGATGCTGGGCTTCAATTCCTCAAAGGGGACCTCAACATTGAGCTTGACCCGCGTGGGGGTGAGGTTCTCGACAGCGCTCTTCACAGTCTAAGTACTCCTGGTGTGGGGGGATAGGGTTCTGCATTGCCACGTGCTGGCAGTGCTTGCAGAGTCGGGGTGACAGGATTTGAACCTGCGACTTCCTGCTCCCAAAGCAGGCGCTCTAGCCAAGCTGAGCTACACCCCGTAAGTGCACAGAACAGTCTACGGTCATACTGTGCTGATTTGCACATTTGACACCGGGGCCCTGCATTAGGTTTAGTTGTATCCGGCTTGAACAGCCGCCCGGAAGTTTTGCTGGAAATCCAAGCTGGAAATTCAGCATCATCCGGGGACGTAGCTTAATGGTAAAGCCTCAGTCTTCCAAACTGATTACGCGGGTTCGATTCCCGTCGTCCCCTCCAAATATGACGAAAACGGCCCCTCTCCGGAGGGGCTTTTTTGTGCCCTGTCACTTCTTCGTCACTTTGTCAGCTGGTCCCGGATGCGCCGGCTCAGGCCTGCTGGCATTGCGGGCACCAGTACAGCTTCCGCGCCCCCAGCTCCGTGAGTGCCACAGGGGTGCCGCACTCCCGGCAGTCCAGGCCGTGCCTGCGGTAGACGAAGTGCGCTTCCTCGGGATCCGGGAGCATGCCGGGGACCCCGTCCCAATACTGCGGCGGCGTCGTAATGATCCGGCCGTCCCGGACGCCGTCGGACATCATGGCCGCGGCGTCGTCCCAGAGCAGGCGGGCCGCCTCCGCCGAAAGACCGGACCCCGGGAGCCAGGGGTTCAGCCGCTGCCTGAACAACAGTTCAGCGCGGTAGACGTTCCCGACGCCGGCAATCACCTTCTGGTCCATGAGCAGGGACGCCACGGGCGTGCGTTTTCCCGCCAGCGTGGCGGCGAAGGCATCCCGGTCACCGGGCAGGTTCCGCAGCGGGTCCGGGCCCAGACGGGTCAGGACGGCCGCCGCCTCAGCCCCGGTGATCGCCGCGCAGGTGGTGGCGCCGCGCAGATCCGCCCAGCCGTGCGCACCCACCAGCCGGACGCGGACAGCGCCCACCGGTGCCGGGGGGCCCGTGTATGCAGCAGCGGCTGCAGCCGGCGGTGCGGGGAGGTCGGCGGCAGGCTCACCCGCGGGCATCCCCGCAGCGCCGTCGTCGTAGACCTCCCGCTCCCCCACCTTCCGGGGCGCGCCGATGCTGGACGCACCGCGGAAGGTGGCGTCCCCGCCGAAGTTCCAGGCGCCGTAGAGCCCCAGGTGCACGTGCAGGACCGGGCCGTGCTCGAATTCGAGGAACAGATGCTTCCCGTGCGCGGTCGCGGCCGTCATGACGTGGCCGTCCAACAGGGCGGCACCGGGCGCGAACCGCCCCTGCGGGCTCGAGACTTTCAGCCTCTCCCCCTCGAAGACGTCACCGAACTGGCGCGCCAGCCGGTGGACGGAGTGCCCCTCAGGCACTACTGCACAACTTCGCCGGTGCGCTCGTAGGTGGCGATCTTGCCGATCCGGCGGACGTGGCGTTCGTCGTTGCTGAAGGGCTCCGCCAGGAAGGCCTCGATGATGGCGGTGGCCTCGTCCACGCTGTGCTGGCGGCCGCCGACGGCCACGACGTTGGCGTCGTTGTGTTCGCGGGCGAGCCGGGCCGTGGACAGGTTCCAAGCCAGGGCGGCGCGGACGCCCTTGACCTTGTTCGCGGCAATCTGCTCGCCGTTGCCGGAGCCGCCGAGCACGATGCCCAGGGCGTGGGTGCCGGCTTCCTGGTCGGCGACGACAGCGAGGGCGGCGTTGATGCAGAACGACGGGTAGTCATCCAGGGCGTCGTAGACCTCGGGCCCGTGGTCCACCACCTCGTAGCCCTTCGCGCTGAGGTGGCTGACGAGGTGGGCGCTGAGCTCCATTCCGGCGTGGTCGGTGGCAATGTGCACGCGCGGGAAGTCAGAAAGGGTCACGGCGGGTCCGTTCAGTTGCGGCGCCAGGCGGCGGCCGGGAGCGGTTGGGGGCTGGTCCAAGCCTACTAGGCCGGCCCTGCCGGGAAGGAGCCGCACGGGCACGCCGGCGCCGCCCCGCGGATTGTGTGGCCGTGTTACGTGGTCGTGTCACGCGGCCGTGTCACGCGCCTGGGGCCTCGCCGTTCCGCCGGGCCCTGGCTGCCACCCTGGAAAGGGTCCGGGAGAGGTTGTCCGCCGAGACTGCGGTTCCGCCGCTCACGGCCAGCCGTCTGCCGTCCGCGCGGTCAATGACCACCGCGGGACCGCTGCTGACCAGCAGCGCGGTGGTGTCGCCGTGGATCCGGAACCCCCACCCGCCGTAGTCCGCCGCCCGGACGTCCCGTGGCGTGGCCGCCTCGATGGCCGCGGCCGGAACGTCCATGACCCGGATGATTCCGGCCGCGAAGACCCGCAGCCCGCTGCGGTCAACCCGGATCCGTGCGAACAGGAACGCCGCAGCCACCAATGCCACAGCCACCAGGAGCGCGGCCAGCCAGGGCACCGCAATGGTGAGGAGGGCGGCGGGCAGAAGCGTCGCAATGCCGAGCATGACGAAGATCGAACTGCGGGCATGGACCCAGAGGCTGACGCTGTCCCGGGCCAGTTCCGGGTCCCGTTCGCGCGCGAGGGCCTGCCGCGCGGCCAGGTCGTCATCGACGGACCAGCGTTCGTCGGCCTTGAAAACGAAGCCCATGACGAAGCCCAGGCCGACGGCCGCGCCGCTTCCGAGTGCCAGGACCGAGGCGTCCACGTGGGATCCGCGCGCATCGGTGAGTCCCATTTGACCCACGAGTACGGCGGCGAGGACCGTGGTGATGAACAGGCTCATGGCGAAACCGGCGCCCATCATGATGCGGCGCATCATCGCCGGACGGGACAGCGGCACGGCTTGGAGCAGCACGGCCCAGCCGACCACCACGATCAGCGCGGCGCCCGCACCCGTGACGGCGGCGAACGGCGCGAAGTCTGCGGCACCGGCGTCGGTCCAGCGGACCGCCAGCGGCTCGGGCAGCTCCGGCCGGACCAGAAAGGCGCACACCACGAATCCGGCAGCCAGCATCAAGGGGAATCCGATGGCGAAGCGCAGCGCCCTGGCATCGACTGAGTCCCTGAACTTTCCCATGATCCAACGCTACCCCGGCTGGACCTGGCGGGATCCGCGGACGTGTGCGCAGGTCAGGAGGCCGATGCCCGCCCCACAGCGCGCTCACTTGACACGACTGGCCGCTAAAGGGGTGCCATAGCGGCCATCTGCGGCAAATCGGTGGAGAGAGTGCTGGCGGACGTCCGGAAAGCACCCGGGAAAGACTTTGTGACCGGGCTATCTTGCCAGGGGGCGGTGGCGTGAAAGAATGGTTTCACAGTATCGCCGGCGGCTGCGGCCGGCCGGCAGTATCCAACTTCTTCTGGAGGTCCCTTTGCCCGGTATGAACCTGACCCGCTCCGAAGCCCGCGAGCGCGCCGGCCTGATCGACGTCGATTCCTACGAGGTCAGCCTGGACCTGACCCGCGGCGAGAAAGTCTTCGGCTCCACCACGGCCGTGAAATTCCGAGCCAAGCCGGGGTCGTCGACCTTCATCGACGCCGTGACCCACACCGTGCACAGCGTGAGCCTCAACGGCCGCGAGCTTGATCCGGCTGTGGTCTCCGACGGGATCCGGATCCAGCTTCCGGACCTGGAGGC
This sequence comes from Arthrobacter sp. YAF34, assembly GCF_052113245.1. Classification (NCBI taxonomy): domain Bacteria; kingdom Bacillati; phylum Actinomycetota; class Actinomycetes; order Micrococcales; family Micrococcaceae; genus Arthrobacter; species Arthrobacter sp. YAF34. The sequence goes on from NZ_JBFRCV010000012.1 coordinate 165,944, forward strand.
CGAGAACCACCTCCTCGTCGTCGCCGACGCCCCGTACATGAACACCGGCGAAGGCCTGCACCGATTCGTGGATCCGGTGGACAACGAGGTCTACCTGTACACGCAGTTCGAGGTTCCGGACTCGCGGCGCATGTTCGCCGTCTTCGAGCAGCCCGACCTCAAGGCCAGCTTCACGTTTACCGTCACGGCGCCGTCGCACTGGGACGTCGTCTCCAATTCCCCCACGCCGGTGCCGGTGGAAACCATCCCCGGCCAGGACGGCGGCGCCCGCTCCGTCTGGGAGTTCACCCCCACGCCGCGGCTCTCTTCCTATGTCACGGCGCTGATCGCCGGCCCGTACCAGTCGGTCCGCAGCGAGGTCACGTCGGCGGAGGGCAAGGTCACCCCGCTGGGCATTTTCGCCCGCAAGTCGCTCATGCAGTACCTCGATGCGGACAACATCTTCGAACTCACCCGGCAGGGCTTCGAGTTCTTCGAGGCCCAGTTCGGCTGCCCGTACCCGTTCGAGAAGTACGATCAGCTCTTCGTGCCGGAGTTCAACGCCGGAGCCATGGAGAACGCCGGGGCGGTCACCATCCTGGAGGGCTACGTCTTCCGCGGCAAGGTCACCGACGCCCAGGTCGAACGGCGCGCCATCACGGTGCTGCACGAGCTCGCCCACATGTGGTTCGGCGACCTCGTGACCATGCGCTGGTGGAACGATCTCTGGCTCAACGAGTCCTTCGCCGAGTACATGTCCCACCTCGCCGCCGTGGAGAACACGGAGTTTGACCACGCCTGGACCACGTTCGCCTCCGTGGAGAAGTCCTGGGCCTACCGGCAGGACCAGCTGCCCACCACGCACCCGATCTTCGCCGAGATCAACGACCTCCAGGACGTCGAGGTGAACTTCGACGGCATCACCTATGCCAAGGGCGCCTCGGTGCTGCGCCAGCTGGTCGCCTGGGTGGGGCCGGAAGAATTCATGTCCGGCGTGCGCGAGTATTTCAGCAAGCACGCCTGGCAGAACACCGAACTCAGCGACCTCATGGCCGAACTCGAGAAGGCCAGCGGCCGCGACCTCGAAAGATGGGGGCAGCTCTGGCTGGAGACCGCCGGCGTCAACACCCTGACCCCGGAGATCTCCGCGAATGCTGACGGCACCATCGGATCGTTCGCCATCGTCCAGTCGGCGATCGAGAGCCAGCCGACGCTGCGTCCGCACCGCCTCGCCGTCGGGTTCTACAACCTCAACGGCGCCGGCCAGCTGGAGCGCGTGCACCGCGAGGAGCTCGACGTCGACGGCGAGCGCACTGTGGTTCCGGCCCTGGTGGGCCTCGCCCGGCCCGATCTGGTCCTGCTCAACGACGACGACCTCGCCTACGCCAAGGTCCGGCTGGACCCGAAGTCCCTCGCCACCGCCACGGCCCACCTGAAGGACTTCAGCCAGAGCCTCCCCCGGACCCTCGTGTGGGGCTCGGCGTGGGATGCGGCGCGCGACGGCGAAACCCCGGCGCGCGGCTACGTGGACCTGATCCTGGCCAACATCGCCGAGGAATCCGATTCCTCCGTGATCCTGGTCCAGCTCCGCCAGCTCGCCACCACGCTGACCTTCTACGTGGCCGAGGAGCACCAGGAAGCCACCGCCGTCGCCGCGGCGGACAAGCTCTGGGGCCTCGCCTCGGCCGTTGCCGCCGGTTCCGACGCCCAGCTGCAGTTCGTGAAGTCCTACGCCCTGCTGGCCCGCAGCACCGGGCAGCTGGACACGGTGTCCGGGCTGCTGGACGGCTCGCTCACCCTCGACGGGCTGAGCGTTGACCAGGACCTGCGCTGGGAGCTGCTGACATCCCTGGTGGCGGGCGGGCGCGCAGGACAAGAGCGGATCGACGAGGAGCTGGCGCACGACAACACCTCCAACGGCCAGAACGCGGCGGCCCTCGCGAAGGCGGCCATCCCCACGCCGGAGGCCAAGGCCGAGGCCTGGGAATCCATCGTGGTCAAGGGCGAGCTGTCCAACGCCCTGCAGGGCTCCGCGGTGGCCGGCTTCACCCGGGTGCTGGATACGTCCCTGCTCGAACCGTACGCCGAGAAGTACTTCGAGGCCGTCCCCGGCATCGTGGCCGACCGCACCCATGCGCTGGCCTCGCAGATCGTCGTCGGACTCTACCCGGCCCAGCTGACCACGCAGGCCACCGTGGACCGGACGGACGAGTTCCTGGCCGCGCTGCCGGAGGACAGTGCCGCGCTGCGCCGGATGATGCTGGAAAACCGCGACGGCGTTGCCCGCGCCTTGCGGGCCCGCCAGGCCGACGTCGGCTAGGACGAGCCCCGGCCATCCTGGAACCCCGGTCCCGCCCCGTGCGGCGCCGGGGTTCCGCCGTTCTAGACTGACCGCATGAGCCTTGATGAACACCGCTACGCGCTGACCGTCCGCTGGACCGGGAACCTTGGGGCCGGGACGTCCTCGTACCGCGGTTATTCACGCGACCACGACATCGAGATCCCCGGCCTGCCGGTGCTGCGCGGCTCCGCCGATCCGACCTTCCACGGGCACCGCCAGCGCTACAACCCCGAGCAGCTGCTCCTTGCCGCGCTCTCGCAGTGCCACATGCTCTCCTTCCTGCACGTGGCCGTGAAGCACGGCGTGGTGGTGACGGGCTATGAAGACCGCGCCGAGGGCCTGATGCGGACCAACCGGGACGGCAGCGGGCAATTCGAAGCCGTCACGCTCAAGCCCCGCGTGACGGTCGCGGAAGCGGCCGACCCGGCTCTCCTCGAGGAGCTCCACGCCGAGGCCAACAAGGTCTGTTTCATCGCCCGCAGCGTCAACTTCCCGGTGCTGCACGAGCCCACGGCCGTGGTGCAGGGCCAGACGGACTGAACAGGTCAGCCGGGCCGGTCAGCCGGGGCCGCCGAGGCCTCTGCCCTGTGCGCGGCCACGATCCGGCGTTCCGTCTCCGGGCTCATCCCGGCCTTGCGTTCGCGGCCGAGTCCGCGGCGGCGCTCATCCGCCAGAGTGTCCCGCAGCGTGTCCATCCAGGGCCGGATGCGCAACCCGGCGGCCCTGGCAGCGTCATTGCTGCGGGTCGCGAAGCCTTCATGGCCCGGCGGCAGCCATAACGGCAGCGAATCGGGACCGGCCCAGTAGTTCACGCCGTGGGACGCGAGCCAGTCCTCCGGGACGACAACTATCTCTGAGTCGGCGTCGGCGAGCTGTCGCGATTCCTCCAGGTAGGCGGCGAAGGGCACGGTCTCCCCGACGGCATTCAGCGAGCCCGTGACGTGCGTCTCCGCCGCGGCAACTATCCACGCCGCAAGGTCACGGACGTCGATGATCTGGGTGGCATCGGCGGGGATGTCCGGGACCAGGACGGGAGCATCGTCCCGGGCGAAGCGGGCCGGCCAGTACCCATAGCGGTCGGAACCGTCCCCCGGGCCGCCGATCAATCCGGCGCGGCAGACGTGGGCCTTGTCCCGCGCCAGCCCGAGCGCCCACTGTTCAATCGCGGACTTGGCTTCGCCGTAATTTTCCATTGTCAGCTCAGTGCCCGGAGCCAGCGGCGGGAGTACGTCCGCGTCTTCGGCGGCGCCGGGAACCGAATGGTCCGCGTAGACCGAGCAGCTCGAAACGACGGTCCAGTGCCTGGCCGTGTCCGCGAGTGCCTCCAGCGCCTCGCGGGCCTGCGCGGGATCCCGCGAGACGTCAATCACGGCGTCCCATCCGGCCGGGTCGGAACCGTCCCCCGCCACGGGCGCATAGGCGGCCTGCCCCGCCGAGCGGTCCGCCCGCACCCACGTGGCCCCGGCCGGCGGGGCGGAGAGGGTTCCCCGGGCCAGGCAGGTGACATCATGCCCGCAAAGGAGAGCCCGCCGGGCTATTTCTGCGGAGAGGAATGCTGTACCGCCGAGGACCAGGATGCGCATGGGTGCCACGCTACGGCGCTAATGTTGAAGGACAACAGAGTGTTATGCGGCCGGCGAACGCCGGCACGGAGTTGAACAACTGCACCGTGTGCACCACCAGTTACACGGCCACCCACTGCAAGGAGCAAACCCTACCGATGTACAGCACCCTAACCGTCGAGCCAATCACTCCGCAGGAAATTTCGGCGATCAACCTGCCGGGGGTCCTGATCAGCATCGGAATCGGCGTTGCGGTCTGGCTGGTGGCCTCATTCATCATCTCCGGGATCACCAAACGCGTCGCCGAGGGCAGCACCTTCTTCAAGAAGCGGCACTTCCGCTGGGTGACGCCCGCACTGCGGGCACTGGACCACGAGCGCCGGGTCCAGCGGGCCAACACCATCGGCGCCCTGCTGCGGAGCGTGGTGGGCGTCTTGGTGGCCGCCCTCACCATCATGTATGTGCTCAAAAACCTGAACGTGGACATTGCACCGCTGCTGACCAGCGTCGGCATCCTCGGTATCGCCATCGGTTTCGGCGCGCAGCAGCTGATCCGCGACTTCCTGGCTGGCATCTTCATCACCCTCGAGGACCAGTACGGGATCGGCGACGTCATCGAGACTTCCGAGGTAGTCGGCGTCGTCGAGTCGATGAACCTGCGGATCACCCGGGTCCGGGCGGACAACGGCACCATCTGGTACCTGCGCAACGGCGAAATCCTGCGCGTGGGCAACCGTTCCCAGGGCAACTACATCGCGCCCTCGGCTCCGCCGGCCAACGAGGCCGAATCCACGCAGCAGCAGGCCGGAGAATAGAGCCATGACGAATCCCAGCGCCGCCGAGCCGCGGCAGCCCAAACAGCTGCTGCAGAACGATCCGTTCAGTCAGCCCGGCTACACCGACAATTTCTACGACGCCGTCGGCGGCCACGAAACCTTCGTGAAGCTCATCGACATTTTCTACGACGGCGTCGCGACCGATCCGCTGTTGCGCGCCATGTACCCGGAAGAGGACCTGGGCCCGGCGAAGCGGCGCTTCCTGATGTTCCTGGAACAGTACTGGGGCGGCCCGACGACGTACGGCGAGGAGCGCGGGCACCCCCGGCTGCGGATGCGCCACATGCCGTTCCGGGTGACCCCGGAAGCCAAGGAACGCTGGCTCCTGCACATGCGAGAGGCGGTGGATGCCCTGGAGCTGCCGCCGCTGTACGAGGGAACGCTCTGGGACTACATGGAGCGGGCAGCCCTCTCCATGGTGAACAGCCCGTCGGAGGCGTGAGCCCGGACAAGGAAAGACCGTTGACAAGGAAAGACTGTTGACAAGGAAAGACCCCGGAGGCACTTGGGGGAATGTCTCCGGGGTCTTTCTGTGCACGAGAATACCCTTCCGGGTATCCGGGTTGCAAGATCAGGTTTCGGGCAGCGTCGGTGTCCTGTGCCTAGAGCCCCGAACCGGTCCGGACCAGCACGTGGCCGCGGGTACCGCTGAGACGGAACCAACGCCCGGCGCGGTAGAGCCGTTGCTCGCCGTCGGCCAGGAAGCCCAGGGTCAGCGCTGCGAACGCGGCGCCGGCGGGGAGGCCGCCGGCATCGGTCAGCTCCCGGCCCCAGACAGTCGCCCGGGCGTTGTTGACGATCAGCGCGCCCGGCTTATCCGGGATGATCGCGGCGATCTCCCGGATGCCGGCCTCGGCGGCGGCCTGGAGGACAGTGTCCTGCAGGGGCCCGAGCGGCTCCCACCCGGCCCGGGGCGCCCCGATCCCGGCCCATGACTCACTGACCGTCATCGGCGGGATGGGAAGTTCGACGTCGTGCTCCCCCGCCCGTGCCAACCGGTCCAGCACCGCGGCCAGCGGCACCGTCACGTCGGTGTCCGCCGGCCGTGCCAGCGCCATGGTCCGCAGGCCCAGGATCGTGGGCGTGGACTCGCCGAGGAGCCGCGGCCGCAGGACGCAGACGTAAGCGGCAAGGACCGGCCCGGCCGCCTGGAGCCGGATGGCGCCGTCGTCAATGGACTTGGCGCGCGTTGCGAAGGTGCGCAGGTCGGCGAGGTCGCGCGGATCGGTGAACTGCAGGGGCTGGGTTAGGACATCAGACACATCACCGACTCTACCGGCTGCGCTTCCTTGCAGCGGCGCCGCCTTTTCTCAAGCAGTGTCACCTTTTTGAGCAGTGTCCCCATTTCCCTTTTGAGCAGTGTCCCAGGGCCGTCTAGAGTCAGACCATGACTGATGCCGAAGCCGGACTCCCGGGGCTGCCCCCGCTGGACCCCACCTCCTCGCTCATCCAACTTCTCAACCTCGGCGAGCTTGAGGGCGCACGGACGGACGAGGACATTTTCATGGGTCCCTCGCAGCAGCAGCCCAGGCAGCGTGTCTTCGGCGGACAGGTGCTGGCGCAGTCCCTGATCGCCGGCAGCCGCACTGTCGATCCGGACCGCAGCGTGCACTCAATGCACGGCTATTTCCTCCGGCCGGGCGATGCCAACCAGCCGATCACCTTCGGCGTGCAGCGCCTGCGCGACGGCCGGTCCTTCTCCGCCCGCCGGGTCCACGCCTATCAGGAGGGCATGCCCATCCTTTCGATGATCGCGTCGTTCCAGACCGAGGACGAAGGGATCGAACACCAGTCGGAGTTCCCGGAAGGCATCCCTGACCCGGAATCGCTGCCCAGCACCGCCGATTTGCTGGGTAAGTTCGACCACCCCGTGGCCCGGCACTGGGCCTACGAGCGGCCGTTCGACATCCGGCATGTCGATCCTGCGCTGTACGTCTCGGCCAAGGGGCCCAAGGAAGCCAGGAACGCCGTCTGGATGAAGACCTTCGGTCCGATGCCCGATGACGCCGGCCTGCACCGGGCCGCACTGGCATACGCGAGCGACTACACCCTGCTGGAGTCGGTCCTCCGCAGGCACGGGATGAGCTGGATTACGCCCGGGATGTCCGTCGCAAGCCTGGACCACGCCATGTGGTGGCACCGGCCGGTGCGGGTTGACGAATGGCTGCTGTACGTCCAGGAATCCCCCAGCGCGCAGGGCGCGCGGGGCCTCGCCACCGGCAGGATCTTCAGCCGGGACGGCCGGCACGTGGCAACGGTGGCGCAGGAGGGCATGGTCCGCGTCCCGATCGATCTGGGGAACAAAGTGGACGGCGCCGTGCAGGCGGCCGTCTAGTCCGGCGTCCTGGCACACCAGATGGGCAGGCCGACTACAACTGGGCCGGGCCGTCGGTTGGCGGGAACATCGACTCAAGTGCACGAAAAAAGCCGGTTCCCCTTTGCGGGGAACCGGCTTTTTTCGTGGCTCTGGTGCGCCGCGCGGGATTAGTCGCGGGTGAGGCGGCGGTGCGTCACGCGGTGCGGCTTCGCCGCGTCCGGGCCCAGGCGCTCCACCTTGTTCTCCTCATAGGACTCGAAGTTGCCCTCGAACCAGTACCACTTGGAGGGGTTCTCCTCGTCGCCTTCGTAGGCGAGGATGTGGGTGGCCACGCGGTCCAGGAACCAGCGGTCGTGCGAGACCACGACGGCGCAGCCCGGGAATTCGAGCAGGGCGTTTTCGAGGCTGCTGAGGGTCTCGACGTCGAGGTCGTTAGTCGGTTCGTCGAGGAGCAGCAGGTTCCCGCCCTGTTTGAGGGTCAGCGCAAGGTTGAGGCGGTTGCGCTCACCGCCGGAGAGCACCCCGGCCTTCTTCTGCTGGTCCGGGCCCTTGAAGCCGAAGGCGGCCACGTAGGCGCGGGACGGCATTTCGACGTGGCCGACCTGGATGTAGTCGAGGCCGTCAGACACGACCTCCCACAGGGTCTTGTTGGGGTCGATGCCGCCTCGGCTCTGGTCGGCGTAGGAGATCTTGACGGAATCGCCAATCTTCAGTTCGCCGCCATCGAGCGGCTCGAGGCCCACGATGGTCTTGAACAGCGTGGATTTACCGACGCCGTTGGGGCCGATGACGCCGACGATGCCGTTGCGGGGCAGGGTGAAGGACAACCCGTCGATCAGCGTGCGGTCGTCGAAGCCCTTCTGAAGGTCCTTGGCTTCGAGCACGAGTCCGCCCAGGCGCGGTCCCGGCGGGATCTGGATCTCTTCGAAGTCGAGCTTGCGGGTACGGTCCGCCTCGGCGGCCATTTCCTCGTAGCGGGCCAGACGGGCCTTGGACTTGGTCTGGCGGCCCTTAGCGTTGGAGCGGACCCACTCGAGTTCCTCGGTGAGGCGCTTGGCCTGCTTGGCGTCCTTCTTGCCCTGGACTTCCAGGCGGGCGCGCTTCTTCTCCAGGTACGTGGAGTAGTTGCCCTCGTAGGGGTACAGGTGGCCGCGGTCCACTTCGGCGATCCACTCGGCCACGTGGTCGAGGAAGTACCGGTCGTGGGTGACGGCGAGGACGGCGCCGGGGTAGCTGGAGAGGTGCTGCTCCAGCCACAACACGCTTTCGGCGTCGAGGTGGTTGGTGGGCTCGTCAAGCAGCAGCAGGTCCGGCTTCTGCAGCAGGAGCTTGCACAGGGCGACGCGGCGGCGCTCACCACCGGAGAGCAGGGTAACGTCGGCGTCGGCGGGCGGGCAGCGCAGGGCGTCCATGGCCTGTTCCAGCTGGGAATCGATATCCCAGGCGTCGGCCGCGTCGATTGCTTCCTGCAGCTGACCCATTTCCTCGAGGAGGGCATCGTAGTCAGCATCGGGGCTGGCCATTTCTTCGGAGATCTCGTTGAAGCGCTGGATCTTGCCGTAGATTTCACCGACGCCTTCCTGGACGTTGCCCAGGACGGTCTTGTCTTCGTTCAGCGGCGGCTCCTGCAGGAGGATGCCCACCGTGTAGCCGGGGCTGAGCCGGGCCTCGCCATTAGAAGGAGTGTCCAGGCCCGCCATGATCTTCAGAATGGTTGATTTACCAGCACCATTCGGGCCGACAACGCCAATCTTGGCCCCCGGGAAGAAGGACATGCTCACGTCATCGAGGATGAGTTTTTCGCCGACAGCCTTACGGGCCTTGGTCATTGTGTAGATAAATTCCGCCATGCCTACAAATCTAGTGGTTCGGCCGGGATAACTCACATTCCGGCGGCCCCGGATTCTCCCGTTGTTGCCGCCGGGCCGACGCCGCCGGACGGTCCGCTCCACTCTTGGATCGTCCCGCTCCAGTCCCGGACGGCCCTGTTCGGCCCTGTTCAGCCCTGTTCAGCCTTCGGCCGTGCCCATCCCTGTTCAGCCCTGGACACCCCCATCGCGGGCCCGACGGGAGTGCCGGGCCGGCGTGCGGCGGGATTCAGGCGGCCCCCTTCAGTTCGCCGGTTTCCTGGTCGACCTCCTCTTCCTCCCCGGTCTCGTCATTGACGACCGTCGCGTGGCGCTCGTCGCCTCCATGGCCGCCACCGGCGGCGTCCCCGTCATCCCCGTCGCCCCCGTCCGCCGGCATGCCGCCGTCGTCACGGTTGCCGGCCCCGTCCCCCGGGTCGGACGCCTCCGGTGCCCGCGTACCGGCGTCCGCCTGGCGCCCGGCTCCCGCCGAGCGCGTAAAGTTGGCGGACCCCCACATGAGGTCGTGGCCGACGGACTCGGCGTCGATTTCTACGTCATGGTGGACCCGGCCGTCTTTTTCCCAACTCCGCATCTTCAGCCTGCCAACGACGATGACCCGCTGGCCCTTCTTGACGCTGCAGCCAAGGTTGCCGGCCAGTTGCCGGTAGCCCTGGACGGTGAACCAGTTGGTGTTACCGTCCACCCAGGCGCTTGCCGCGCGGTCGTAGCGGCGGTCGGTGGCGCCGAGCCGAAACGACGCCGTGGCCACCCCACCGGGGGTGGTCGAGCTTCTTATCTCCGTGGCCACGAAGCCGCGGACCGTAATGTTGTCACTCATTCCCATGTCCTGTCTCGAATTGTCATGCCCTGGCGGGCAGTTCCAGCATCCTGCGCTGGACGGTCGCCGGGGAGGGCCCGTCTGTGCCATGTGGAAAACCTGTCGCCGGCAGCCGGGTTACGTGACGGTGTTGGGGAAGAGTTGGCGGCGACTCGGGCTACCGACAAGCCGGGGCCTGCGGTGAGCGTCGCCGGCCGTCCGGCACTGTAAACTTTTTGAGGCGTCCCCCGGCAGCAGCCGACGGGCAGCCAGCGTGCCCCAGTAGCTCAGGGGATAGAGCAGCGGCCTTCTAATCCGCCGGTCGGGGGTTCGATTCCCTCCTGGGGCACAAGAAGAGCGGCTCTGGGCTGCGGACTTCCGCAGCCCAGAGCCCCATCAAGGGCCTGGCCGCCACCGCACATCACGCCCACACATCCGCGCCCGCCTGCGCGGCCGATGGCCGGAGCGTCAAATCCACTTGTTGTGCTTGAACGCCAGGAACAAGATCAAGCCCATGCCGATCATGAGCCCGATGGCCATCGGATAGCCGTAGAACCAGTCGAGCTCCGGCATGAGGCGGAAATTCATGCCGTAGATGGACGCGATCAACGTCGGGGCGAACAGGATCGCGGCCCAGGACGAAATCCGCTTGACCTGCTCGTTCTGCTCGAAGCTTGACTCCGTCAAGAGGCGCATCTCGTCATTTTGCCGCTGGGCCACGAGGGCCGCGTTGACGGCCAGCGCATTTTGCAACAGGGCACGGAAGGCCGCAACGCGCTCCCCGAGCCGGAGGGCGTGATCGAGGACGTCGCGGAAATGGTCCTGCAGTTCAGGGTCCGGCACCCCGTCCGGGCCGTCGGCCATGAGCGTTTGCAGGATTCCGGACAAGGGAGCCGTCGCACGCTGGAACCCGATGACCTGGCGGGACAGTTCATAAATCCTTCGCGACACCCCGGGGTCGGCGGCGAATAGATCGTCTTCGATCTCATCGATGTCGTTTTCCAGCCCTGCGGCCACCGGCTCGTATTCGTCCACCACCTGGTCCAGAATTGCGTACAGCACCGCGTCAGGGCCGAGCGCCAGGAACTCCGGCTCGGCCTCCATGCGCCGGCGCACCCTGGCCAGGTCAGGTGACTCGGCCCGCCGGACCGTCACCACGAAGTCCGGGCCGGCGAAAACATGGATCTCGCCAAACTCGACCTTCTCCACCTCGTCCAGATACCGGGCGGGCCGCAACACCAGGAACAACGTCTCGCCATAGTGCTCGAGCTTCGCCCGCTGGTGACCTGCCAGCGCATCTTCTACGGCGAGATGGCTCAGGTCAAACTCCTCGGCCACCGAGCGTAGCTCGTCAGCCTCCGGCCGGTAGAGCCCGATCCAGGCCATGCCCTGGCGCTGCCGAAGGAGAAAATACGTTTCCTCAAGGTCTTCCGGATCGGCAGTCCGGTGACCGTCCACATAGACGGCGTTGTCGATGATTGTCACGGCCGCGCCTCCTCATCAAGGCTTTCCCTTGGCTGTGACGTTATACCGTGGCCGGGCCGGTGCCAACAGTCCCCCTCCGCGGCCCGCACGTCGCGGCAGCGCGCCCTGCCGCCGGCGCGCCCGGACACCCATCAGCACGCTTAGTATTGAGGGGACAGGCCAGCGGCCCGGGATAACCCGGGCGGCCAGCCCGCAACCGAAAGGTACGGCCGCCATGACCCAGACACCCGGCAGATTCGATCCCAGCAATCCCGACGACGCCCTGACACCTCAGGATCCCACCCAGTATCCGGCGGACGATGTCGCCAAGGCCGAGTCCGCCCGGCCCGGCTATAGCGCCGAAGCCCCGGCAGGCGGCACCGAGCTGGTGCCCGGAGCCCCCGCTGGCGCAACGGCGGCACCGCAAGCCGAACCGCCCGGCGCAGAGACCCCGGAGACACCGCCTCCTGCCCCTGAGACGCGCCAGGTCACCCGCGCCGGAATGGTCTGGGCCGCAGTTGCCTGCGCACTGGTGGTCCTGATCCTGCTCATCGCCTTCATCCTGCAGAACCAGGAATACGTGCAGGTGAAGTTCTTCGGCCTCGAAGGCTCGGTCCCGCTCGGCATTGCCTTGTTCATCGCAGCAGTCGGCGGCGGCGTGCTGGTCGCGATCGCCGGCGCCGCCCGCATCATTCAACTCCGGCTCGCCGCGCATCGCCAGCGCGTCAGCCAACGGGCCAGCCCGGGCACGCGTACGCGCTGACTTCGGGGGTGCTGGCCTTCGCGACCCGCGGCCCACGACCCTGGCCTGGGCCAGGTGTGGTCCGGGAGTTGTTTCGTGCTCTCCCCCGCCAGCGCCTTCAGGTCAGCGCCGGCCCGTCACGGCAGCGTCAGGATGACCGGCCCGTCGGCGGTGATGGCTACGGTGTGCTCGCTGTGCGCGGCACGGCGCCCGTTGGCGGAGCGGAGGGTCCATTCGTCGTCGTCGTGGTAGTAGTCGTCCTGGCGGCCCAGAATCAGCATCGGCTCGATGGCGATGACCAGGCCCTCGGTCAGTTTGATCCCGCGGCCCGGCCGGCCGTCGTTGGGCACGTGCGGCTCGGCGTGCATGGTCCGGCCGATCCCGTGGCCGCCGTGGTCGGCCAGCAACCCGTAGCCCGCCCGCCGCGCCGCCCCGCCGATCGCATAGGCCAGGTCCCCCATCTTGTTCCCGATCCTCGCCGCGTCGATTCCCCGGGCCAGGGCCGCGTCCGTGGCGTCGATAAGGGCCTGATCCACCGGGTCCGGGGTCCCCACGATGAAACTGACGGCGGCATCGCCGCACCAGCCGGCCAGGAACGCGCCGCAGTCCACGCTCAGCAGGTCCCCGTCCCGCAGCCGGTAGTCGGTGGGGATGCCGTGCACGACGGCGTCGTTGACGGACGTGCAGATGACCCCGGGAAACGGAACGGACGCCCAGCGCGGCCGGTAGTTCAGGAACGCCGGTGTGGCACCGGCGTCGGCGATGGACGCGGCGGCGACCTCGTCCAGTTCCTTGAGCGAGACGCCAACGGCGGCGGCCTCCCGGACCCGGGCGAGGGTGTTGGCCACCACGCGGCCGGCCTCGCGCATCAGGGCGATCTCTTCAGGACTCTTGATCATGGACATGGGGTTTCCTTCCAAGCAATCCGGTACCTGGCGGCCTAGATGATCGGCCGCGTGGTCACCGGCTCGTCCGACTTGCTGAACAGCAACTTGGTCTTGGGATCCAGGAAGATCAGGTACAGGGCGAAGAGCAAGGCGATAATGGCCGCGGCATTGCGGGCCAGCGCCAGCGCCAGGCCCAGGTCTGCGGTCTGCAGGTAGGGGAAGACGTCGAGCTGGTCCGAGATCGCATAGACCATGAAGAAGGACACGATGAAGTAGAGCGCCTTGACTTGCCAGTCGTCGCGAATGCCGGTGACCGCAAACAGCGGGATGAGCCAGACGATGTACCAGGACTGGATCATCGGAGACAGCAACACGACGGCGGCGAACGCCAGGGTGAGCCGGCGCATCAGGCGGTCATAGTCACCGCGGAAGATCTGCCAGGCGACGATCCCGACGGCGAGCAGCTTGCCGGCGTTGAACGCCCAGTTGGCGAGACCCCAGCCGTCCAGCCCGAACGCGTTGGCGATGGTGGCGACGATCAGGCCCATCAGGCCGACGGGCGCGTACCAGATCCAGATGCTGCCCGGTGCGGACAGCCCGTTGATCCAGCCAAAGCCGAAGCCGTTGACCCTGCTCATCAGATACAGCAGGCCCAGGCTGATGCCCGCCGTGAGGCCCCAGAAGAGGATCTTGCGCGGCCAGCTCGCGTTCTTCCCCGCCCAGAGCAGGCCGATGAACGGCAGGAAGACGATGGTGATGGGTTTGACCGCGATGGACAGCGTCACCAGCACGATTCCGAGGATGACCCGGCGGGTGGCGCAGTAATAGAGGCCGGCCAGGGCCAGCCCGATCATCAGCGAGTCGTTGTGCACGCTGGCGATGAAGTTGGTAAGGAACAACGGGTTGGCGGCCGTCAGCCACAAGGCTCTGGTCGGGTTCACCCCGTGGAGTTCGGCCAGCTTGGGCACGTAGATCACACACAGGACGATTCCCGCCAGTGCGGCCAGCCGGAACAGCATGATGCTGCCTTCCGGGTGCACGTGGGTGGCCCAGACCACGAACTGTTCGATCCACAGGAACAGCTGGCCGTACGGGACGGGAGCCTCGGTCCACATCCTGTCCGCGCCCAGCTGGAAGTAGTTGGACAGCGCCGAAATGCCGTTCTCGTAAGGGTTGAAGCCCTCCACCATGAGCCGGCCTTGGCCGATGTAGGCGTAAACGTCCCGGCTGAACAGCGGGACGGAGAACATCAGCGGCAGGCCCCACGCCGCCGTCGCCTGGAGCGTCGCCCTGCGGGCGCCGTCTCCCCAGACCCGGACCCGCTGGCCGAGCCGCAGCCAGGCGCGGACCAACAACATGCCGCCGAACGCCAGCAGGACAATGGACAAGGCGACGCCAATGGCTTCGGTCCGCATCCAGATGAACAGCGGCACGCGGCGGAGCTCGGACACCGGGGCGAGCCAGCCGACTCCGATCGACCCGATGGTCATGAACAGCGAGCCCAGGAACCCGGCAAGGATGGGCGACCGGGCGTTGTCGACGTCGTCAGCCCCCTCCGCAGGGGAAGGGCGGGACGGGGAAGGGCGGGACGGAGACACGCGGGAGATACCGGCAGCCGTTTCCCCCGCCGCAGGCACAGGCGCCGTCATGTCAGAATCGTCCAATCTGTTGTGGGTCACAGTTCCGCCCGCAGCCGGCCGCATCATCCGGCCCGGGGCGCGTCGTTGTCGACATAAGTTGACAAAATAAGTTGACGAAATACATCGACGGGCGTACCCGAAATCCTAGCACCGGACGGCTCTGTGGCGTCGGAACGGTAGGCTGGGCGGGTGCCTATAACTAACGAACGCATCGTCTGGATCGACTGCGAAATGACCGGCCTTGACACCAAGAACGACGCCCTCATCGAGGTGGCCGCCCTGGTGACCGATTCGGAACTGAACATCCTGGGTGACGGCGTCGACGTCGTCATCAAGCCCGACGACGCCGCGCTGGCCCAGATGAACGACTTCGTCCGGGACATGCATACCCGCTCCGGGCTCCTGGCGGAACTCCCGAACGGCAAGACGATGGCCGAAGCGCAGGCCACCGTGCTCGACTACATCAAAAAATGGGTGCCGGAGCCCAAGAAGGCCCCGCTCGGCGGCAACTCCGTCGGCACCGACCGCGTTTTCCTGGTCCGTGACATGCCCGACATCGTGGAGCACCTGCACTACCGCGTCATCGATGTCAGCACCATCAAGGAGCTCTCCCGGCGCTGGTTTGCCCGGGCCTACTTCCAGTCCCCCGCCAAACTCGGCGGCCACCGCGCACTCGGCGACATCAAGGATTCCATCGACGAACTCCGCTACTACCGCGAGGCGGTCTTCGTCCCCGCTCCCGGACCGGACAGCGCCGCTGCCCAGAAAATCGCCAAGCGGGTCATGGGCGCCGACGCGGCCGAGCCTGCGGAAACAGACCCTGCGGAAACGGACCCCGCCAAAAAGTAATCTGCGCCACGTTTGGCGGAAATTTTGCCGAATTTCGCAAAAGTGGCAAAACCACCCCCGAACAACAGGTAAGCTATTTGTCGTTGCCTTTCCAGCCCGCCGGTTCGCCGGATGGCGAAGTTCGGCACATGGTGGGCGTAGCTCAGTTGGCAGAGCGCCTGGTTGTGGTCCAGGAGGTCGCGGGTTCAACCCCCGTCGCTCACCCTCATGAAGGACGGCAGTGATTGTCCGACCTTTTCCAAAGGCCGCACCGGATATCCGGTGCGGCCTTTGTTGTCTGTTCAGTTGTTGCCTGTCCGTTGTTAGCTGTCCAGTGTTGTCCGTGCGTGGAAGGAACCGCGATGAAGCGCCAGCTCTTTGAAGAAGACCACGAGATGTTCCGTGAGATGGCCGCCGAGTTCAACGCCCGCGCGGTGGCTCCCCATTACGCCCAGTGGGATCAGGACCACATGATGTCCCGGGACCTGTGGTCCGCGGCCGGCGAGCAGGGCCTGCTGGGTTTGGCCGTGCCGGAGGAGTTCGGCGGCATGGGGATGAGCGACTACCGTTTCCGGGCCGTGCTCGACGAAGAATTCGCCAAGAGCAACCACCTCGCCGTCGGCCTGGCCTTCCACCTGCACGACGACATGGTCCTCCCCCACCTGCTCGCCTACGGCTCCGATGATCTGAAGGCCCGCTGGCTGCCGGGCATGGTGTCCGGCGAAAAGGTAACCTCGATCGCCTGGACCGAACCGGGCGCCGGTTCCGACCTGCGCGGCATCCGCACCAAGGCCGTGCGCGACGGCGACGACTGGCTGATCAGCGGCCAGAAAACGTTCATCGGCAACGGCATCTCCGGTGACGCGTCGCTGGTCCTGGCCCGCACCGACGGCGGCGCCGGGCGCGGAAACCACGACTCGTTCTCGCTCTTCATGGTCCAGAAGTCCGAGGGCTACAACACCGGCCGGCAGCTGGACAAGATGGGCCTCAAGGCCTCCGACACGGCGGAACTGTTCTTCGACAACGTCCGCGTCCCGCACGCCGACCTCGTGGGCGAGGAAGGCAAGGGTCTGCAGTACGCGGCCGAACAGCTCCCGCAGGGCCGCCTGGCCATCGCCGTGGCCAGCTCCGCCGTCGTGCGCTCCGTCTACGAGGCAACCGTGCGCTACACCAAGGACCGCAACGCCTTCGGCGAGCGGATCATCGACTTCCAGAACAGCCGCTTTGAACTCGCCGACCTCCTCACGGAGGTCGAGGTCACCGAAACCTACGTGGACCAGGCCATCCGTGCCTTCAACGCCGGAGAGCTCGACGCCGCAGGCGCTGCCCGCGCCAAGCTGTGGGCCTCCGAGCGGGCCAAGTCCGTCACGGACCGCTGCCTGCAATTGCACGGCGGCTACGGCTACATCATGGAGTACCCGGTGGCCCAGGCCTACCTCGCCGCCCGGTTGCTGACGATCTTCGGCGGCACCAACGAAATCATGCGCGACGTCGTCGGCCGCACCATCGCCGGCTGACCCGCC
Organism: Arthrobacter sp. YAF34; assembly: GCF_052113245.1. Lineage (NCBI taxonomy): Bacteria > Bacillati > Actinomycetota > Actinomycetes > Micrococcales > Micrococcaceae > Arthrobacter > Arthrobacter sp. YAF34. Next base: position 182,730 of record NZ_JBFRCV010000012.1, read on the forward strand.
CCGTCTCCACCAGCATCCGAGGAACTTTCCTGATATGACCGTCCTGCCCATCACCATCTGGGGCGAGCCCGTGCTGCACCGCCGCGCCGCAGAAGTAGAAATCTTCGACGACGAGCTCCGCACCCTGATTGCCGACATGTTCGAGACCAACGACGCCGCCAACGGCGTCGGGCTGGCCGCCCCCCAGGTGGGGGTCGGGAAGCGGCTCTTCGTGTACAAGTACGACAACGACGACGGCGCCCCGCCCACCGGCGTTGTGGTCAACCCTGTTCTGACCCTCTCCAAGGTCTCCGGCGCGCTGCCGGACCCCGATGAGGAAGAGGAGGGCTGCCTGTCCTTCCCCGGCGGCCAGTTCCCGCTCAAGCGGGCCGAATGGGCGAGGGTGCAGGGCTTCGACGGCGACGGGAAGCCGGTGGAATTCGAGGCAACCGGCTGGTTTGCCCGGGTGATCCAGCACGAGTACGACCACCTCGACGGCAAGCTCTACGTGGACCGGCTGATCGACCGCTATGCGCGCAAGGCGATGAAGCAGGCCAAGCGGAGCGGCTGGGGCGTCCCCGGCCTGACCTGGATGCCGGGCGTGGACCCCGACCCGTTCGGCCACTAACCGGGCGCGGGTGCCCCGGCCCCGGCTCGTCAGCTCCCCGAGGTGCGCTCGACGGCGGCCAGGATGGCTGCCCCGAGAGCGGCGGGCTTCGTGAACTGCGGCCAGTGCCCCGTCGGCAGATCCACGTAGTCGACGTCGCGGACGCGGCCAAGTTCGGCCACGAACGGGTGGCCGCCGGCGATCATTTCCGTCAGCATGGAGCTCGGGAACTCGCAGGCGATGATGGTGGCCGGGACCTCGTAGCGGCGCTCGTCCCGGAGGTGCTGCTTGTCCTGGGCCACCGCGCGCGGCTGCGGGACGGCCCGGGCGCGGAACATGGCCCGCAGCTCGTCGGTCAGGTCGGTGAGATCTGCATCCTCGAAGAGTTCCCAGGGCGGCAGCGGGATCGCGTCGCCGTCGGCCGGGAGTTCGTCGTTGATGACCCCGCCCTCCCCCAGCGGTCCGCTGTCCACATAGACGGCGCGGGCCACCCGGTCCGGCCTGGCATCAACCGCGCCGTGAATGATCGCACCGCCGCCGGAGTGGCCAACCAGGACCACCGGCGCGTCGAACGAATCGATTTTCGCCACGACGGCGTCGATGTGGGTGCGCAGGCCAATGCCGGTGCGCGACGCGTCGGCCGACTCCAGACCCGGCAGCGTGAGCGGGTAGACCTTGTGCCCGGCTTCAATAAGCGGCGGCGTCACCTCGGCCCACGACGACGCGTCCAGCCAGAATCCGGGAACCAGAATAATATCCATGCCGGTACCCTACCCGGCGCCCGGCCGCATTGCCGCACACACCGGACCGGAAATCCGGACCGGGTGCGCGGCTAGCCTTCGCCTGGTTTTTCCAGGCTCGCCGCGTAGTCCGGGACATAGCGGAACAGTTCCCGCGGCGGCCGCGTGTAGTTGACGGCCTTCGGTCGCTCCGGCAGGGTCACCGGTTCTGTCCGCACTTCGGTGTAGTCGATGCTGGAGAGCAGATGCGCAATGAGATTGATCCTGGCCCGGCGTTTATCTTCGGCTTCCACCACGTACCACGGTGATTCTGCGGTGTCCGTCTGCACGAACATCTCGTCCTTGGCCCGCGAATAGTCTTCCCAGCGCAGGATGGCCTCGCGGTCCATCGGCGAGAGCTTCCATTGCCGCATGGGATCATCCAGGCGGGACTTGAACCGCCGCTCCTGCTCCGCGTGGCTGATCGAGAACCAGTACTTGAAGACCAGGATGCCGTCCTGGACGAGCAGGCGTTCAAAGACGGGGCACTGTGCCAGGAAGCGTTTGTGTTCGGCCGGTGTGCAAAAGCCCATGACATGTTCGACGCCGGCGCGGTTGTACCAGGAGCGGTCCATCAGGACGATCTCCCCGGCGGCGGGAAGGTGCGCCACAAACCGCTGGAAGTACCATTCACCGCGTTCCCGCTCGGTGGGCGCCGGCAATGCGACGATCCGGGCGAACCGCGGATTCAGGTACTCGGTGACACGCTTGATGGCGCTCCCCTTGCCCGCGGCGTCCCGGCCTTCGAAAAGGATGAGCACCCGCGCCCCGGTGCTCCGGACCCATTCCTGGAGCGCCACCAGTTCGGCCTGGAGCCTGAGAAGTTCGGCCTCGTAGATACCGAGGCTGAGCCGGGCGGCCCGGCGTGCGGAGCCCTTCTTGTGACCGTCATTGTGACCGGGGTGCCCCTTGCCCGAATCCCCCGTGCGATGTGCCATGTTTCCGTTCCCGTGCTCCGGCGTGACGGCGTGTCCCGCAGCGCCCATTCTCGCCGGACAGCTCAACGGCGACAAGGGTCCTCCAGCCCGGGGGCCCGGACGCGCGGAACTCCTATGCTTGGGCCATGGAAGCTTCAGTGCCCGCGCCGATGCCGCCCATTGTCACCTTGACCGTTAACCCTGCCCTGGACATCAGTACATCAACGGAACAGGTCATCAGCGGCCACAAGCTGCGCTGCGGGGCCAGCCGGCTCGACCCCGGCGGCGGCGGCATCAACGTTGCACGCGTGGTGCAGCGGCTCGGCGGGCGGACGCTCGCGGTCTACACCGCGGGCGGACCCACCGGGGAGGCGTACCGCCGGCTGATCGAGGCCGAACGGCTTCCTGCCCTTGTGGTGCCCGTCCAGGGAAGCACGCGCGAGGACTTCACCGTCGACGAGACGACGACGGGCAAGCAGTTCCGGTTCGTGCTTCAGGGCCCGGTGCTGAGTGAGCCCGAATGGCGTTTGTGTTTGGCGCTGTTGGCGGATTCGATCCCGGCAGGCGGATTTGTGGTCGCTAGCGGGAGCCTGCCCCCGGGCGTCCCGGCGGATTTTTACGCGCAGGTCGCCCGGCTGTCGCGCCAACAGGGTGCCCGCTGTGTTGTCGACGCCTCCGGGCCGGCACTCTCCGCGGCACTCGCCGAGGGGGTCTTCCTGGTCAAGCCGAGCCGCCGTGAACTTGGGCTGCATGTCGGAGCCACACTGGACAGCCCCGGCAGCCAGGTCGAGGCGGCCGCAGCTCTGGTGGCGGACGGATCCGCAGACCACGTCGCCCTGACCCTTGGCGGCGAAGGAGCGGTCCTTGCCTCGAAGTCCGGAATCCTCCGGCTGGCTGTGCCGCAGGTGCACGTGCAGAGCACAGTGGGCGCGGGTGACAGCTTCCTCGCCGCTTTCGTCTTGCGCCTGGCCCAGGGGCGGGGTGTCGAGGCGGCGTTCCGCGCGGCCGTGGCCGCAGGGAGCGCGGCGGTCATGACCCCGGCCACCGAACTCTGCCGCCGGGACGACGTCGAGCGGCTGGAAGCACAACTTTCGGCTGAGTCTTTCGCACCGTAGCGGCCGCCACGGTCAACGCGGAACGGTCAACGCGGAACGGTCAACGCGGCACGATGGTTTGCTGCTGCGGGCAGGATCCGAGAATTCTCTTCATCGCCTCCTTCTCTGCGGGCGTGACCCACAAGTGGTAGGCGGCCTTGACGGAGATCTGCCGGGCCACATAGTGGCAGCGGAAGGCCTTGTTCGGCGGCAGCCAGGTGGCGGCGTCGGACGCGCTCTTGTCCTGGTTGGCGGGACCGTCGACGGCGATCAGGTTGAGGGGGTCGTTGGCCAGGTGTTCACGCTGGCGGGCGGTCAGCTGCCGGGCCCCCTTTTGCCAGGCATCGCCGAGCGCCACGACGTGGTCGATCTGCACCGCCGCGCTGGTCTCGCCGCCGCGCCGGAACACGATCATCCGGCCGGTGTAGGGCTCCCGGAACGTTCCGCCTGCCACCTGGCACCGGGAGCCGGGCACGAAGTCAACGGCCGCCAGGTCCCGGCGGAGGATGTCGTTGCGGGTGTCGCAGCCGTTGCGGTCAACGTCGAGCCAGGCCTGGCCGAAGGCGCTGCGGTCATAGGTGTCCCCTGCAGACCGGCCCTTGACCTCGAGGGCGTCCAGCAGGCCGGCGGCGCTTCCCTCCGGCACGGCCCGGACCGGAACCACCGCGCTCATCCACCGGCCCCCGAGCACCAGGGCCTCGCTGGGGCCGGTCGTCTGTGGCTGGGCGGCGGCGAACTGCCCGGCCGTGAAGAACCAGGCCACGCCCGCAATGACTGCCAGCCCGGCTGCGGCCAGAATCAGCCAGGCCTGACGGGAGCGGCGCCGGGCCCGGCGGAATTCGGTCCACGTGAGGCTCATGAGGGTAGCCGGTGGCGGCGTTCCGGGTGCACGCCACGAGCCTACGGCGCCGGCCCGACACCTATGAGGTTGTCCACAGTGTTGAGGGCAGGTGGCCGGGTATCCGAAACGTCGGGGCTTACTGTTCCCGGTTGACCCGTTTCAGGTCCTCGTTGGCCAGGTCGAGCAGTGACTGAAGCTGGTTCACGCGGTCGTCGTTGACTTCACCTGCCTGGCGTTTGGCGAGGGCATCGTCCAGGAGCCGCTTCGCCTCTTTCGCGTTGCTCCGCGCGACGTCCAGCGCGTGTTCCAGGGTGGTCTCGTGATCAACAGCCGGGTTCAGTTCCATGGCTCCATTGTGGTTCCCTTTCCCGGCCGATTCCAGTACATCGGCCGGGAAAGGAGCAGCGGGCCCATCTCACGGACGGATTTCCGCCCGGTCACGGCTAGGCGTCGACGGCCAACCCGGCTGCCTCGAGGATGGAGGCGGCGTCCTTGGCGGGGAAGGACGGCGGGTTGACGCCGGCCATTTCTTCCATGACGCGGACCACCTGGCAGCTGTAGCCGAACTCGTTGTCGTACCAGACGTACAGTACGAGGTTCTTGTCGTTGGAGATCGTTGCCAGGCCGTCGACGATGCCTGCACGGCGCGAGCCGACGAAGTCCGTGGAGACAACCTCGGGCGAGTCGATGTAGTCGACCTGCTTGCGCAGCTCAGAGTGCAGCGACATTTCCCGCAGGTAGTCGTTGACCTCGTCCTTGGTGGTGCCGTTCTCCAGGCTCAGGTTCAGGATGGCCAGCGACACATCCGGGGTGGGGACCCGGATGGAGCTGCCGGTGAGCTTGCCCAGGAGTTCGGGCAGGGCCTTCGCAACGGCCTTGGCGGCACCGGTCTCGGTGATCACCATGTTCAGCGCCGCCGAACGGCCGCGGCGGTCACCCTTGTGGAAGTTGTCGATGAGGTTCTGGTCGTTGGTGAAGGAGTGGACCGTCTCGACATGGCCGTGGACCACACCGTAGCGGTCGTTGATCGCCTTCAGGACCGGGGTGATGGCGTTGGTGGTGCAGGAGGCCGCCGAGACGATCGTGTCCGAGTCGGTGATCGTGCCGTGGTTGATGCCATGCACGATGTTCTTCAGCTCGCCCTTGCCCGGAGCGGTGAGCAGGACCCGGGAGACGCCCTTGCTCTGCAGGTGCTGGGACAGGCCCTCGGCATCGCGCCAGCGGCCGGTGTTGTCCACCACCAGGGCATCGTGGATGCCGTAGGCGGCGTAGTCCACCGTGGCGGGGTTGTCCGAGTAGATGACCTGGATCTGGACGCCGTTGGCGGTAATGGTGTCGTTCTCGAGGTCCACCTTGATGGTGCCCTCGAAGGAACCGTGAACGGAGTCGCGGCGCAGCAGGCTGGCGCGCTTGGCAAGGTCATTGTCCGAACCGCGGCGCACCACGATCGCGCGCAGGCGCAGGCCGTGGCCGCCGCCGGCCTTTTCGATCAGGAGGCGGGCAAGGAGCCGGCCGATCCGGCCGAAGCCGTAGAGGACGACGTCGGTGCTGGTGCGGTCGTCGCCGCCGCGCTTGCCGACAACTTCGGCGAGTTCCCCGCGGAGGAACTCATCGAGGCTGGCGCCGTCGCCCTCGGCGCGGTACTTCTCGGTGAGGCGGGCAATATCGATCGCCGCGGCGCCGAGGTCCAGCGTGGTCAGGGCCTCCAGCAGCGGGGCCGTCTCCTCGAGGCGCAGTTCTTCCTTGCTCATCCGGCGGGCGAAGCGGTGGGCCTTGAGGATGTTCATGGTGGACTTGTTGATCAGGCTGCGCCCGTGGATGGACGTCACCACGTTGTTTTCGCGGTACAGCCGGCCGATCACGGGGATCATGGCCTCGGCGAGCGCCTCACGGCCCATCCACGTATCAAGACAAGAATCTGACGTCTGGCTCACAGAACTACCTTCCTAGAATCCACCCCCTACGTCCTCGTAGGGGGAAGTCGGCCGCCGGAGGGTGTCCGGTACCTGGCGCCGGCGGGGATTCGGTCCACCCCGGGCGCCTCGTTGAGCGCAAAGTAAAACCGCCGGCTGCGAACGCAGACCCGGCGGCGGAACTTCTACGTTCGTCACCAATTCTACCGGCGGCCCGGCGGCGCCCGGTGCCCGGTTACGCGTGAAATGACTCACACAGGGTCCGCGGCCCGGAAGGAGCTGGCGAAGCCACGCACGCCCGGCGTCGGCGCAGCGGCGTCCTCCCGAATCATGTCGACGGCTTTCTCCGCGATCATGATCGTGGGCGCCTGCGTGTTGGCGCTGATCAGCCGGGGCATGATCGAGGAGTCAACCACACGCAATCCCTCGAGCCCATAGACCTTCAGCCGCGGCGAGACGACGGAATCGTCGGTGGTTCCCATGGCGCAGGTGCCGACCGGGTGGTATGAGGTCCGTCCGTAGGAGCGCGCAAAGTTCACGTACTCATCGCGGGTTGTCACCGGTGAGCCGTCGCCGATGTGCTCTTTCCTGATGAAGGCATCCATCGATGACTGTTCCATGATCTGGCGGCTCTGCTGCACGCCGGCGATCGTCATCTCGAGGTCGTAGTCGTCCGCGAGAAAATTCGGATCGATGAGCGGTGTCACGGTGGGGTCTGAGGACGCGATGCGAACCGTGCCCCGGCTGCGGGGGCGCAGGAAGTACGAGTTCAGCGTCGCCCCGAATCCGGGTCGCAGCGACGTTATGCCCGGCTCCGACCTCGCCGCCGGCAGGAAGTGGAACTGCAGGTCCGGGGTCTTCTCCTCTTTGTTGGCCCGGCTGAAGCCGCCGGCCTCGACCAGGTTGGACGCGAACGGTCCCGAGCGAAAGGCCAGGTACTCGAGCCCGGCCATGACCGTCGCCGGGCGCACGCGATTAAACCGGTCCAGGCTGTGGTCCTCGGTGAGTTCGTAAATGATGTCCAGGTCAAGGTGGTCCTGCAGGTTCTTCCCGACGCCCGGCAGCGCATGGAGAACGTCAATGCCGGCGGCAGCAAGGTCGGCCGGGTCGCCAATACCCGACAGCTGTAGCAACTTCGGCGATCCAAAGGCGCCGCTGGCTACGATCACCTCACGCCATGCGGTGTAGCTTCGCACCACACCGCCTTCGATCGCCTGGACGCCGACGGCGCGGCCGTTCTTGATGACCACCTTTGAGACGGTCACATTGACGCGAACTGTGAGGTTCGGGCGATTGCGTGCGGGTTTCAAATAGGCGACGGCGGCGCTGCAGCGGCGGCCGTTTCTGGTGGTGGTCTGGTAGAAGCCGACGCCGAGCTGCTCAGCACCGTTGAAGTCCCGGTTGTAGGGCAGCCCGAACTCCTGGCCTGCCTGCACGAATGCCGCCGAGAGCGTGTGCGGGCGCCGCGGGTCCGAGACGCCGAGGGGTCCCTGGGTCCCGTGCCGGGGTCCTGAGAGTCTGGTGTTTGCTTCCGAACGGACGAAGTACTTGGACACCTCGGCGGCGGACCAGCCCCCGCATCCGTATTCCGTGACCCAGCCGTCGTAGTCCTCGTCCACGCCCCGGGTGAAGACCTGGGAGTTGATGGATCCGCCGCCGCCGAGCCCGCGACCTTGAGGGAGCGGGATGCTGCGGCCGTTGCTGTGCCTTTGCGGGACGCTGTGGTATGCCCACTGGTACGGGCCACCCTTCAGTCTCGGGAAGCCCGCCGGCATGTGAATGAAGGGATGGCGGTCGGATCTGCCCGCTTCGAGCAGCAGCACGCGAACTGACGGGTCTTCACTCAGTCTGCCGGCAAGGACGCTGCCGGCTGTGCCACCCCCCGCGATCACGTAATCAAATGCTGCATCGTTCGGCACAATGACTCCTCAACCATCACCGAATGCATCACTACTTGAAGCGTTCATTGAAGTCTCGGGATTCACCGGGATGATGTCAAGCATTCACTCAGCCTCAACGCCCGCGGGGAACTGCGCGTATAGGCGGCGCGCCCCTGGCATGGGAGTGGCGGGGACAGGATCCCGGCGCTTGAGTGGATGGGTTGACCGATACGCCGGGTTCTGTGTTCCCGCGCTGTTGCCGGCGCGGGAGTAGCGGCCATCCATCTACGGACGCCGTTGCCGACGCCCTCCAGCGGCCTACCCGGGCACTCGGGCGAGCAGCCCTCAATCGTGCCCTGTCTGGCCTTGCTCCGGGTGGGGTTTACCTAGCCTTCCCGGTCACCCGGGAAGCTGGTGGTCTCTTACACCACCGTTTCACCCTTACCTGCCCTGCGGCCCGTGCAAGCACGCGACGCACGCAGGCGGTCTGTTCTCTGTGGCACTGGCCTGCGGGTTACCCCGAGTGGGCGTTACCCACCACCCTGCTCTGCGGAGCCCGGACGTTCCTCGAGCCACTTGCGTGACGCGCGGCCGCCTGGTCAACCCATCCGCTGTTCATTCTACGGTCTCCCGCGGCGCCTCCGTCCCACCGGGTCCAAGTGAGGCGACCGGTGGGAGAATGGGAACAGGATTCCTCCTAGTCAAGGAAGCGATCGCGATGAACTGGACCGCCATCATCATCTGGCTGCTCGCCATTATCCTGGTGCTCATTCTGGCCAGGATGTCGATCAAGATTGTGCGCCAGTACGAACAGGGTGTCCTGTTCCGGCTGGGCCGGGTGGTCGCGGTCCGGATGCCCGGCCTGCGGTTCATCATCCCGGTGGTGGACCGGCTTCAGCTGGTCAGCCTGCGAATCGTGACCATGCCGATCCAGTCCCAAGGCATCATCACCCAGGACAATGTCAGCGTCGACATCTCGGCGGTGGCCTATTACCGGGTGATCGACGCCGTGAAGTCCGTCGTGGCGATTGAAGACGTGGCGGCGGCCATCAACCAGATCGCCCAAACCACCCTGCGGAAAGTGGTCGGCCGGCACAGCCTGGACCAGACGCTGTCAGAAACCGAGCGCATCAACAGCGACATCCGGGAGATCCTGGACGCCCTGACGCTGGAATGGGGTGTCGAAGTGACCCTGGTCGAACTCAAGGACATCCAACTCCCGGAGAGCATGAAGCGTGCGATGGCCCGGCAGGCGGAGGCCGAGCGGGAGAAGCGGGCCAAGATCATCGCCGCCGAAGGCGAGGCGATCGCGGCCGTCGCGCTCGGCTCTGCGTCCGACACGATGATGGCCCACCCCGTCGCCCTGCAATTGCGGAATCTGCAGTCCCTCGTGGAGATCGGGGTGGACAAGAACTCCACCGTCGTCTTCCCCGCACCTCTGATGAGCACCATCGCCGAACTGGGTGCCTTCCTGGCCCGCGAGTCCGGAGCGGCCCAGGCCGGGACGGCGGCTGTCTCCCCGGCGGCAACGACGCCAACGGCTCCACCCCCAACGACGGCAGCCCCGCCGGTCAAGGCCGCGTAGCCCTGCACCTCTGTCTCATCTGCCCTGCGTCAATGATCAATCCGCGCCCATGATCCATCCGCGCCTATGATCAGACGATGGAGGGGCCGCTGCCGGGACGACGCCAGATGCTGGAACTGGCAACCGGCCTGCTCGGCGCCGCCGCCCTGTCCGCCTGCGCCCCTGCGTCCGGCCAGCCGGGCCCGCAGGTCGAGCTCCGGACGGGCTCGTTCATCTCGGCGTTTCGGCCGGGGACCGCTACCGGCTGGTCCATCGCCATGCCGACGCCGGCCGCTTCCGCATCCCCTGCCTCCCCCGCGGCAGCGACCGCACGCGCCACGGCGCGGCTGCCTGTCGCTGTCTTCCTGCACGGCACCGGCAGCGGCCACGGCTTCCTCTTCGGCGAACTCGACGCCCAGGCCGTCTTGCAGCGCCACGTGGACGGGGGCGGCACGCCTTTCGCCATCGCGGCGGTCGACGGCGGCGACTCCTGGTGGCACGCCCGCACGGACGGCACCGACACGCAGTCGATGCTGCTGACCGAATTCCTGCCCCTCCTCGCCGGCGCCGGCCTGGACACCGGCAGGATGGGGCTCTTCGGACTGTCCATGGGCGGGTTCGGGGCGCTGCTGCTGGCCTCGCAGGGCAAGATCGCGGGCCTGCGCGCCGTGGCGGCAATGAGCCCCGCTGTCTGGGCCCGGTACGACGCAACCCGGGAGCATGCGTTCGACAGCCCCGACGACTTTGCCCTCAACGACGTCTTCGCCCTGCGGCCCCAACTTCGGAGACTGCCAAAACGCATCGACTGCGGCACGGAAGACGACCTCCTGGACACCGTTCAGGACTACGTCAGCGCTCTCCCCGGTCCGCTCGAGGGCGGATTCCAGCCCGGCGCCCACGAGGCTGCCTACTGGCGGCGCATCCTGCCGGACGTGGTGGCCTTCCTGGCCAGGAATCTCGGCTAGCCCGCAACCGGCCAGCCGGCGCCTTCGCCCCGCCACTCCCCGCCGGACCGCCGCCGGTAAGATCGTACGGTGCTGATTCTGCTGCCGCCCTCCGAGGGCAAGACCGCCGCGACCACCGGAGATGCGGCCGACTGGACCGCCCTGAGTTTCCCCGCGCTCAACAGCGCCCGGGCCAAGGTCCTCGACGCGCTCGGCACGGTCAGCGCCCACGAGGACGCGCTGGCGCTCTTGGGCGTCGGCGCGTCGCTGAGTGCCGACGTCGAACGCAACACCCGCCTGCACGCCGAACCTGCCGCCCCGGCCCACCAGATCTACTCCGGGGTCCTCTACGATGCCCTCGGCTACGACACCCTGACCCCGGCGCAACGGGCCAAGGCAGACACGTCGGTGCTGGTGGTTTCCGCGCTCTGGGGCGCCATCCGCTTCGCCGACCGGGTTCCCGCGTACCGGCTGTCGATGGCGACCTCGCTGCCCGACGTCGGGCGGCTCGCCTCGTTCTGGAAACCGCTCCTGAACGATGCCCTGGCGGCGGCCACCGCGGGCGAGCTGTTAGTGGACTGCCGGTCGAGCACCTACGCCGCGGCCTGGACTCCCCCGGCGGAACAAACGGTGGCCGTGAACGTCTTCACCGAGACCGCCGGCGTGCGCAAGGTGGTCAGCCACTTCGCCAAGCACACCCGCGGCGAACTGGCGCGGCACCTGCTGACCCGCCGGGGCAAGGCACCCCACACCCCGGCTCAGCTGCAGAAGGCGGCTGCCGAAAAGTGGGTGGCGGAACTTGTCGGGGGCACGGGCCGGAAGCCGCACACCCTGAACATCATCCTGCCCGCCTAGCTCGCAGCAGGGGCCGTTTTGGCCCCTGGAAACGGCCTTAACTGCGGGTCAGTTGGGTCAGGCCCACTCGGCCGAACGGACCAGGATGCAGCCGGAGTCCGGGCAAAAAACGATGTCGTCCTCGGCCGCGGCCTTGATCTCCGCGAGGTCACCGGGGCTCAGCTGCATGCCGGAGCCCTCCGAGGTGCCGTGGAACAGCCGCGCCGCACCCACGCCGCGCTTGGCCAGGGTCTTCTCGTAGACGGCAAGCATCCCCGCGTCCAGTCCGGCGGCGAACTCGGCACGCTGCCCGCGCACCACGGTGGCTTCGGCGGCGATCTCGGCCAGCTGCTCGTCCAGTTCGGCGCGGATGGAGCCGAAGGAGCCCTGGATGTCGTCGACGATCTGCTGCTGCGCGGTCTGGCGGGCACGGAGCGAGTCGAGCCGCTCGAGGACTTCGAGTTCGACATCTTCGAGGTCGGAACGGCGCTTGTTCAGGGAAACGAGGTCGCGCTGCAGGGCCACGAGGTCCTTGGACAGGCCCGTGCCGCTGTTGAGCTTTGCCTCGTCACGTCCGATCCGGGACGCCACCTGCTCGACGTCGGCCTCGGCGCGTTTGAGTTCGAGCTCAGCATCGTGGACGGCCACTTTGGCGGAGCCAAGTTCGCCGTTGGCCACGCTCAAGGCAGCTTCCAGGTCGGTGATCCGGGAGTCGCTTTCAAGGCTTCGGCGGCGGTTGGACAGGGACTTGAGCTTGGCGTCCAGTCCCTGCAATTCGAGCAACTTCAACTGTTCCGCCGGTGCTGCCTTAGCCACTATTACCTCCGCTTGTTCACTTCCGGCCGAAGCCGGGCACCGGACCGGCGCTTCATAGACTCTAGCGCCTAGCATGCTCCCCGGGCTCGCTACGCTCACCCGGGGCCCCTCGCACACCAGGCTTAGCCCGGAGTCAGAATGAAGTCCCAGGGATCACTGTTGGTGGCGCTGACCCGGATCTCGACGTCGTGTCCCTGGTCAGTGAGCACATTGCCCAACGCTTCGGCGGCGGCAGGCAGCCACAGCCACTCGCTGGCGAAGTGTGAGACGTCAATCAGGTAGGGCCGGTCATTGACGGCCGCCTCGCGCGCTTCCGACGCCGGGTGGTGGCGCAGGTCCGCCGTCAGGTAGACGTCGGCATTGCTGGCCCGCACCTCACCAAAAAGCGAGTCGCCGGCGCCGCCGCAGACGGCCACCCGCCGGACCAGCCCGTCCCGGTCCCCGGAGACCCGGACGCCCCCGGCCACCGAGGGCAGGATGCCGAACACCCGGGCCGCGAAATCCCCCAGGGTCAGCACCTCGTCGAGGTCTCCGACCCGGCCGATGCCCTCCTCGGGGAGCCCGTTCGCGGCGGGCGTCAGGGGGGCCACGTTCTGCAGCCCCAGCGCGTCGGCCAGGACATCGGAGACGCCCCCGACGGCGGAGTCACCGTTGGTGTGGACGGTCATCAGCGCGGTCCCGGACTCGATGAGGCGGTGCACGGCCTTGCCCTTGGCCGTGTTCGCGGCAACGGACGTCACGCCCTTGAGCAGCAACGGATGGTGGGTGATGAGCAGCTCGGCGCCGAAGTCGATGGCTTCCTCAATGACCGCGATGGTCGGATCGACTGCGAACAGGACCCGGTGCACCTCGGCGTTCGGGTGGCCCGCGACCAGGCCCACCTCGTCCCAGTCCTCGGCGAGTGATTCGGGCCAGAGTTCCTCGATCGCCAGCTGAATCGTGCCGAGCGTCACGGCGCCGGAGGCCTCCCCGGCGCCGGTATCGCTGTCGGCCGCTGCGGACTCAGCTGAAACATCGGTGTTCACAGGTTCCATACCCCCATTTTTACCCTATCCGCGGCCGGCCCGGTCACTTGTAAGAGTCTCGTAAGGTGGCTGGGGAATCATCGGGGCGGTTGAACCATTGAAGAGACCATGAGAACTTTTGTCCTCGGCGGAGGCTGCTTCTGGTGCCTCGACGCCGTCTACCAGAAAACCAAGGGTGTCAGCTCGGTCGTTTCGGGCTACACCGGAGGCCACGACCGCAACCCCGACTACTACTCCGTGTGCTCCGGCACCACAGGCCATGCCGAGGTGGTGGCAGTGACGTTCGACGAGGACGTCATCCCCGCTGAGGTCATCCTGGACATGTTCTTCGCCCTGCACGACCCCACGACGCTGAACCGCCAGGGTTACGACGTCGGGACCCAGTACCGTTCCTCGATGTTCTACGAAACCACTGAGGAAAAGATCCTGTTCGAGGAGGCGATCGAACGGAACCAGGCCCTCTGGCGGCACCAGATCGTCACCGAGGTCAGCCGGCTGCCGATATTCCATGTGGCCGAGGACATCCACCAGGACTACTTCGCCAAATACCCCGAACAGGGCTACTGCCAGGTCATCATCAACCCGAAGCTGGCCAAGGCCAGGAAATATTACTCTTCATGGCTTAATGCTTAACTAGGGTCGGTACCCGCTCGTTAGGCTGACCAAAGTCAACCCTCTTCAAAGACAGGCATACATACATGGCACCGATCTATGACGATGTAACCCAGCTGGTGGGCGGAACTCCGCTGGTCCGGCTGAACCGGCTGACCGAAGGCCTTGACGCCACCGTGGCCGTCAAGCTGGAGTTCTACAACCCGGCCAACAGCGTCAAGGACCGGATCGGCGTCGCCATCGTTGATGCCGCGGAGAAGTCCGGTGCCCTCAAGCCCGGCGGCACCATTGTCGAAGGCACGTCCGGCAACACCGGAATCGCCCTGGCCATGGTGGGCGCGGCCCGCGGCTACAAGGTCATCCTGACCATGCCGGAAACCATGTCCACCGAACGCCGGGTCATGCTGCGCGCCTACGGCGCCGAGATCGTCCTGACCCCCGGTTCCGAGGGCATGCGCGGCGCCGTGGAGAAGGCCCAGGAGATCGTGGCCAACACGGAGAACTCCATCTGGGCCCAGCAGTTCGCCAACGAGGCCAACCCCGAGGTCCACCGCCGCACCACCGCCGAGGAAGTCTGGGCGGACACCAACGGCAAGGTGGACATCTTCGTCGCCGGCGTCGGCACCGGCGGCACCGTCACCGGCGTCGGACAGGTCCTGAAGGAACGCAACCCGGACGTCCAGATCATCGCCGTCGAGCCCAAGGACTCCCCCATCCTCAACGGCGGCGCCCCGGGCCCGCACAAGATCCAGGGTCTCGGCGCGAACTTCGTCCCCGAAATCCTCGACACCAACGTCTACGACGAGGTCATCGACGCCACGCTGGAGGATTCCGTCCGCGTGGCCCGCGATCTCGGCGTCAAGGAAGGCATCCTGGGCGGCATCTCCTCCGGCGCGATCGTCTGGGCGGCCCTGGAGCTCGCCAAGCGGCCGGAGAACGCCGGTAAACTCATTGTTGCTGTTGTGTGCGACTTCGGTGAGCGCTACATTTCCACCGTGCTGTACGACGACATCCGCGGCTAAGTCCCGGCCGCTGTCCCACGATTCCCTAGAAAGGTCTTTGTGAGCTTCTTCGCAAGACTGAAGGAAGACCTCGAGGCCGCCCGGTCCCACGACCCGGCGGCGCGGGGTTCTTTTGAGAACTTCTTCGCCTACTCCGGCCTGCACGCGATCTGGTTCCACCGCCTGACGCACCGGCTGTGGCAGGACCCGGCGCTGCGGTTCCCGGCGCGGCTGATCTCCCAGCTCGCCCGGTTCCTGACCGGCATCGAAATCCACCCCGGGGCCACCATCGGCCGGCGCTTCTTCATCGACCACGGCATGGGCGTGGTCATCGGCGAGACCGCCGAGATCGGCGAGGACGTCATGATCTATCACGGGGTGACCCTCGGCGGCCGCTCGCTCGCGAAGATCAAACGCCACCCCACCATCGAGGACCGCGTCGTGATCGGCGCCGGGGCCAAGGTCCTGGGACCCATCACGATCGGGCGGGACAGCGCCATTGGCGCCAACGCCGTCGTGGTTAAAGACGCTCCGGCCGAATCCATCGTCACCGGCGTGCCGGCCACCTGGCGCCACCGCGACGCGCAGCGCGAGACCAAACCCGCCGTCGACCCGGCCGAATACCTGATCGAATACCGAATTTAGACCAACTGGCGTTCCCCGGCAGTCTCAGCCGGGGAAACCGCTTGTAGATGTGCCAGAGGACCGCGTCGCTCCGGCCGGGTCGAGGTTGCGGCGTTGCCCGTGGTGCCCAGCCATCGCTGAGACCCTCGACGGCAAACTTCGTCGCGTGAACTCCTTGAGCGCTGGACTCCGGGGCAGGTGCGGCCGGAAACACGAACGGCCGGCGCCTCCCAGAGTAGCTGGAAAGCGCCGGCCGCCAGGGTCGGAACCGGTACGGGCTAGTGGGTGTCGACGGCCTCGATCTCGGACTTGTCCTCGCCCCAGAGGGTGTGGAACGTGCCCTCGGCGTCGACGCGGCCGTAGGTGTGGGCGCCGAAGAGGTCGCGCTGGCCCTGGATCACGGCGGCCGGCAGGCGCTTGCGGCGCAGGCCGTCGTAGTAGGCCAGCGAGGAAGAGAACACCGGCACCGGGATGCCGAGCTGGACCGCGGTGGCCACCACGCGGCGCCAGGCCGGGAGGACCTCGGCGATCGCCTTGGTGAAGGCCGGGGCGAAGAGCAGGTTGGCCGGCTTCTCCGCCGCGGCGTACGCCTTGGTGATCTCCTTGAGCAGTTCTGCACGGATGATGCAGCCGCCGCGCCACAGCGAGGCGATTTCATCCAGCTTCAGGTCCCAGCCGTATTCCTTGGCCGCAGAACCGAGCATGTCCAGCCCCTGCGCGTAGGAGACCAGCTTGGAGGCGTAGAGCGCCTGGCGGACGTCCTCGACGAAGCTCTCGGGGACCTCGACGGCGGCCTCGCCGCCGGACAGCAGCTCCTGGGCCAGCGCCCGCTGCTCCGCCTGGGAGGACAGGGCCCGGGCGAAGACGGACTCGGCGATGCCGGAGGTGGGCGAGCCGAGCTCCAGCGCCGAGATGACGGTCCAGCGGCCGGTGCCCTTCTGGCCGGCAGCGTCCACGACGACGTCGACGAACGGCTTGCCGGTCTTTGCGTCAACGTGGCCCAGGACCTCGGCGGAGATTTCGATCAGGAACGAGGCGAGCTCGCCCTTGTTCCACTCTTCGAAGATCTTCGCCTGATCGGCCGGTTCGATCCCGGCGCCGGAGCGCAGGAGATCGAAAGCCTCACCGATGACCTGCATGTCGGCGTATTCGATCCCGTTGTGGACCATCTTGACGAAGTGTCCGGCGCCGTCGGTGCCGATCCAGGCGCAGCAGGGCTTGCCGTCGACGTGGGCGGCGATCTTTTCCAGCAGCGGGCCCAGGGCGTCGTAGGACTCCCGGGAACCGCCCGGCATGATCGAGGGGCCGTTCAGGGCGCCCTCCTCGCCGCCGGAGACGCCGATGCCGACGAAGTGCAGGTCCTTCTTCGCCAGGGCGGCTTCGCGGCGGCGGGTGTCCTCGTAGTGCGAGTTGCCGGCGTCGATGATGATGTCGCCGGGTTCCAGCAGCGGCTCGAGCTGTTCGATCACGGAGTCCACCGGCTTGCCGGCCTTGACCATGATCAGGACGCGGCGCGGCTTCTCCAGTGAGTCGACGAGCTCCTGCAGCGTCTCGGTGCGGACGAAGTCGCCGTCGCCACCGTGCTTTGCGAGGAGGGCGTCTGTCTTTTCCACGGACCGGTTGTGCAGGGCAACGGTGAAGCCGTTCCGGGCCAGGTTGCGTGCGAGGTTGGCCCCCATCACCGCGAGGCCGGTGACACCGATGTGTGCTGACATCAAAACTCCAATTCATTTCTCTACACCGTGCATGCACGGCGTTTCGTGTGCGACGTTCAACTAGGACTCGGGCAGGTCGTGCCGCGTGGGGCGGAACCCGCTCTTGAGGATCAGTGGCTGTCCATAAACCATATGTATTACCGCGGGCTGCGGGAAAGCAGCGCCCACTGAGCGGAATACTGCGCGTCACAAACAGTCTATGATCACCGGCACCGGCCGTGCCGGTCGGTCCCGACGCGGCACGCAGGATTATGCTTACGACTATGTCGACCAGCCTCCATACCCGTGCCGTTGAGCACCTCGGGACCCGGATCGTCGCGGGCGAGCTCCCGGCCGGGCACGTCATGCTTGCAGAGCACCTCGAGGACGAGCTCAAAGTCTCCCGCTCGGTGGTCCGGGAGGCGGTCCGCGTGCTGCAATCCCTGGGCCTGGTGGAAACTATCAAGCGCGTCGGCATCCGGGTGCTGCCCTCCAGCCGGTGGAACCCCTTCGACCCGCTCGTGATCCGCTGGCGCCTGGCCGGCGAGGGCCGCGGCGCCCAGCTGCGCTCCCTGGCCGAGCTCCGCACCGCCGTCGAACCGGTGGCCGCCGAACTCGCCGCGGCCAACGCCCCGGCGGAACTGCGCCAGGAGTTGGTGGAGATCTCGCACGCCATGCGGGAAGCCGGACAGGCCGGCGACGTGCCCCGGTTCCTCGAGCTGGACATCCTGTTCCACTCCTTGCTGCTGACCGGCTCCGGTAACGAGATGTTCGCCAACATGGTGGGTCAGGTGACCGAAACCCTGACCGGCCGCACCGTCCATGGCCTCATGCCGGACCACCCGCGGGAGACGGCGCTGCAGTGGCACGTGGACGTCGCCGAGGCCATCGCCGCCGGGAACGCCGCCGCGGCACGGGAGGCCTCGAACCGGATCATGCGAGAGACCATCTCGGAGATGGAGCCGAGCTGGAAGAACCAGCCGCGCGTGTTCGTCCCGCTTCAGCGCCACTAAAACGGCGGCACTCGCGCGGCGGCCGCCGCGGCCCCGGAACGGCCTCATAATTAGGCCATCGACTGGGCTATTTCGGCCGGTCTGGAACCCTACCGGCGCGTTTCACAATTCCAAATCTTCACGGTATGTTGTTAACAAGCCTTCCACCGCGGCATCCCCCAATAGTCGCGGTGGAAGGCTTTTCCAATGCCCGGTTACGGCCCGATTATTAGGCCGGTTTACGGGGCCGGCGTAGGGTCCGCTGTACGGGCCCCGCGGCTTAGGCGGCGTCGGCCACTGCGTCCCGGAGCCGCCAGCCGCCGCCGAGCCCGTCCCGGATCAATTCCATGGTGGTGAGGGC
Organism: Arthrobacter sp. YAF34; assembly: GCF_052113245.1. Classification (NCBI taxonomy): domain Bacteria; kingdom Bacillati; phylum Actinomycetota; class Actinomycetes; order Micrococcales; family Micrococcaceae; genus Arthrobacter; species Arthrobacter sp. YAF34. The sequence continues at coordinate 201,207 of NZ_JBFRCV010000012.1, forward strand.
CGAACCGCGGTTGCGGCCAAGCCGTGCCTGGACCTGCCAGACCTCGACGTCAACCCGGCTCAGGCCTTTCGGCATCCGGCGCTCGGCTTCCCACCAGTTGACCCGCTCAAACCAGCGGACCGGCTCGGCGCCGATCAACCATTCCCGGCCCCCGCGGACCACCGCCTGCGGCCGCCCGTCCGGGCCTGTCTTCACTATCACGTGCTCCATTCCCGTCACACTAGGGCCAGGCTCAGACATTTCCCGCGCCCGGACCGGTGAGCGGGCTCCCGCACCCACCCACAGCAGAAAACCCCACCATTTCGGACCGCTGGGTCCTGAAATGACGGGGTTTCTTGTGGTGGGTCCTACCGGGATCGAACCGATGACATCCACGGTGTAAACGTGGCGCTCTACCAGCTGAGCTAAAGACCCAAACCGCGGTATCCGCGCCTGCGCGCTTCAACCAACGAACAGTTACTGTACCGGATGTCACCTGTCCGGCGCCAATCGGCCCCGCCGTCCCCTACAGGGGCGGCAGCTCGGCGGCAAGCCAGCTCAGGGCCGCGCTCACGCCGGCCTCTAGCTTGACCGTAGCGAGGTCGTCGCCGCGGGTCACCCCCCGGTTAATGATGACCACCGCCTTGCCCTGTTTCGCCGCATGGCGGACAAAGCGCAGGCCGCTCATCACGGTCAGGGACGAGCCGGCCACCAGGAGGGCCTGGGCCGCGTCAACCATGGCGTAGGAGCGCTCCACCCGGTCCTTGGGCACATTTTCCCCGAAGTACACGAAGTCCGGCTTCAGAGTCCCGCCGCAGGCCGGACAGCGGGCCACGACGAAGGATTCGATCAGCCCGGCATCCTCGACGGTGGCATCGGCGTCGGGGGCCATCTCCACCACTCCCGCGGCCTGGGCCCGTTCCAGGAACCCGGGGTTGAGTTCCTCCAGGACCCCGGCCAGCAGCCGGCGGCTGTACCGCCGGTGGCAGTCCAGGCACACCACCTGGTCGAAGCGGCCGTGCAGGTCCACCACGTTGACGCTGCCGGCGTCCTCATGGAGACGGTCCACGTTTTGGGTGATGAGGCCGGTGAGCAGCCCCCGCTGCTCCAGCCGGGCCACCGCGGCATGGCCGTCGTTGGGGTCCGCCCTGCGCAGGTGCGACCAGCCGATGTGGTTGCGGGCCCAGTAGCGCTGCCGGTTTCCCGGCTCGCCGATGAATTCCTGATAGGTCATGGGGGCGCGCGGGGCAGCGCCGGGCCGCGATAGTCCGGGATGCCCGAATCTGTGCTGAGCCCGGCCCCGGTCAGCACGGCGAACCTTCCGCCGGCAAGGAGGCCGTAGATGTCCCGCAGGGTATCGAGCTCGCCGCGTTGGAGCTCCGCTGAAGTATCGCCGCCGGTCCCGGCGGCCGTGACCGGCGGCAGGCTGGCAAAGCCGGTCATGCCGATTCCTGGCCGCCGCTGCCTCACTTGGCTCAGTTCCCGCCGAGTCCGGCGAGGGCGGCCCGGTATTCGGCAAGGTCCCGTGCCTGGCCGCGGGGATTAACAACGACGTAACGGACGATTCCTGCCGCGTCGATGATGAAGGTGCCGCGCAGGGCCATCCCGCTATCGGCGTCGAACACCCCGTACGCCGAGGCCACGGCGCCGTGCGGCCAGAAGTCGGCGAGCAGGTCAAAGCCGTAGCCTTCCTTTTCGGCATAGGCCCGCTGGGCGAACTTGCTGTCCACGGAGACCGCCAGCACGGCGGCATCGGCATCCTCGAAGAGCCCCAGGTTGTCCCGAATCTCGCACAGTTCCCCGGTGCAGATGCCCGAGAAGGCGAAGGGGTAGAAGACAATCACGACGTTGCGGCCGCGGAAGTCCGCAAGCCGTACCGGCTCGCCAAACTGGTTTGCGAGCTCGAAGTCGGGCGCGGAATCGCCGACGGCGGGCACCCGGCTGCGGCCAGGAGCCGCGCCGGCGTCCGGCCGGCCGGCCGCGCGCTGGACCGCTTGGGTCACTTGTTCTTCCGCGTCACCAGCCGGGTGGCGCTCCAGTCCTTTGAGACTCCGGCGGAGGTGGTGTAGTGCAGTCCCGCGGTGGGTGCGGCGTCCTGGATGTCCGCCGGGGACACGTAGCCCACCCGGCCGGACTTGGGGGTCAGGACCCACACGACACCGCCCTCCGTGAGCGTGGTCAGCGAATCGACCAGGGTGTCGACGAGGTCTCCATCGCCGGCCCGCCACCACAGAATGGCGGCGTCGACGACCTCGTGATCATCTTCGTCCAGAAGCTCAGAGCCCGTGAGATCTTCGATGTCGTCCCGCAAGTCGAAGTCGACGTCCTCGTCATAACCGAATTCCTGAATCAGGTCCCCGTCTTTGAAACCCAGTTTCTCCGCCACATTTACCGAAGTGGCGGCGTCGGCCTCGCTCACGTGTTGCTCCTATGCTCTGTGAAGTGCTTCATGTCTTGAATGGCACTAGTGATTTCCATTACTCCAAGCCAACACCCTTTGAGCTCGCGCTTCAAGCTGTTGGCCCCGCGATCCGCCATATTCTGCGTCACACAAGGCGATCCGAACGCTGCACGGCAGCGCTTGGTCACACAACCAGTATGCCCGTGAATTGCGGCGGGGGGTCCATGGGGCGGCTACGCATCCATCAGCTCGCACGGCTAGAGTGGCTGATGACGACTACGCCTGCGCGGGCAACCGCCCTGCTGACACAGGCAGGCGTACCGTGATTGGACCTTGCCCGGCGCATACGACCGGGCTGTAGTAACCGATATGTCGCACACGTCGCGTTCACGCCAGGCAGTCACCCTGCCCGGAGCTGAGGGTGCCGATGGATGCGCTCAAAGAGAGGTTGGACGTGGCTGCAGGAGAAGATACCTCCCATATCCTCAGCGGGTTGACAAACCAGCTGCCTGATCGTGATCCGGAAGAGACCGCCGAATGGCTGGAGTCCCTGGACACGCTGATTCAGGAACAAGGCACCGAACGTGCCCAGTACATTATGCGCAGCCTGCTCCAGCGGGCCGGGGCGCAGAGCGTGGGTGTACCGATGGTCACCACCACGGACTACGTCAACACCATCCCGGTGGACCAGGAAGCGCCGTTCCCCGGCGACGAGGAGATCGAGCGCAAGTACCGCGCCTGGCTGCGCTGGAACGCCGCGGTCATGGTGCACCGGGCGCAGCGTCCGGATATCGGCGTCGGCGGGCACATCTCCACCTACGCCGGGGCCGCGACCCTGTACGAGGTCGGCTTCAACCACTTCTTCCGCGGCAAGGACCACCCCGGCGGCGGGGACCAGGTCTTCTTCCAGGGCCACGCCTCCCC